>NZ_JACSLO010000007.1:0-136807 GCF_018618195.1 Exiguobacterium sp. s7 | reverse complement strand
AGACGATGAGGTAGATAGGTCATGGGTGGAAGCACGGCGACGTGTGGAGCTGAATGATACTAATCGGTCGAGGCTTTGATCTAGTCTAACGGTTTGAGTGAATTGATGAGTCTTCAGTTTTCAGGGAACAACCCTGAAATGGATTGACACGCCCTTGAGGCGATGTTAATATTCTTTTGTCTGGTGGCGATAGCGAAGCGGCCACACCCGTTCCCATGCCGAACACGGAAGTTAAGCGCTTCAGCGCCGAAAGTAGTTGGGGGTCTCCCCCTGTGAGGATAGGACGCTGCCAGGCAAAATCGTTCCGCAATAGCTCAGTGGTAGAGCAACCGGCTGTTAACCGGTAGGTCGTAGGTTCAAATCCTACTTGCGGAGCCATATTAAGGCCCGTTGGTCAAGCGGTTAAGACACCGCCCTTTCACGGCGGTAACACGGGTTCGAATCCCGTACGGGTCACCATTTGGAGGATTAGCTCAGCTGGGAGAGCACCTGCCTTACAAGCAGGGGGTCGGCGGTTCGATCCCGTCATCCTCCACCATTTAATTTTAACCAATCAAACCATATATGCCGGTGTAGCTCAGTTGGTAGAGCATCTGACTTGTAATCAGAGGGTCGAGGGTTCGAATCCTTTCGCCGGCACTCCTTGGGGGGGTAGCGAAGTGGCTAAACGCGGCGGACTGTAAATCCGCTCCCTCGGGTTCGGCGGTTCGAATCCGCCCCCCCCCACCAGGTTTGAGCCATTAGCTCAGTTGGTAGAGCATCTGACTTTTAATCAGAGGGTCGCAGGTTCGAGCCCTGCATGGCTCATTTTTTATGCGGAAGTAGTTCAGTGGTAGAATACGACCTTGCCAAGGTCGGGGTCGCGGGTTCGAATCCCGTCTTCCGCTCCATATTATTCCCTTTAAGGGGCCTTAGCTCAGCTGGGAGAGCGCCTGCCTTGCACGCAGGAGGTCAGCGGTTCGATCCCGCTAGGCTCCACCATTTGTTTTTTTCTTAAGTTACTTATGACTTAAGTTTTTTTTTGCCTAAATCCATGAACCATTCACTTGAGAGTACAGAGAAAGGCAGCCTGCCACCATTCAGGCTGCCTTTTTGTATGTTTATTCATCATGGTGTGAAGTTGAACCACGACTTTGGTAGCGTTTACAATGAAGGTATTAAACGTTCAAGGGGGAAATGGGGATGAATTGGTCATATATTGAAGTACCGCTTCGCTATGGACAGGGGAAACATGGCGTAGAGCAAGGTCCATCAAAGTTACGCACACTTGGATTGGAGACATTATTACCGGCCTCAACGAAGCAACAGACGATTCGAGTGTTACCTGAATCTGAAATGATCAACAGTGAAGAGCATTTGAAACGCGTAGACGGGGTGTTATACACGGTCCAAGAACTGGCAGAAGTCGTCGATATCGAGATACAGGCGAAACGATTCCCATTGATCGTTGGGGGCGATCACAGCATGGCAATCGGGACGCTGGCGGGTCTTGCCAAAACAGGACCGTACGGCGTCATCTGGGTCGACGCACATGCTGATTTGAATACGGGAGAAACGTCTCCATCAGGCAATATTCATGGCATGCCGCTTGCTGCGGCGATGGGAATGGGAGATATTCGCTTGACTGAAGTCGGCGGACGTGAACCCAAACTTGCGCCTGAGCACTTGGTCTATATGGCGCTTCGAGACATCGATGAAGGTGAGATTCGAGAAATCAATCGTCTTGGCATTAAAGTCATCACGGTCGAAGAAATTCGGACGCGGGGCGTCGACGTCATGATGGAAGAAGCACTCGCTTATTTGCGCGCACGTGTCGATCGCTTCTATCTCAGTTTCGACATGGACAGCTTGGACGCGAAACTTGTGCCAGGTACCGGGACGCCGGTCGATCAAGGTCTGACGGCCGCGGAAGGAAAAGCGATCTTGGCCGAAGCGATGAAGGCAGACGATCTGATTGCGATTGAGTTGGTTGAATTGAATCCGGCGCTTGACCATGAGGATACGACGGCCCAGTTGGCGTTTGAGTTGTGCGAGACGATTTTGAAATCCAAAGAAAACCTGTTATTGGAAGGTGAAACTGTCTGATGACCTTACAGTTTCCAAGTCCTTTTGCTACAATGGACTTGGAAACTTTTTTTGTTGTCACGATTTTTTTTGAAACCTACATAGAAAACGATTCGTATAGAAAGATGACCGCATAGGTTGCGGAGAGGGGAAGTGGATTGATGGAACGGCTGACCACCCGTTTAGTAGACGAATTGAGGTCGGGGAATCATGATTCGTTTGCTGAGCTGGTAGAACTGTACAAGGATGGTGTCTTTGCTGTCGCTTATAAGATATTATATGATCGTGGCGAAGCGGAAGACGCAGCCCAGGAGACGTTCATTCGGGCGTATACCCGGATTGATACGTACGATCCTCAGTACAAGTTCAAGACGTGGCTCTATCGCATTGCGACGAATGTCGCAATCGATCGTCTCAGAAAACGAAAGCCGGAGTATTCGATGGATGCCGAGATTGCTGGCACCGACGGCTTGACCTATCAGGACCATTTGGCTGATGAAGCACCCCAACCCGATGCCCAAGTCGTTCATCGCGAAATTCGAGGCGAGATGCATGAAGCGATCAAGCAGTTGCCCGATAAGTATCGGATCCCGCTCCTGCTGAAGTACGTGGATGATTTATCGCTCAAAGAAATCAGCGTCATGATCGATATGCCGGTCGCTACGGTTAAAACAAGGATCTTCCGGGGAAGAGAAATGTTAAAGACAATCTTTCAAAACAGGGAGGGGTTCAATTGACTCCTGAAGAAAAAGTACAACAATATTTGGAAGATGGCATCCTGCCCGAAGAATCTGACGAACTACGTCACTTGTTGGAGGACGACGACTTATATGAAGCGTACCTTCAATACGAACGAATAGATGCCGAACTGAAGGCCTTACCACGGCCGAAACTATCCGATGATTTTACAGCCCGTGTGATGGCATCTCTACCGGACGCGAAAGCACGGGTAGAGGTCACACCGGTGACTCGATTTGAAGAAAAAGTCCAGACGAAACGCAAACCACCATCCAAATGGATGACGTGGTTCCGTAAGCATCCAGGACTGATGGCGGCCGCCTTATTCTTCAGTTTGATGTCGAGCGCGACGCTCGGCCTATGGAACGAATCGACAGAGACGATGACGTACACGAAAGTGCCGGGCATCGTTGTCACGTCAAACGAGGTCGTCATCCCGGAAGGCGTTACCGTCGAGCGGGATATCACGGTCCAAGGCGGGGACCTTCGAATTGAAGGGACCGTCAATGGGAACGCGACGGCTGTAAATGGTCGGGCTTATCTGGCTAGCGCTGGAGAAGTCACGGGAGAACTTGAGCAGATCGATCGGATGTTTGAGTGGATGTGGTATTCGTTCAAACAAATCTTCTAACGGAGACGCCGGAGACGGCGTCTTTTTGTGTTCGTTTCAATCTGGTTTCGTTTTATTGTCTAGCGATGCGCGGTTTCGGAAATGTGATATAATGTAATTTGCACGAATTGGCTAGGTAGTTGAGGAGGGGAGCATTTGCCGCTACTTGAACAGGTATCATTCTTATCATTTTTTAGTCTTTCAGAGAACGTACATTGGTACGATTATTTGAATGACGTTTTAGATATTGTCGTCGTCACTTATGTCATCTATAAGTTGATGATGATTGTACGTGGGACAAAAGCGGTCCAATTGATTAAAGGGATTTCCATCATCCTTGTCAGCTGGTTCCTCAGTGGGTTCTTTGGGTTGAAGACGTTACAGTTCTTATTGAATCAAATCATCACATATGGACTACTTGGGATCATTATCATCTTCCAACCAGAACTCCGAAGAGGACTCGAGCATTTAGGACGAACAAGTAATTTGTTCGGCCGAACGAGCACGAGCGATGAGGATAAGCAACGCCAAATGATCGAAGCGATCGTCAGTTCGGCGCAATACATGTCAAAACGTCGCATCGGTGCATTGATTGCGATTGAACGCGATACGGGCTTGAATGAGTACGTCGAGACCGGGATTCGCATGGATTCGCACATCACATCACAACTGATCATCAACATTTTCATTCCGAACACCCCGCTGCATGACGGGGCGATGATTATCCAGGACGGGAAAATTGCGGCCGCGGCTTGTTATTTGCCGTTGTCCGAGAGCCCGCACATCGATAAAGCGTTAGGGACACGACACCGGGCCGCCATCGGGGTCAGTGAAGTGACTGATAGCGTGACCCTCACCGTCTCTGAAGAAACAGGCGCCGTGTCACTCGCGATTGCCGGTCGTCTGTATCGAGAGTTGGATGAGGAGGCACTTCGCAATAAGTTGATCCAAGAACTCGTTATTGAAGAAAAAGAGACGACGCTCTCGTTCTTTAATAAAAAAGGGGGGGACAAGTAAGTGATTGATCAGTGGTTACAACATAAATGGTTTCTCCGCATCATCGCACTTGCTTTAGCCATCCTGCTTTATTTCATGGTCGCCGAAACGAGTTCGTCGACCAACTCCACGAATGCCCTCCCGATCGTCGGACAAAGTTCGATGACGCTCGACGTTCCCGTCGAAGTGTTCTTCGATGAGGTGCAGTACGTGGCATATAACGTTCCAGAAGAAATGAACGTTGAACTTCAAGGACCATCTAGCAGTTTAACGATGACGAAATTGGTGAAAGATTATCAAGTCTTCGTCGATTTAACGAATCTCGGGACCGGCTTCCACCGTGTTCCGGTTGAGGCACGCGGCTTTGGCGGAGACGTCAACGTCAAGCTCGAACGGGATACAGTAGAAATTTACATCGACCGTAAACAGACAATTGAAGTTCCCGTATCGGTCAACCTTTTGAACAAAGAGCAGTTGCCAGAAGGGAAAGTGGTTGGTGACGCCGATATTGAACCGGCAACGGTGAAAGTCTCGGGCGGTGCCAGTCGGATTCAAAACGTCAAAGAGATCACGTTGAACGTCGATGTCGCCAACCAAAGTCAAACGTTCACGCGAGAATTGACGCCGACGATTTTAGATGCGAACGGCAATCCGCTCAACGTGACTGTTGAACCGAACATCATCAGTGTGTCGGTCCCGGTCTACGAACAAAGTGCCGTCTTCCCGATCGAAGCAGTCACGACTGGTGAAGTGGCCGACGATTACAGACTTGTCGATACGTTGCTTGAAGAGACGGAAGTCCGTGTCTTTGCGCCACAAGACGTGCTCGATGCGATCGACACCGTGGAGACGGAGCCGATTGATTTAGACGGCATCGACAAGACCGGGAAAGTGACCGCCAATCTCGCTTTGCCAGAAGGCGCTTCATCCCTTGCGACAAAGCAAGCGGAAGTCCAATTGCTCGTCCGGGCTGCAGATGAGACGCGAGACGACACAGGCGAATTGACGGAACGGGTTCGCTTGACGGTCCCTGTGACCGTGCGGGGGTATGACCGGACCAACTTTACGCTCCAAGCGCCTGAAGTGATTGGAGTGACGTTGTCCGGGAAGCGATCCCTGTTGGAAAACATCACGTCGAACAGTGTGAGTGTGACCTTGGATTTGACAGGTCTCCCGAGCGGACTGCATGGGGTCGACGTCGATTATGAAGTACCAAAAGGTGTGACCGTCGTCTCACCGAAAACAATCGACATTGAGTTGACGAGTGTCGATGAACAAACCGAAACGTCCTCGATTCAATGAGGCGTTCAATCATACAAAAGTGAGGAATTGAATTCATGGGTAAATATTTTGGAACTGATGGAGTCCGCGGTGTCGCGAACTCAGAATTGACAGCAGAATTAGCATATCGTTTAGGTCGTGCGGGCGGCTACGTGTTATCGAAACACTTGCCAGCCGGCGAACAGCCAAAAGTTTTGATTGGCCGTGACACACGCATTTCAGGCCACATGCTTGAAGGTGCACTCATCGCGGGTCTCCTATCAATCGGAGCCGAAGTGATGCGTCTCGGCGTCATCTCGACGCCAGGTGTCGCTTATTTGACGAAGTCGCTTGATGCAACAGCCGGTGTCATGATCTCGGCGTCGCACAACCCGGTCGCGGATAACGGCATCAAGTTCTTTGGTAGCGACGGCTTTAAGCTCGATGACGCGACAGAAGCGGAAATCGAAGCGATTTTAGATGCGGCGGAAGACACGTTGCCACGCCCGGTCGGGAAAGACCTCGGCTTTGTCTCGGATTACTATGAAGGTGCACAGAAGTACCTTCAAATGTTGAAACAGACGGTCGACGAAGATTTCGACGGTCTCCATATCGCCCTCGACTGCGCCCATGGTGCAACGAGCGGATTGGCAGCTCGGTTATTTGCTGACCTCGAAGCGAACGTCTCGACGATCGGGAACTCGCCGAACGGCTTGAACATTAACGAAGGTGTCGGTTCGACTCACCCAGAGCACTTGGCGCAATTCGTTCGTGATAAAGGAGCGGACATGGGTCTCGCTTTTGATGGCGATGGTGACCGCTTGATTGCGATTGATGAGAACGGCGATATCGTCGACGGCGATAAAATCATGTACATTTGCGGGAAGTACTTGAGCGAGAAAGGTCGTCTCAAAGACAACACGATCGTTGCGACGGTCATGAGTAACCTCGGATTCCATAAAGCTGTTGAAGATGCTGGTATGACGGCGCTTCAGACGGCAGTCGGTGACCGTTACGTCGTCGAAGAGATGAAAAAACACAACTACACACTCGGTGGCGAGCAGTCGGGTCACCTCATCTTCCTCGACCACTCGACGACAGGAGACGGTATGCTCTCTGGCGTTCAACTCGCCCAAATCGTGAAGACGACAGGCCGCAAGCTGTCAGAACTCGCGGCTGAGATGCCGGTCTATCCACAAAAACTCGTCAACATCCGTGTCACGGATAAGAATGAAGCGATGAACGGCGACCGTGTGCTCGCGACGATTCAAGAAGCGGAAGCAGAAATGAACGGCAACGGCCGTATCCTCGTCCGCGCCTCTGGTACGGAGCCGCTCGTACGCGTCATGGCGGAAGCACCAACTTCGGAAGAATGTGACCGTTATGTCGAACGAATCGCACAAGTTGTCCGCGAAGATTACGGCTTAGAAGGATAATTCTGTCGAAATAGGGAATAAAACAAGGGAATCCGTCCTCGGGTTCCCTTTTTGTTTCCGTTTTGTCACTGTGAAATTATGTGATTTTCTTGACGAATGGAGGTGTGATTTGTACTATTAAGAGCGTGACCTTAGAAACGGAAGGACACCCAGTACGAAACAAGCGCCAGAACTCTTCGGAGTTGACGAGGTTGGAGGTTATCGAGTTTTCGGCGGATGCCTCCTAGTCGCCTGTCACGACTACAAGCAAACCCTCAAAACGCCCGGGCGACCGGACGGCCAAAGGGGAGCGCGTTGACAGCTCTTAGAAAAAGCCCGTTTCCTTTTTCGAGAAATCGAATATAGAGGAGATTTTTGTATGTGTGGAATTGTAGGAATGATTGGGAATACCGGAGCGAAGGAAATCCTTCTCAAAGGTCTTGAAAAACTCGAGTACCGCGGTTACGACTCGGCAGGTCTTGCTTTGATGCATGATAACGTGAACGTGCATAAAGAAGTCGGCCGGATTGCTGCGCTACGCGAAGTCGTCCCAGCAGAAGTAGATGGCACGATTGGAATCGGCCACACACGATGGGCAACACACGGGGTGCCGAGCGTGCCGAACGCCCACCCGCACCAGAGCACGACGGGCCGCTTCACGCTCGTCCACAACGGTGTCATCGAGAACGACGAACAGATCAAGGCGACACTCGACGTGCCGTTCCTCTCGGAGACGGACACGGAAGTCATCGTCCAGTTGATGGAAAAGAACTTCGTCGAACTCGGCGACGTCGAGGCGGCGTTCCGCAAGACGTTGTCTGAGCTCCACGGCTCGTACGCGATCGCGATGATCGATTCAGAGGACCAAGAGCGCCTCTATATCGGGAAGAACAAATCACCACTCCTCGTCGGTCTCGGCGACGGCACGTTCAACGTCGTGGCGTCGGACGCGATGGCGATGCTTCAAGTGACGGATCAGTACCTCGAACTCCACGACGGCGAGATCGTCATCTTGACGCGCGAGTCGGCGACGATCAAGACACTCGACGGCGAAGTCCTCGAGCGTGCACCGTACACGGCCGAGATCGATGCGTCAGACATCGAGAAGGGCACGTACGCGCACTACATGTTGAAAGAGATGGACGAGCAGCCAGCCGTCATCCGCAACATTATCCAGCACTACCAGAACGAAGCCGGTGACATCGAGCTCACAGAAGGCGTGCGCTCGCTCGTCTCGGAAGCGGACCGCATCTATATCGTCGCCTGTGGTACGAGCTACCACGCTGGTCTCGTCGGTAAGCAATTGATCGAGCGCGTCGCAGGTGTGCCGACAGAAGTGCACGTCGCTTCAGAATTCGGTTACAACATGCCGCTCCTCACGGAGAAGCCGTTGTTCCTCTTCATCTCACAATCAGGTGAGACAGCGGACAGCCGGGCCGTCCTCGTCGAAGTGAAGAAGCGCGGTTACAAGGCGCTCACACTCACGAACGTTGCCGGTTCGACGCTCTCACGTGAAGCGAACGAAACGATGCTCCTCCACGCCGGTCCGGAGATCGCGGTCGCATCGACGAAAGCATACACGGCCCAAATCGCCGTGCTCGCCATCCTCGCCTACGACATCGCTCGTGCGAACGGCAAGAAGCTTCCGTTTGACCTCATGACAGAGCTCGCGCGTGTCGCGACGATCATGGACTCGGTCATGGCTCAAAAAGAAATCTTTGAGCAATTGGCAGACAAGTTCTTGAAAGAGTCACGCAACGCGTTCTTCCTCGGTCGCGGCATGGACTCATACGTCGGTCTCGAAGGTGCCCTCAAGCTCAAAGAGATCTCGTATATCCAAGCAGAAGGCTACCCAGGTGGTGAGCTCAAGCACGGACCGATCGCCTTGATCGAAGACGGCACACCGGTCATCACGCTCGTCTCGCAACCGAACACGCACCTCAACATCCGTGGAAACATCAAGGAAGTTGTCGCCCGTGGCGCCGTTGCTTGCACGATCTCGATGGAAGGCATGGAACACGAGAGTGATTCATTCGTCTTGCCGCGTGTCGAGCCACTGCTCACGCCGCTCGTGACGGTATTACCGCTTCAACTCATCTCGTATTACGCGGCTCTTGCGCGTGATTGCGATGTCGACAAGCCACGTAACTTGGCGAAATCAGTCACAGTCGAATAAACGGTAGGCCAAGATCTTTCGGGATCTTGGCTTTTTTTGTTGTGATTTACGTCATGCGAACCGGCTTGTATACTGAAGGTATAACGACTAAGGAGAGAACGCCATGCGAATCCAACTAGTTAACACATTCATCCTGCCGGAGGACGTGCGTTCATAAGTTGGCCACCTCCTCCGATGATTCACTGTATCGGAACAAACTATCGGAGGAACCAAACAATTGAAGATTCAACAGCTTTACTATGCGGTCACGAGTTCGCGCTCGCTCATCATACAGATGGTGTTCACGTTGAACGCCATCTATTATGTGACGACCGCCGAGTTGAATGCGTTACAACTCGTCTTGATTGGAACGATTTTAGAAGTATCAATTTTACTATTCGAGCTGCCCACCGGTCTCGTCGCCGATTTATATGGACGGAAGCGGTCGATGGTCATCGGCATCGGTTTGATTGGATTGGCCCATTTGCTAGAAGGGGGCATCCCTGAATTTTGGGCCATCGCGGTCGCGTCAGCGCTATGGGGTATCGGCTGGACGTTCATCAGCGGGGCCGAACAGGCATGGATTGCCGATGAGATGGGGAATGACGGGTTAGAACAAGTGTTTTTGCGAGGCGCTCAATATAGTTCGCTCGGCCGCTTCGTCGGAATTGGGCTTGCCGTGCTCCTCGCCGAAGTCACGTCCGTCCAAACGACAATCGTGCTCGCCGGTGGGATGTTGGTCATGCTCGCGATCATCACATGGCGCGTCTTGCCAGAGACGCGGTTCGAACCGATCACGCGGGCCGATACCTCGAACCTCGTGCAAGCAAAACGGACGGTTCGGGACGGATACACCCATATCCGTGGCAATTCGATTCTCGTCGGCTTGGCTGCCATCACGCTCGTCTGGGGTCTCGCTAGTGAAGGATTCGACCGGTTATGGGGCGCGCATTTGATTGAGACGTTCCAGTTGTCGGAACAGGCGGCCGTGTATTGGTTCGGCTTGTTCTATGCCGTCGCGTTTCTATTCAACATGCTGGTGTTGAAAGGTGTCGAGCTATACGTCAAAGGACGCTATGCGACGACCTTGTTTTGGTTCAACGTGTTGCTCATCGTTGCGATGCTTGCTTTCGCTTCGATCGGACAGTTTTGGTTGGCCGTGTTGTTGTATTGGACGATTGCGGCACTGCGTAACGTGCACTACCCGCTCATGAGCGTCATGACGAACGAGCGGCTCCCGTCGAAAGGCCGGGCGACGATTTTGTCGATGTTCGGTCAGGCCGACCCGTTCGGTCAAGTCGCCGGGGGTCCGCTGGTTGGACTGCTCGCCCTGTACACGTCGATTCAAGGAGGGCTCGGGGCAGCGGCGCTCTTGCTCCTCCCGATGTTGGTTTTCTTGAGAAAAATCAAGCACCATTGAGGCAAAGACCGTCCCGTGATTCGTTCGGGGACGGTCTTTGTGTGACGATGTGAGGAATTCTACAGTCAAGCGCCATATTAAATGATAGAACTCGTTTGATTATTAGAAAAGTGGTCAATAGGATAGTAGAGCATATAAAGGGGATGAACATCATGAATATTGTTCATGGAGGTCACCGGACGCATTGGGCAATCGGGTTGTTGATCGGTTTAGGGTCGTTCCTGCTCAGCAGTTTCCTCTTCAGTCTCTTTATTGAAACCGGTGTGCTCGTCACGTTCCTCACCGGTGTCGTCGGCAGCGTCCTGTTGTTCTTATTGCTCGGTCACCGTGAACACTTGATTCGAAATGTCGGCTTGAGCACGATTGGCATGGTCGCCGCCATCTTGCTCGGGTTTGCGGTCGGCGAAACGTTCACGGCCATCTTCCCATCACTCGGTGACACGTACGGAAACACGGCATTCCTGATTATGGTGACGACGGCCTTCGGTACGATGCTCGGTGTCATCGTGTACGGGAAGAAAGCACTTAGCTTCTTCCTATTGGCCAGCTTCGTCACGGCACTCGTGTTGACCGTTTTGATTGAAGTCACGAACGTGATGCAAGGCCAATTTTGGCAAGGGGTCGATTTGAATTACGTGCTCATCGTGACGACAATCGGAGCGGTGGCCGGTTTCGCGCTCGGACTATTCGAGGATGTGAAGCATGCGCATTAATTAGAAGATCGCCGCGAGGCGGTCTTTTTATGTGTCAAACTGCTAACAAATCATCGTATCGGTCTCAAAAACGTCTCATCACCTCGATAGCAGGGTAACGTATACACATAAAGACGTAAGGGAGAGATTCGATGAGACAGAAAAAATGGATGACGGGTTTGAGCGCAATATTGCTCGCGACGACTTTGGCAGCTTGTGGGGATGCCGAGGAAGAACAGACGAGCGATTCGACAGAAGAACATTCGGACCATTCGATGATGGACCATTCGGGATCAGGAGAGGTGCCGAGCGGGTTAAGTGAAGCGACAAATCCGACGTTCCCGGTCGGGTCGACCGCGATGATGACGGCCGACCACATGCCGGGCATGGATGGCACCGAAGCGACAATCGTCGGTGCATATGACACGACCGTCTATTCGGTTTCTTATACCCCGACGGATGGAGGTGACCCGGTCGAAGATCACAAGTGGGTCATCCATGAAGAACTCGACAATCCAGGTGAGGCACCGTTAGAAGAAGGGACCGAAGCTACTCTGGCCACAGACCACATGGACGGGATGGACGGCGCCGAGGCGACGATTGATTCGGCCGAACAGACGACGGTGTATATGGTCGACTTCACCACAAACGACGGGGAAGACGTCACGAACCATAAATGGGTCACAGAAGATGAACTCGAAGCCATGAACTAAGGATGAACCTCAGAAAAATCTGAGGTTTTTATTTATTTACGATGATTATTTATTGATAAACGATAAAAGTGAGGTTATGATGAAGCTATCAAACGAAGTGAGGTGGCTTCATCATGAAACGAGAGACGGTTTTTTTACGGTTGGCCGTATTCGTTCTGGCTGTCCCGATTGTGGCGGCCTGCTTGTTTTTGCTTCCGTACATTTGGCGCGAGGCGGTCGAGAGCGGGAGTTGGATTGAGGACTCGATTCGCCCGATTGTGATTGGCATGTACGTATCGGCCATCCCGTTCTTCATTGCGCTGTTCCAAGCGTTCATGTTGCTACGGTTGATTGACCGCGACGAAGGGTTCTCGTATCGGGCTGTCCAATCACTCCGCATGATCAAGTATTGTGCGTTGACGATCACGGCCGTTTATATCGGGACGCTCCCGTTCTTCTACTGGTTCGCCGAACGAGATGATGCGCCTGGGTTCCTTCTCATCGGGCTTGTCTTTGTGTTTGACGCGTTCGTCGTCGCCGTATTCGCGGAACTGTTACAGAAACTATTGAAGCGTGCCATCGACATGAAGCAAGAAAATGATTTGACGGTCTGAGGTGAGATAGATGGCGATTATCGTAAATCTTGACGTAATGTTGGCGAAACGAAAGATGAGTGTGACCGAGCTGTCTGAAAAAGTGGGCATCACAATGGCAAACTTGTCGATTTTAAAGACGGGCAAAGCGAAAGCGATTCGTTTCTCGACGCTCGAAGCAATCTGTCAGGCGCTCGACTGTCAGCCGGGCGACATTTTAGAATATCGGGAAGAGTGATGGACAGGGCGAGCGCCCTGTTTTTTTGTGGAGTTTGAAACATTTTCCATCACGTTGCGTATAAGACAGGAAAGACGAACGAAAAGGGGAAACGAGATGATTCAGACATGGAATGAACGGGCGCACAAAGCGTTAAAAGGAAAGGCAGAGCTATTACTCATCTGGTCGTTCGCCTGCTCTGTGATGTTAGAATTGGGGTTGATGGCAGACCCGACTTATTACGGTTTGACGGTGGAGTCACTGCCGCTGACTGTGCTCAGTTTAGGTGGCATCTTAGTTTATATCGCCCTTTATCCGGTTAACGTCGGATACAGCTGGCTCATCTTAAAGACGGTACGAGATCAGCCGATTCGCTGGAGTGATGTGTTCGACCCGTTTCGTCACCGCTATGGAAAACATTTGCTCGCAACAATTCTCGTCATATTGTTCCAAGTACTATGGACATTGTTGCTAGTCGTACCAGGAATCATAAAGTATTTCTCGTATGCGTTCACGTACTTCATCTTACGCGACGACCCAGAACTGTCTGCTACAGAGGCAATCACAAAATCGAGAACGATGATGCGCGGACGAAAGTGGGATGCGTTCAAACTCATTATGCCATTCGTTCCGATGTATCTAGTCGGTTTGATTTTTTATATGCAACTTGATTTAGTCGTCCTCGGGTCATGGATTTTCCTTGTCGCACTAGCACTCATCCGCCCGTTCATCGTCAGCCGTTTCGCCGTCATGTATGAAGACGCGCGTATCGAGTATGACGAGCAGTGGAATCGCTCGGCGTGAAGCGCATCGGTTCCGGCGTATGAGTCCTCGGGCATGATACAATCTTCCTGACAGAAGGGGGAATGGACATGAACATCGGTATTATTGGTGCCGGACTGAGCGGGATTGTCGCAGCACGCGATCTTGTGCGTCACGGCCATACAGTTGAATTGATTGAGAAGAGTCGGAGCGTCGGGGGACGCTTGGCGACGAGGCGGATCGGAGACGGCAAAGCCGATCACGGGGCGGTCTATTTCACCGTACGAGGGGAAGAACTCAAACAAGATGTCGCCGACTGGCAGACGAGAGGGTGGGTCAACGTGTGGTACGCTGACCCGTATCCGCGCTACGTCGCCGTCGACGGGATGAACGCCTTGGCCAAACGGTTGGCCGACGGGTTGCCCGTCCATTTGAACGAGCGGGTCGAGACGGTCACGACACGAGATGGTCAGGTCAGCGTCCAGACGGATGTGACGACGCGACAGTATGACCGTCTCCTCATCACGTCGCCGCTCCCGCAGACGCTCGACTTGCTCGCAGATTTTCCGGTCGATGCGGCGTTACGTGAATTGACGTACGCCCCGACGTTTGTCGGTTTGTTCGAATTGGCAAGCGATACTCCCATCGGTCCGGACGGGATTCTCGATACAGACTTGGCGCCGGGTATCTTGAAAGTCATCAACAACCGCCAAAAAGGCATCTCGGCGACCGAACTCGTCAGCGTCTATATGGACGAGTCGTGGAGCGAGGAGTGGTATGAACGAGCGGACGAAGACACGCTTCGTGAGATTGAGCGCCTGTTGCAAACGGTGACAGGGTCGGCGGTGATTCAATCGAGGCAGTTGAAACGGTGGCGCTATGCGCAGGCGACCGACGTCTGGAACGAGCCTTACCATCGATTGCGTGACGAGCCGATTTTCTTGGCCGGTGACGTCTTCCTCGAGCCGGATGACGCTTCAGGCCGGACTCGGTTCGAGAGCGCGTACGTCTCAGGACTCCGTGTCGCGGAAGCGATGCGCTAAACCTTCTTCGGAAGGTTTTTTTCATGACCGTGCCGAATAGTCAGACATATGAATTGGAGAGGGGAATCAGACATGGGGATGGTTGGCGCATACATGCGGGTATCGGTCGAAGAGTTGACAGCACTGCTTCAAGAGCCGGAGCGTTTCGAGCAACTGTTAGAAGATGAGGAACGACAGACCGATATCGATAAGGCGTGGCACGGTCTTTACTTTTTATTGACCGGGGCGACCGATTTGAACGAGATCGACCGTCATTCGCTCGGGAAGGCAGTCTTCGGAGGGGATGTCATCGACGAAGAGACGGGCATCGCCTATTTGATGCCGGGAGAAGTCGAGGACTTGTCGACCCGACTTCAATACATCGAGCTGGAGGCGCTAGAAGCGCGCTACGACGTCGCGACGATGAACGAGCAGGAACTGTACCCATTTGAACGGGAGTGGGGACTCGAGGAAAAACAGTACTTATTGGACCAGTTCGATGAGTTGAAACGTGTCTTCGCCCAGGCGTCGAGACAGCGGGAGGCGCTCGTCACATGGATCGGGTAAGCGTAAAGGCGTTACGTCTTCAAGATGAGGCGTTGCTGTATGAGTTCGAGTGCGAGAATCGCACGTATTTCGAGCGTTCGGTTCCGAGCCGAGGCGACACCTACTATGAGCCGGAATCATTCCATCAGGCGTTGCAGCAACTATTGAGCGAGCAGACGAACGGGGACGGGTACTATTACTTGATTTGGCGCGACGACACAATCGTCGGGCGTCTGAACGTTCATCATACCGATGCCGACACTGGCGAGGTCGGTTACCGGGTCGGAGCGGGGCATGGGGGACGCGGGTATGCCACGGCGGCCCTGCGACAATTGTTGACGTTCAAGTTGCCTGGATTCAATCGATTGAGAGCCGAGACGACAAGCGACAATGTGGCGTCCCAACATGTATTAAGGGGTGCCGGTTTTATCCATGATGGCGAGGCACGACAGATGGAATGGGAAGGACAAACGCTGACGTTTTATACGTATGTATATCCACTCGACCGATGAAGGAGCGACTTCATCGGTCGTTTTAGTTGACCGTTCTTAGTTTAGGGCATAAACTATCTTTATCTAGTTTAGGGGGTAAACCAAAATGAAAGAATTGATGCGGGAGGCCGTCCAGTTGTTCGAAGAGGTCATGTTCCAAGGTGCGGAGCATGTCATCGAGGCGATGGACGGTGACGTCTGGCATGACTATTCGCTTGAACAGCTGCAGCTGCTCAAGCTGCTCGAACAGTTCGGTCCGATTCAAGCCGGCCAGTTGGCCCAAAAACAAGGAGTTCATAAGAGCGCCGTCTCCAACCGGTTAAAAAAGCTCGTCGACAAAGAGCTCGTCGTCAGTCGACGCGGGCATGACCAGCGCGAGCGGTTGATCGAGTTGACGGAAGCCGGACATCGCATCGTCGAAGAAGCGGATGCGGCCGTCTACCGTTACGTCGAATCGTTACTAGATGGAAACATCGAAGAGACAGAAATCGAACAGTTCGTCCGGACGTTCCGGAAAATCAAACAGCTGCTTCGAATTGGGGAGGAATAACACGTGCATAAAATCATCCAATGGCGCTGGGGCATCTTGATCGGTCTCATCGTTTTGACGGCCGCCTTGTTTGTGGCGGCCCCGAACTTGACGAAGCAGGCCGAACAAGCCGGCAGCTTCCAATTATCAGAGGACATGGACTCGCAGCGGGCGCAGGACATCTTGAACGCCGCCGGGAAGAGCGATAAGACGATCTCGCTCGTCTATGAGTTCGAAACGCTCGGTGATGCCGAACGGGCCGATATTTCCCGGGTCATCGACGAGATGAAACAAAACGACACGGTCGTCAAAGACGTACTCGACCCGTTTGAAAGTGAAGAGACGGAAGCACAGCTCGTCTCGGAGGACGGGCGCATCGTGCTCGTCCCAATCACGGTCGAAGGGTCGATGGAAGACATCAACGCCTTCGCGGACGACGTGCGGGCGAACATCCTCCCGGAAGACGAGACCGTCTACATCACAGGTGAAGAAATCATCAACAACGATGTGAACTTGAGTGCGCAGGAAGGCTTGAAGAAGACGGAAATCATCACGGTCGTGCTCATTTTCGGACTGCTCCTGCTCGTGTTCCGCTCAATCGTGACGCCATTCATCCCGCTCATCGCGGTCGGATTCACGTATTTATTGAGCCAATCGTTCGTCGCATTCTTTGTCGATTGGTTTGGTTTCCCGGTCTCGAACTATACGCAAATTTTCCTCGTGGCCATCTTGTTCGGGATTGGAACTGACTATTGTATTTTACTGCTCAGCCGGTATAAAGAAGAGCTCGGCGCGGGCCATGCGATTGAAGATGCCATCGTCAACACGTACAAGACAGCAGGGCGGACAGTCCTCATCAGCGGTCTCGCCGTGTTCGTCGGCTTTGCGGCCATCGGTTTCGCCGATTTCCCAATCTTCAAATCAGCCGTCGCCGTCGCGGTCGGGATTGCCGTGCTCTTGCTCATTCTCTTCACGGTCGTGCCGTTCTTTATGGCGACGCTCAAGCATCGTTTGTTCTGGCCATCGAAGAAGGCGGGCGAACATCACGACAGCCGTCTCTGGGCCGGATTCAGCCGTCTGTCGGTCAATCGACCGTTCGTTTCGATTCTCGTCGTCGCGTTGATCACGGTACCGGTGTTGTTCACGTACGACGATGCCCGGTCGTTCAATACGGTCGATGAGATCGGTGACGATTATGATTCCGTGCGCGGCCTCAACTTGATTTCAGAAGGATTCGGACAAGGGGAGTCGCTCCCGGTCCAAGTCATTTTGAAACAAGCTGGAGCGTTGTCCGAAACGGATATCCCGTACATCGAGAAATTCTCGAGTGAACTTGAAAACATCGATGGGGTGAGCGGCGTCCGTTCGGTGACGCGTCCGACCGGTGACGTCATCGATGACTTTTACGTCGACACCCAGCTCGAACAAGTGAGCGCAGGACTGACGGAAGCCGAGACTGGTCTCGGTGACGTCCAGGACGGACTCACGCAAGTCGAATCTGGGCTTAACGCCGTCGTTGGCCAATTACCGGCCGGTTCAACGAACGCCGGCGCCCCGCTCGCGGAAGCGGCAGCGGGACTTGGTCAATTGAACGCTCAGCTCGGTCTGATTGGCCAAGGACTCACGGCGACGCAAAATATTCCTGCGACCGTAACGCAGCTCGGGCAAGTGTCGGCCGGTCTCGGTCAAATCGAGGCAGGCATTAACGAGGCAGCATCTACGTTGACGGCACAAGGCGCCCAAGCCGGAGAACTCGGAACGGGTCTCGGACAACTCGCCGCAGGTGTCGGTGAAGCGAACGCAGGGCTCGCTCAAATCGAGACCGGTATCAATGAAGCGGCGGCATTCCTATCAGACCTGAGTAGCTCGGACAGCCTGCGCGATACGGGCGTCTATCTACCGGAAGGGACGCTCACGTCAGAGGAGTTCGCTCCAGCTGTCGAGCGCTACGTATTTGACGACGGGACGGCGACACAGCTCGAGGTCATCCTCGAGATGGACCCATATTCGCCGGAAGCGATTGACACGGTCGAGACCGTGAAAGCGACGATGGACCGGATCGTCACCGATACGCCGTTCGCGGATGCGACAATCGGATATGCCGGTATCTCGAGCATTAACAGCGACTTGAATGAGACGTCGACGAACGATTTCAATCGGACGGTCGCCATTATGCTCGTGACGCTGTTCATCGTCTTGACGATGTTGTTCCGTTCGATGGTCATGCCGCTCTATATGATCGGCTCGCTCTTACTGACGTATTACACGTCGGCGGCCATCACGGAGCTCATCTTCGTCGAAGGACTCGGTTATGACGGCATCAGTTGGGCTGTTCCGTTCTTCGGGTTCGTCATGTTGATCGCCCTCGG
Source organism: Exiguobacterium sp. s7 (assembly GCF_018618195.1). NCBI lineage: Bacteria > Bacillati > Bacillota > Bacilli > Caryophanales > Exiguobacterium > Exiguobacterium sp. s7. Next base: position 118,236 of record NZ_JACSLO010000007.1, on the reverse strand, counting down.
CATCGACTATTCGATTTTCCTGCTCGATCGGTTCCGCGAGGAGTCGATCAACGGGATGACGGTTCGCGATGCGCTCGTCCATTCGATGACGAAGATGGGGACGGTCATCATGACCGCGGCCGTCATCCTCGCCGGAACGTTCGGGGCGATGATTCCGTCTGGCGTGCTCAGTCTCGTCCAGATTGCGACAATTGTTATCACCGGACTGTTGTTATACGGATTGATTGTGTTGCCACTGCTCATCCCAGCGATCACCGTATCGTTCGGGGACGGGGTATGGTGGCCATTTAAACAAAAAAGTAAAGATAGAGACTAAATTTTGCGATGGACAGCACAACAATTGTTGTGCTGTTTTTATTTGTTGAGTCAATGTCAGCGAAATGGAGAAAGACGGACTTGAGATTAATAAAAATACGCCGAAATATAATATAGATCTTTATTCTATTGAAAGTAGGCAACAATTATGGTGAATCATTTTGAAAAAATGAGTTCGTTGTTTGTATCGCGCATGGTGATTATTTTATTTTTCCTCTCTTATCCGATCATGGGTGTTTTGTATTGGATGGGGGAGCTCGCGGGGCAAGGCGCAGTCAATTTTATTCTGATAGGTGGTGTCATTCAAGCCGCATCATGGCTGGGCCATCGCTTCTATGTGGAACATACTTGGTTGAAGTATGGGCTCGTCACGTTGATGTACATTGCAGCTTCAGCAATTATCTTGACGCTGCCAGGTACTGCGATTCAAAATATCGTCTTTCTGTATATCGTATTGATGTTGATGTACTTGAATCGGCATCTTGTGCTGTACGGCAGCATTCTCGCGCTTATCGTATCGGTCGGAGCTGTATTGATTGGGCGCTTTTCATTTGAAACGCCGCTCGATCTCGTCATTTGGTTCACTGTGCTCACAATGGCTTTGTCTGGCGCATACTTTGTGTCATTCTTTGGTGCGAAGTTGTTACATGAGACGTTCACGCAACAAGAAAAGTCAGAACAACACGCTAGCGAAATCGAGCTAACGATGGCGAAGACGACAGCGAGTGCGACCACACTTCATGGGGCCGTCTTCACGATGAATGATTCAGTCGACTCTGTCACAAATGCTTCGGAGCAAGTGACAGAACAAATCGGTTTGATGACGAAACGGACGTCGGAACAAGCAGGTCTGATTCAAAACGTCGCTTCGCAAATTCGTTCAACTGTACAGGCGTTTGAGCGGATGCAACAACAGCTCCAGGAGACGACGTCTCAAGTGAGTGGGGTCTTGCAGGACGCTCATGTATCGCATGAAAATATGGACTCGACAGAACGGTCGCTCGCTGAACTGAACTTAAGTATCAGTGAAGTCAATCATGCGTTTAAAGGATTGGCGGAGCGTTTCCAAGAAGTGCGGACCATCACGGGTACGATCCAGCAGATTTCGTCTCAGACGAACCTGCTGTCGCTCAACGCTTCAATTGAAGCAGCGCGAGCGGGGGAACACGGAAAAGGATTTGCAGTCGTCGCGTCCGAAATTCGGAATCTATCGGCTCAAACGGCCCAAGCCTCATCTCAAATCAATGATATTATCCAACTCGTCATGCAGGAGGTGCAAGTGACGGAACGTGCAATCGATGGTAGTACAGAACGTTTATCGACGCAGGAAGAACAAGTACGTAAGAGCGGAACATCGATTCTCTCCATGATCCAAACGACAGGAACGGTCGCAAGCACCGTGGATGAGACGTCGACACAGCTCCAAGTCGTCGCATCAGAACTGAACAAAGTTCACCAAGTGACTTCCCAAATGTCGGCACTAATGACAGCGCTCGAAGTGAACAGTCAAGACGTTCATGTGCTGACGATGTCACAGCAAGAAGCGTTAGCTTCGTTGAAAGATCAAATTGAAGAACTGAACGAGATTGCGAACGAACTCGTCTAAACGATGGACACGCCTTTACAAATAGGCGTGTCCATTTGCGTATACATCTCTTCCAAAACGGGAACAGTTTTGCGTCAGTCCTAAAATGAGGAGGAATCGCATATGGCAATTACAATCACCGCTATCTTGAAGGCACATCCTGGGAAAGAGGACGAGTTACGGCAAGCGCTCGATGAGGTCATTCCTCCGTCGCGACAAGAGGAGGGGTGCCTGACGTATGTGCTCCATGAGTCAATCGATGCCCCGGGCACGTTCGTGTTCTATGAAAAGTACGAAGACGAGACGGCGCTTGACCATCACATCAACTCACCGCATTACCAAGCATACCGAAAGACAGCTGAGACGCTACTCGCCGTCCGTGACGTGTATCGTCTGCGTGAAGTCTGAAAGGAGAAAGGATTATGATTACTCAACCGATTATCCCGTGTATTTGGTTCGAAGATGACGTTGAGGCAATTGCGGAGTGGTATGTGTCGAAGTTCCCGGATTCATTCGTCGACTATACGACGAAACTGAGCGATACGCCTTCGGGTGAGACGACGGTTGTGACCGTCTCGCTGGCGGGACAGTTCTTTCAACTGCTCGGGGCAGGTCCGTTAAAGGAACGCAACCCGTCCATCTCGTACATGGTCACGTTCCCGACGTCGGAAGAAGTGGAGACGCTGTGGAACGAACTTATGGATGGGGCAGAGGTGCTCATGCCGCTCGACACGTATGATTTCAGCGAGCGCTACGGCTGGTTGACAGACAAGCACGGTGTCTCGTGGCAAATCATGCATAGCGGCGGGATGGACATCCAGACCGTGACCCCGTGCTTTTTGTTCGTCGGAGACGTGTTCGGTCGGGCCGAGGCGGCGATGAACGACTGGATCTCCACCTTTCCGGATTCTTATGTGCTCGAAGACCATCTGATCCGTTACGAGGCGACAGACGGCCCAGAGTTGGAAGGAAAGCTCAATTATGCCCGTTTCGTCTTGTCCGGACGTGAGTTCGTCGCCATGGACAGCGTGGAAAATCATCAATTCGCCTTCAACGAGATGCAGTCGCTGATCGCGTTTTGTGAGTCGCAAGCCGAGATTGACGACTACTGGGCCAAGCTGTCGGCCGTCCCGGAAGCGGAACAGTGCGGCTGGCTCCAAGACCGGTATGGTGTCTCCTGGCAAATCGTGCCGTGGGAGATGGAAGAGATGCTGACGACCGGAACAAAGGAACAATTGGCGCGAGTGACGCAAGCGTTCTTACCGATGAAGAAAATCGATGTCGCCGCGTTACGAAACGTCTACTGACAAAAACAAGCCATCCCGATTATTTCGGGGCGGCTTGTTTGTCGTTTGGTGTGAAGTCGGACAGTGCGTCTTTCACGACGATTGTATCGGACAAACGGAGTTGTTCGACTGCTTGATCAATATATGGTTCGCATGTTTGAAGCGGCAAGTCATCACCGGTCTCGACCGAATAACACATGCCGCTGCCGACCGGCTCTGTCAAATCCGGGACGAAATAAAGGTCGTCGTAGCGGAACGATCCGTTCCGGAACACGGTCAAATTGGGCTCATCGTCGAGAAGCGAACTTCCAAGCATGTACGTCGGTGTCATCCCGAGCAAATCGAGGATGGTCGGGGCCAAATCGACTTGACCGCCGCTCGCCTGTACCGTCTGACCTCGTTCGAGTCCGGCCGGTTTGATGAATAACGGGACGGAGCGATCGAGCTGGAACAAATCGACCGTGGAGTCGGCGTCTGCTTTTATAGCCATCTCGTCACCGGCAGCGGTCAATCCGCTGTCGTGGTCGCCATAAAAGACGACCAAGGCGTCGTCCCACGTTCCGTTGGCTTTCAGTCGTTCAATCATGAGACCGACGGCGGCATCGCTGTAGTGGACGGTATGATAATAGTCTTGGAGGAGCGGGTCCTCGTATTCCGATAAATCCAACCGTTTCTCCTCGACCGGAATCTCATACGGCGTATGGCTCGTCAACGCGACCATGAAGGAATAGAACGGCTCGTCCAACGTGTCCAAGTGGTCGACCGATGTCATCAGGAACTCCTTGTCGCCGACGGCCATACCAATGACCGGATCGGCCGGATAATCGTCTTGGTGGAAGAAGTGGTTGTAGCCAATCTGCTCATAGAAGTTGGCGCGATTCCAAAACTCCTTGTCGAACGCATGCATCGCGGCCGTATCATAGCCGGCTCGGCGCAACTGCTCAGGCAAGGCGTCAAACGTGTTCGTCGCATACTGCGTATACACCGAACCTGATTTGACAGGATAGAGCGAGGCGTTGACGGTAAATTCCGCATCAGACGTCCGGCCCTCGTGCGTCTGATGATAAAAATTCGGGAAGTACAGCATCTCATCACGAAGCGCGTTCAAATTCGGCGTCAGCTCCTGCCCGTTGACCGTCTGACCGATTACGGACGCTTGGAACGACTCGAGTTGGACGACGATGACGTTCGTATCGACTGTGGTCTCCACTGGTTCGGTCGCCAACGCTTCGATTTGGCTGCGCTCCCGTTCTGTCAGGTCGTCACCGAGATGAAGGGCGTCCTGAATGCCGCGGAATGCATCGAGGCCGTGATAGCCCCAAAAGCCGAGCTGATAATACTCGCGCATGTTCGAAATCGAGCTTTTCCGGTGATCTGTTTCGGCGTAATGAACGACGGTCGGGACGGTAAAGACGATGAAGCCGACAAGAAAACCGGCGACCGCCAAACGGCGACCGAGACGTTTCGGTTCCGTGATGGGGTGTCGCTTCATATAGAGGAGGACAGCCGCGTAGACGAGCAAGTCCGTGAACAAGATGAAGTCGGGCGCTTGAATCAGTGTCAGAAAGCCGCCCCCGACGTCTCCCATCTGGCCGATATCAGACAGTAGGGCGGCCGACAGCAAGTTGCCGAAATAGCGGTAGTACCAGACGTCCGAGATGAGGAGCGTGCTGTGCAGAAACAGCGACGCGAACAAAATCCAGCGGCGCGTCTGTTGTTTTATGAGTAGCGCCCAACTCGTCATCATCAAGATGGTCGCTAGATTGATGAACAAAAAGCGCAGGTCGAACGCGCTCGCCGTCAACAGACTGAATAGGAACAGTTTCGTGAGCGATAATGTTAAATAGGTCCAATAATCGAGATATTTCATGAGAGGCCTCCAAATGGTACGGACAAAGTGTGTTCTCTGTCATGTACCTGTTCGACGACGGCGAAAAACATGAGGGTGTGCGAATCCAATAAAAAAAGTGAGGCTCGTGGCCTCACTTGATGACAAACGTGTCCCGGAGCTCGATAATCGTGCCTTCCGGGGCTTTCAGTTTACTCAAATGACCGTCGACGACGAAGTAGATGTTCCCGCCGTGTTTCGGTAAGAACGTCACGCCAAGGTCCTCAAGGCGCCGCACTTCGGTTTCGAGATCATCGACGTACAAAGCGAAGTGGACCGGACCGGCCGCATGCTTCGAATACGGTGACAACGTCTCATCGACTTTCGCCGTTTGGAGCTCGATATAAAAGTCGCCAAGTTTGAGCCAGCTGTTGTACGCGCGCGTATGAAAGTCGGGCGACTCTTGAACGAGCTCGAAGCCGAGCGCCTCATAAAATCGTTTGGACGCCTCATAGTCGGGCGTCTGGATGCAGAGATGGTGGATTTGTTTCATGATGTCACTCCTTTCTTTTAGTTTATCCAATCAACGTTCTGAACGGAACTTTTCTTCACGTGAGACGTATAGGACACCGAGGAGGGAATGATGATGAAAATCCAATACGAATTGACGGAAGACGACTATATCCGGTTCAACTTGAGCCATATTAAACGTTCGAAGACCGGAAAGCGAATGATTCTCCTGCAGCGAATCATCGGACCACTTATCTTTTTAGGCGCTGCTTTCGTGCTGGCGACGTGGCTCCAAGAGACGGACTGGTGGCTGTACGGGATATACGGAATCGCGAGCGTTCTGTGGTTCCTATATTATCCGAAATACTTTGAACGGCACGTCCGGAAGCAGACGCGGCGTCTCATCGACGAACGCAGCAACGAAGGTATGCTTGGCTTGCATACGATGGATTTGGAGGAAAACGGTCTTCGCGATTTAAACGAATTCGGCGAGACGCGTGTGTCATGGGCAGGAATCAAGGAAGTCGTCGAGGAGGACGATTATGTGTATCTATACAACTCCTCGGTTAGCGCCTATATCTTGCCGAAGCGCGGACTGGACATGGAAGAGGTGCGCCGATGGCTGCCGATACGCTGACGATTCAACTCGTCGATGAAACGAACCGGGATGCCGTAGTCGCCTTGACCGTCGCTTCTGACCAAGCCCGTTTTATCGAAACGAACGCCGAATCGCTCCGCGAGATGGAAACCGATGTCAAATATGCGTGGCAGTGCTATGCACTTTGTCGCGGTGATCATCCCGTCGGCTTCATGATGATTGGGGCCGAGAACAAGGTGGAGCGTTACATCTGGCTCGATCGATTTATGATCGATGTGACAGAGCAAGGGAAAGGAATCGGGTCACGCTTTTTACAGTTGGCACTCGTGTGGATTCAAGAGCGATTCGATGTGGATGACCTCATCCTCAGTCTCCATCCGACGAACGAACCGGCGAAACGATTTTATGCGAAGGGTGGATTTGTCGACAGCGGCTTGATTGATGAGGCAAACGGGGAAGAGATTTGGGTGTATCACGTCAAACAGGGACAGCCGTCATAAGTCGGCCGTCCCTGCTTTTGTGGACGATGTATTTTGGACAGCGTTGCCCGCTTTGAAAAAGAGGAAGATGGCAGCCACTCCGAAAATCGAGATGAACACGTTTTGAAGCAACACATCGACGAACATCGGCTCGCTGGAAAACGTGCCCGTCGCAATCTGGGCATTCCAGCGGGTGAACGTGGCGATCCGTTCGAGCGTGTACAAGAGACCGGACATGAACAGGCAAGCGGTGGCCGCCAATAATAGCGTCAATCGATTCAAGAAATGACCTCCTAATATCTGATATCCTGATTTTACCATTTACTATCAGTGGGAGGGAAGTATTTATCGCTTCGCCGTGAGCGGTCGCAATTGCTTGACCCGAGCCAAGACAATCCAGCCGAGCACGGCCCCAGTCACACTCGAGGCAAGGAAGGCTGGGAAGAAGAACAGCGCCCCGAACTCGGTCCCCATCAACACCTTGGCGTACGGGACGGCGACGAGCGAAGCGATGAGGCCGGTCCCGATGACTTCACCAAATGCGGCGAAGGCTACGCGGTTCGTCTTCATATAGAAGACCCCGGCCAAAAGCGCCCCAATCATACCTCCGGGAAAGGCCAAGAGCGACCCGGTACCGGTCATGACACGGACGATTCCGGTCACGAACGCAACGAGAACGGCCCCGATCGGCCCGACGGTGACGGCGGCGATGACGTTCACCATATGTTGAATCGGATAGGCACGGGCGACACCGGTCGGAATCGAGATGAACAGGGAACCGATGACGGCGATGGCGATGAGCATCGCCATCCAAGTGAGTTGTTGAATACGCATAGATAGTCTCCTTTCAAAATGAAAACGCCACTTCTCCAAGTGGAAAAGTGGCGTGGAAAGACAGACGAATCCCACACCACTTCCCTACGCTGGTATGAGCCAGATCAGGTTCGAAGGGTCCGGCGCATGCCGTCTCAGCCCGAAGGCTCCCCTAGTGGTCGTTTATTAACATGAGTATAGCATACCGTCATTTGACGCGGTCGAGCTTTCGTGGTCGGAACGTGACATAGATGATGCCGACGAACAGACCGTACAACAAAAGGGAGAAGACGAGATTGATCAGCCACGGGAGTGTCCCCATGAACACGGCGACGGACGCGTTTTGAAACCAGACGAGCGAGAGCGACAGCCCGACAAAGCTGAGAACGAGCGTTGTCCAAAAGCCGACATCTCGGCGCTTGAACAGACGCCAAACGAGCAGCCCGATGATGAGACTGACGATGGCCGTCGCCCCTAAGTACATATACAAGATGGCATCGACCGGGTATGAGTAATATACAACGTCCATATCGTTTCCTCCTAGGAGATGATGAAAGAAAGGGTGAACAGGATGAGACAGGCAATCCCATGGCGTGACCGATCGTTTCGTGAACGGTTCGAACGATGGATTGAGGCAAACGTGCCGAATGCGAGGTGGCACGTGATCAAAGATACCGATTTGACGTACTTGCTTGTTGGCGCGCTCGATGAGGAACGTTACTACGCCAAAGCGGTGACCGATATCAGCCGCGGCGAGGCCGGATTGTCGGCGTTTCTGGCCGAGCGGCATCCTGATTTCGTGCCTGACGTCATCGCCATCGATTCAGCCCGGAACTGGTTGCTCATGCGAGACATCGGCGGAGAGGCGCTACGTGAACGACCTGACGTGAGTCGATACGAAGCGGCGTTGCGTCAATACGCACAGCTGCAGCGACAGGAGATCGACCAGATCGAGACCTACTTGTCTTACGGCATCCCGGACCGCCGACCGGCCAAGTTGAAGGGCGAAATTCGCACGTATTTACCTGAGCTCTGCGCCGGGCTCGAGCAATACAAAGCCGAGGCTATGCTCGCGCTTCAAGATGAATTGATCGCGATGTGCGATGAGCTGGCGATTGGGATGCCGATGAGTCTCGAGCACGGTGATTTGCACGGCGGCAACATCTTCTGGCGGGAACGGACGAATGATTTGTGTATCCTCGACTGGGGCGACGCGACCGTCACGCATCCGTTTTTCAGCGTGCGCGTGTTTTGGAACGCGCTGTACGACTTATTGCCGGAAGAAGACGAGGTCGCCTGGTATGAACAGATTCAAACGATGCGTACGGTTTACTTGGAAGCGTGGAGCGGCGTCGCACCCGAAGACGTGCTTTGGCGTCACTTGTTGATCGCCGAAGAGCTCGGTTGCGTCTATCGGGCACTGTCGTGGCATGTGTATGTGACGAGGTACCGGTACGATGTAGCTGAGTCGAGCGATAAGCCGGCGCAATGGCTCAATTTGCTACTCGAGTACCGGGACTTGAAACGACGTGTCCGATAAGTCATTCATACTTCTCAAGTAAGTTTTCATAATCCGTCTCGCTCCAAAACAGCGGAGCAATCGACTCCGGCCCTTTGAAGATCTCACCGCCCCGGTCATAGACGATGGCATAGCCACCCTCGACCTCAAAGACGATCAAATCGGCCTTCACTTCCTTGACCCCGTTCCCCGCGATGATGACGTTCTCGAGCGGGTCACGCGCGACTTGCACGCCCCATTCGTCGAGCTCGACGATGAGTGCGGACGTATAAGCGTGACGGTTATAGAGCGCCTGAAACTCGTCTTCGGTCAAAACGACGTCCGTTGGTGGGGCACTCGTCCCATATTTTCGTTTCTCGATTTCTTCGACGAATTGGAGGAACGACGCCTCTTGCCAAAACAGCGGCGCGACCGACTCGGGGCCGTTGGCGATGTCTCCGTTCGCGCTCTCATAGACGGTGGCGTACGTGCCGTCGTCAAGTTTGAACGGATGAATGTCGGCGTATGTATGATGGATGCCGTCGCCGGCGATGACGACGTGCTCGAACGTCTCGCGGAACGGGGTGAGTCCATCGTTCTCGAGTGCCTTCAAGAGCGGCGGGACTTTTTTATATTGGTCGAAGACGTCTTTAAAATCTTCTCGCGTCCAAGCGGTGATGTCTTCGGGCGACGGCTCATTTGTATCGGCTGGGACGATGGGTTGCTCAACGGAATCGGTGCACCCGGTCAATAAAAACACACTGAATCCGAGTAGGCCTAGGCGTTTCATCAATCAAACCTCCTAAGAAAGTTACATTTTTTTCCTGTTCTCAATGAGCGTAGCATGTTTGCCAGTCATTGAGAACCCGGGTACTTTCTCGCTCAGGGTTGCCGCTTCAAGTAACGGTCGAGTGCCTCGTGAAATCGTTGTTGCTGCTCGAACGGGATGTCACGATCGGATGCGGGACCATAACGAATCAGATGATAGAGCGAGGCGTCGATATCTGTCAGCTCGATGCGTTCGAACCAGTCGACGACCGTCTCATTCGTCCGAAGTTTTAACTCAGGGGCGAGCGACGCGTTGAACGTGATCAGCCAATCCCTCAGTTCGATATTCGTGAGCATCGGGAACGTCCGTGCCTCAATCGATGTGTCCGCGTTGAGAGACAGTGGCGCCAAGGCGTTCTGTCTACTAGAGAACGTGAATCCTTTTCCCCGTCGACGACGCAGCCATCTACGCACGCCATAGACGGTCAACCCGATGGCGGCAAGGAAGGCGAACAATGTGCCGAGTCCGCCTGGGGCATCACCATTCCCGCTACCAAATTTGAATTTGAGCATCTTTTCCTTCGGGCGAGGGTCTCCCTCAAATTTGGGCCCTGTCGTTTTCCCCATATCGATGCCGCCTGTTTGCCGCTTATCCTCTTCTTCTCTGTTCACTTCCGTCACGTTAATTGGAGCAGGTGTATTAATCGTTTGGAACCAACTGAACGCCTCCTTGCTGACAAAGACGAACGTCACAACGAGACAAGCTGTCACAACAAGATACCCTATAAATCGAGATGACCACTTCATCCTTTCCCTCCTTATCGGAATGTTCAGACTATTTATTGTCTATATTACCATAAACAGGTAAACTTCGAATAAGACATCTACCAACGGAGGGGAACGAAATGGGAATCGAAGCGGTCATCAAACAGTTGAATGAAGTGTATTTGGGGAAAGGTGAAGTCGTCCGGCTCTGCTGCACGGCGCTTCTCGCCGAAGGGCACATCTTGCTCGAGGACGTACCTGGAACGGGGAAGACATTGCTCGCAAAAGCGATTGCCGGCAGTTTGGACGGGTCATTCTCGCGCATCCAATTTACGGCCGATTTGCTCCCGTCCGACGTCATCGGGACCGACTACTTCAATATGCAGACGCAAGGCTTTGACCATCGGCAAGGTCCGATTTTCGCGAACATTGTCTTGATTGATGAAATCAACCGGTCTGTCCCACGCACCCAGTCGGCGCTGCTCGAAGCGATGGAGGAACGACAAGTCTCAATCGGCGGGAAGACGTATCCGATGCCGAAACCGTTCTTTGTCATCGCGACGCAAAACCCGATTGAATCGGCCGGGACGTTCCCGCTCCCAGACGCGCAACTCGACCGGTTCCTCATCTCGATTCCGGTCGGCTATCCGGACGCCGTCGAAGAGCGAGAACTGTTGTTGCAAGTGTTGACCGAGACCCGCAAACACATCGAGGCCGTGACGTCACTCGCCTCGCTGCAAGAAGCGCAGGCCGAGACGAGACAAGTCGCGATTCAGGACGATGTCCTCGACTATATGCTCGGTCTCGTCCATGCGACCCGGGCGCACGCGTCCGTCGAGGTCGGAGTCAGCCCACGCGGCGCGATCGCGTTGCTCCGCGCTTGTCAAAGCTATGCCTATTTGGCCGGCCGACTGTACGTCATCCCGGAAGACGTCAAAGCCGTGGCGCCGTATGTGCTTGCCCATCGGATCAGCTTGACGCTCGAAGGCGGCATCAAGTCGACGAAAGCGAATGTCATCGCACACATTTTAGACACCGTGCCCGTGCCGGTCGAGGGCTGACGGATGATCCTGTCCACGCACGCTTGGTTGCAGCGCCGGCTCCTCCCTATATATCTCGTGAGCGGAGCCATGCTCGTGTTCTTCCCGTACGTCTATGGGTTGGGCTATCTATGTTTCATTGTAGCGAGTGCGATTTGGATGCTCGAGCGGACGCGGCAACAACTTGAGCGACACATCGATCTCCGGTTCACGCAATACGAAGAATTGCTGTTTGTCGGAGATGAGAGTCGAATCGTGTTGGTGGTCGATGGGGTGGATGAGTTGGACCGGCTCGGACTGCCGCTGCGGGTTCGTTTGAAGTCGAGCTCAGGGATCAGCTTTCCGGCGCATGAGCGCCTTCCGAACGTGCTCGACTATGAGGTCGATGTCGGTCGAGCCCGGCACGAATTGGTCGTGCGCGCCGAGTATCGCGGTCCAGCCATGTTCGAGGAATGCGTCATCGCCGTCACGCTCCCGTTTCGCCTTGGGACGTATTTGTATGAACGACCGGTCGATACAGAGTGGACCGTGCTTCCATCGCTCCTGTTACATCCACCGGTCGGGACGAAACGGCTAGCGCTCGGGGACCGGCCGCTTTTGGCGTCACCGCTTCGAAATCCGTTGCAACTGATCGGGTCGAAACCGTATGAAGGGGAACCGGTGAAGGAAATCGATTGGTATGCGACCGCCAAACTCGGACGACTGCAGTCAAAAGTATTTCAACAGACGACGCTCGATACGTTCACGTTTGCCTTGGATTTGACCGGTCCGTCCGGTTATACGCTCCATCACGACTTCGAATCGCTCATCAGTCAAACCGCCTTCGTCACATCGCGCCTGTTAAAAGAGGACTGCAAAATCGAGTTGTTTTTAAATCGATTCGATGAGGATGGGACGATGCTCCATGTCCCGCTTCAGGAAGGCGAGCGCGGCATTCGATTCATCTTGCTGCAGTTAGCGACGATTCACCCAGGCAATCGCTTCATCTCGACAGACGCCTTTACGCGGATGGTCGAGCGAAAACGATTGAAGCAAAGCCACCTCGTCTGGTTCAATCAACACAATCTGTACGATTGAACAGGGAAATGTCGGATTTTAGCGAACTCTTTACGTATGAATTGGGTCAAAAGGAGAGAGACATATGCCAAAACGGAAATTTGCCAATCGTCGAGACTGGGAACGGATTTTGCAACATCGCTACGCGCAAATGGAGGTACATGATGACCGTTTCTCTGGGACCGTTGCCTTGTTTCAAATCGATGCGGTCCGCGCACCTCAATATAAGATGCACAAGGGAGAAGAGTTCATCGTCGCCGATGCCGGTTACAGCTGGCTCCAATATTTCCCGGACGACGAGCCGTTCGGTGTGACCGTCATGTTTAATGATGAAGGGCACATCGTTCAATGGTACATCGATATCGTCGAAGCAATCGGATACGAGGACGGAATCCCGTATATGGACGACTTGTTGCTCGACATCCTCATCTTCCCGAACGGGGACGTTGTCCGCAAAGACGAGGACGAGTTCGAGGAAGCGACGGAGGCCGGAGAACTGACGCCGGAGCTCGTCGAGCAGGGCTGGCGTGACTTCCATGCGACGCTCGACCGGATTGAACGTCGGGACTTCGTCTATTTCGACTTGGCGAACGAGCATTACACCGAGTTGAAGCAAAAACTTTGAACGGCCTGTTCCCTTTGGTACAGTGAAAGAAAAAACAGGGGGACGAATCATGAAAATCATCAATACCGAGACGTGGTCGCGCAAGAAGCACTACGAATTCTTCAAGGCGTTTGACGCTCCGCATTTCAATGTGACGGCGAGCGTTGATGTGACGAAGTTACATACGCATGCCAAACGGACCGGCCAGTCGTTCTTTAAACTGTTCTTGTACGGTGCCGTCAAGACGGCGAACGCCATCCCGGAGCTTCGCTACCGCATTCGCGGCGACGAGGTCATCGAGCACGACGTCGTGCATCCCTCGTTTACCGTCATGATGGACGATGACGTCTTCAACTTTTGCACGGCGACCTATAAAGACGCGTTCCCGGACTTCATGGAAGAAGTGACGGCCCGGATGAGCGGGGCGAAACGGGAAGTCGTCGTCGGCGACGATGAGCCGGACAGTCTGCTTTACATCACGAGCGTGCCTTGGGTCACGTTCACGAGCATCAGCCACCCGACACACGACCAACAGCATGATACGGTGCCGCGCATCGCCTGGGGCAAATTCACGGAGACCGGTGATCGGATGACGATGCCGCTCTCGGTCCAAGCCCACCATGCCCTCGTCGATGGCGTCCATGTTGGGCGCTATTACGAATTGTTGCAAGCGTGGCTTGATGACTTGAGTGACTTGGAAGTCCAAACCCCAGAAGAGAAGGGGCTCGACGAAGCGATTCGTCTCCGCGAGAACGGAGAGCTCGAACGGGCGAAGCAGCTGTTCCTGATGTTGCTCCGGCAAGACGAGAAGAATCCGCGCCTCCATGCCCATTGCGCCTCGTGTTATGACTCGCTCGGCGAAGAGCGTCAAGCCGTCCCGCATTATGAACGGGCGATTCGGCTCGGGCTCACTGGAGACGAGCTCCGTGAGACGTATATCGGACTCGGTAGCACGTACCGGGCGCTCGGCCGCTATGAGGACGCTGAGGCGTTGTTCGCCAAGGCGATTGAACAGTTCCCAGACATCGGGGCGCTCAAAGTATTTCAAGCGATGACCCATTATAATCTCGGACGCCACAGTGAGGCGACCGGTACGTTGCTCGAGCTGCTCGCGAGCCCGGAGCCAGATGACAGCATCAAACGGTATCGTCGCGCCATCGCGTTCTATGCGCGCAATCTTGACGAGACGTATGACTAAGGAGAACCGAATGATCACACTGCAACCAATCACAGACCAAAACTGGTATACGTGCTGTCAGCTCACATTGACTGACGCACAACAAACGTATATGGAACCGAACGCGATTTCTTTGCTACAAGCGGTGTACGAACCGACGCTCGAGGCCCGCGCCATTTATGAGGACGAGACGATGGTCGGTTTCCTCATGTACAACACCGCACTTGAGGAGTTGGACGCGCGCTGGGTGTATCGCATCATGGTCGATCACACGCACCAAGGGAAAGGCATTGGCCGTCAGGCGACCGAACTCATGCTCGATGAAATGGGGCAGTTCGGCACCGAACCAATCGTTGTCGGCTATCATCCGGACAATACGGGTGCGCATCGATTATACGAAAGCTTGGGCTTCGTCGATGAAGGCGATCGCTTCGGGCGGGAGATGGCGGTCATTCGCCGCGCGTGAAAAGACGAAGCAACTCGTCTTTTTTTTTGAAACAAAATGATTGACCCATCAAATTTGTCATGTTATATTTATCTCGAATTAAAGATAATTAAATTTAAAGTATTGTTTTCTCTCAGCAGAGGAGGGGAACACATGGAAGAACGGCAAACGTTAAAAGCAATCACGGTATTGCTTCGGGCCTCGCAATCGATTCAAGACGTGGTCAAGCATGAAGTCGCCGAGTACGGGCTGAATCCGACCGAGTTCTCGGTCCTTGAATTGCTGTACCATAAAGGTGATCAACCGATTCAGACGATCGGCAAAAAAGTATTGCTGACGAGTGGGAGCATGACGTACATCGTCGACCGGCTCGAAACGAAAGGCTACTTGATTCGCAAAGCCTGTCCGAGCGACCGGCGCGTCACGTATGCGGCGTTGACGGAAGACGGTCAGACACTCATGGCGCGCATCTTTCCAGCCCATGAACAACGGATGGACGAGCTGTTCGACGGACTTGATTTAACAGACACGATTACTCAATTGAAGACGGTCGGCAAACGCGCCGAAGCGGCAAAAAAATTTAATTAATTATCTCGAAATCAAGATTTTGAAGGAGCGATTCGAATGAACCATGTAAAAGGCATTCACCACGTGACGGCGATTACGAGCAGCGCCGAGAAGAACTATGACTTCTTTACGAACGTCCTCGGAATGCGTCTCGTCAAAAAGACGGTCAACCAAGACGACATTCAGACGTACCACTTATTTTTTGCCGATGATAAAGGCAGCGCTGGAACGGATATGACGTTCTTCGATTTCCCTGGCATCCCAAAAGGCGTACATGGGACGAATGAAATCGCCAAGACGTCGTTCCGTGTCCCGACCGATGAGGCGCTCACGTATTGGGAACGTCGCTTCAACCGCCTCGGCGTGAAGCATGAAGGGATTCAAGAGCAGTTCGGCAAGAAGACGCTCGCGTTCGTCGACTTTGACGAACAGGCGTATCAACTCATCTCGGATGAGTTCAACGTCGGCGTCGCGTCAGGCGAACCGTGGCAAAACGGCCCGGTGCCGCTCGAGTACGCTATCACGGGCCTCGGTCCAATCTTTATCCGCATCGCGGATTTTACGTATTTCAAACAAGTGATGGAGCAAGTCATGTTGTTCGAAGAAATCGGACAAGAAGGCGACGCGCATCTCTTTGAAGGAGGTGAGGGTGGAAACGGGGCGCAAGTCGTCGTCATTCATGACGAGACGTCACCAGTCGCGCGCCAAGGGTTCGGAACCGTGCATCACGTCGCTTTCCGTGTCGATGACCGCAGTGTCCTCGATGAATGGACGGCACGATTGCAACAGTTCGGGTTACCGACATCAGGCTATGTCGACCGCTTCTTCTTCGAATCGTCTTACGCACGGGTCGCGCCGCAAATCCTGTTCGAATGGGCAACGGACGGACCAGGGTTCATGGGCGATGAACCGTATGAGACGGTCGGTGAGAAATTGTCACTCCCGCCGTTCTTAGAACCGAAGCGGGAACAGATTGAAGCGATGGTTCGACCGATTGATACGGTCAGAAGTACAAAAACGTTTGAGAAAGAATATGAGGGCATGAAATGAGCTTTTTAAATCGTTTGTTCGGTAAACAAGAAGAACCAACCAACTCACAAGGAGGAACTAACATGTTGAAAATTGGAATCGTACTCGGATCTACTCGTGAAGGACGCGTCAGCCCGCAAGTCGGAGAATGGGTGAAAGAAATCGCGAACAAACGCGGTGACGCTAACTATGAAATCATCGATATCGCAGACTACAGCCTCCCGCTTCTCGGCGAGCCAGGCGGCGACGCAACAGGTGCCGCGGCATGGTCTGAGAAAATCGCGGAGATGGACGGCTTCGTCTTCATCGTCCAAGAATACAACCACTCGATCACAGGTGCGCTCAAAAACGCCCTCGACTACTTACGCAACGAATGGCATAACAAAGCAGCCGGTATCGTCTCATATGGTTCGGTCGGCGGCGCACGTGCGACAGAACACTTACGCGGCGTGTTGAGCGAGCTCTTGATCGCTCACGTCCGTGTCCACCCAGCGCTCTCGCTCTTCACAGACTTCGAGAACGGGACACATTTCGCACCGAAAGACGTTCAAGTCCAATCGGTCAACGATATGCTCGACCAGCTCGTCCCATGGACAGAAGCGATGCAGACGGTCCGTTCGAAAGCGGCAGAAGCTGCGAATAACTGATGACTCGACCAGCCTTTTCACGAGGCTGGTTTTTTTGTGCGCTTTTTTTATGGGTCGTGTAAAGTTGGAGTGGAAGAAGGGGGGAACGTGCATGTGGGCTCGGAAAATTGTCGCGGCGTCGCTCACGGCTCCGATTTATGCACTCTTGTTGGCGTGTTGGGTCGTCATCCTGCAACATCCGGACAGCGGTAGGGTGAGCGATACGGTGAACGGGCTTCTGGTGCTGACGGCCACCTATTTGTCAGTCAGTTTCCCGGTCATCGTCACGTACGGGGTGTTGACATCAGTGTTCAGCGACTGGGTGGCACGCCGAATGTCGATGCGGTTCGAGCCGTTCGTCTCGTTTGGCTTACATATCGGGTTCGGACTTGTTTTGCTCTGGCTTGGTGCAGGAGCGGCAGTTTTATATTGGATGATTGACCGCTACTTGTCGCATAAAGACTGTCGATTCGAAACGAGACAGGCTTGGTCGAGTCTCATCATCCCAGTCGGTGTCGTAGTGGCGGCTTTTGGCATCGTCTATTTGGGCGGTGTGATGCAAGACGTGATGCATCGTTTATAAGGGTGAAAGTTGGCAGGATAGGGAACAAAGAAAAGACATATTTGCAGAGTTGAAGGAGGAATCGTGATGAAATGGATGATTTATGGGGCGAACGGCTATACAGGCGAACTGATTGCCCGTCAAGCGGTGAAACAAGGGATGACACCGGTGCTCGCGGGTCGGCGTGCGGACGCGATCGCCAAGCTCGGGGAGGAGCTCGGGTGCGAGACGCGCGTCTTCAACTTGTCGCTTGATAAGGCGACACGCCAATTGGAAGACATCGACCTCGTGTTACACTGTGCCGGACCGTTCGCCGATACGAGTCGGCCGATGGTCGAGGCGTGTCTCGCCACGAAGACACATTACTTGGATATTACCGGGGAAATCGAGGTGTTCGAATACATCCACTCGAAGAAACGGGCTAAGCTCGCGCAAGAGGCCGGCGTGTTACTCTGTTCGGGTGTCGGCTTCGACGTCATCCCGACCGACTGTGTGGCCCGCAAGTTGAAAGAGCTGATGCCGGACGCGACGAATCTAGCCCTCGGCTTCTCGGCGGCCGCCGGTATCTCACGCGGGACGCTGAAAACAGCGATCCGTGGACTCGGGTCGAGCAGTGCCGAACGAAAAGATGGCGAATTGACACCATTCCCGCTGGGCGAGAAACGTCGTCACATCGATTTCGGACGCGGCAAGAAAACGGCCATCGCCATTCCATGGGGAGATGTCTCGACCGCCTATTATACGACGGGCATCCCGAACATCACGACGTGGGTCCCGGTCCCGACGGCTTACGCTTACTGGGCGCGTCTCTTATCTTGGTTCGGTCCGATTCTCGGCAGCGACGCGGTGCAAGGGAAACTGCTCCGTTATGTCGATGAGCACGTGAGCGGACCGGACGAGTCAGAACGGGAACGCTCCTCGACGTATGTCTGGGGCGAGGCGACGGACGCCTCAGGACGTAAAGTGATCGTTCGCATCAAGACGGCGAGCACGTATGCCTTCACCGTGTACGGCGCACTTGAGGTCGTGAAGCGTCTTGTCGGATCGGGCCGTGTCATCCCAGGTAGCTTTACACCGGCGATGCTGTTCGGGTCGCACTTCATCGAAGAAATCGAAGGATCATCGTCATTTGTCGTCGATGAGGTCCGGCTGTAACGGAATCACAATCTGTTCGCAATCGAAGTGTGGTAAACTCAGGGGAGATTAGTAGGGAGGGAATGAGATGAGACGCTTAGAACTAGCCAGGCGGATCGAACGCATCAAAGCGGAAGGGACGTCTGCCTATATTCGGCATCGTAAACAGACCCCTCCCTATGAAGGTTCGGAATTGATTGTTGAAAACAAGGGCCACGTCTTCCGGATGGGCAATACGAGTTTCGCGGTCGGCTTCGGGTTGAATCGACCGACCAGTTTTTACGATTTGCACCAGATGGAGAAGTGGGTGCGCGGGAAGAACGTGTCCCGCCTACATATCGAGGTCTGTCCACTCGCGGACATGTCGCTCCTTCGGTTGTTGCAAGAACGAAACTATACGCTCGACCACTTCCTCGACGTCTGGTTGCTCGACGTGAATGCGTTCGTGTTCCCATCAGATGAACCGGACGCGGTCGAACGGGTGAACGCCGATAACGTAAACGAATGGGCCCGGGCCATCGCGGCTGGCTTTGCCGAGACGGGAACGATTTTACAAGAGACGATTGATACAGCGAAAGGTTTCTACGCGCTCCCCGAAAACCAAGCATTTCTCGTTCGCGAAGGTGAGACGGCTGTCGCCGGTGGTATTCTTGCCATCCAGGATGGGATGGGCGAACTGTTTTTGACGAGCACAATCCCAGCTTACCGAAACAAAGGTTACCAGACACAGCTCATCTTGGAGCGGATCGCTGCCGCGAAAGCTGCGGGTTGTCAGTACGTGACCGTCACAACGAAAGTCGATACGGCCTCGGGCCGCAATATGGAGCGTTTAGGTTTTATCCCGTTCTATCAGAAAGCGGTCATGAAAAGCCCAATCCTCAAATAAACAGGTCGCCCCGCGGGGCGACCTGTTGTCGTTAAAGCAAAGATTCGGCGCCGTCGACGTACACCTCGGAACCGGTGACGTGGCTCGACATGTTGCTCGCGAAGAACAACACGACGTCCGCGACTTGTTTGGCCGTGCCTGACTTGCCGGCGAGCGGCTGATTCCCTTCCGGGTATTCAATCGGGATGACGACTTCCTCAAGCAAGGCGTCGTCTCGGTTCGTCGAGTCATCGATGTTCGTATCGATGGCCCCGGGACAAATCGAGTTGACGCGAATGCCGAACTGGGCGAGCTCGGCTGCAGCCATTTTGGCGAATCCGGTCTGTCCGGCTTTTGTCGTCGCATAGCCGCTGAAACCGAAGTTTTTGAAATAACGGTTCCCGTTGATGGATGACGTGATGATGATGCTGCCGCCTCGTTCCTTTAAGTAAGGGATGGCATGTTTCACCGTCAAGAACGTGCCTGTCAAGTTCGTCTCGACAACACCGTTCCAATCCTCGAGCGACAAATGCTCGATCGGTGTGATTGTCCCGTTACGACCCGCGTTCGCGAAGACAATATCGACACGGCCGAAACGTTCGACTGTTTGTTCGTACGCCCGTTTCATCTCGTTTTCGTTCCCAACGTCGGCACTGATGCCGATGGCCCGTTCTTCTCCGATCAGGCTCGCGAGTTGCTGGGCATCTTCCAATTTTAAGTCGATGATGGCGACTTTCGCCCCCGCCTGGACGAACCGGATGACGGCGGCGCGTCCGATTCCGGATGCTGCGCCTGTGATGAACGCGACTTTCCCCGATAACAATGTATTTGAAATCATTCAATTCGCTCCTTTCAGCTTCCTGTTCTCATATTCCACCGTTCTATGAAAACTATGCTCGTTTTCTGAAAAAAAGCCGTGTCGCTTAATCCGGTGTTACATGGATTGACACGGCAATCTTGAGTTTTGCGTCCCGGTCGAGCTCCACCGTGACGACTTGACCAACTCGGAGTTCTTGCACGTCGTCCGCACTCCCGGTTACTTCGGTCTGATCATTGATTAAAATCGTCTGCAACTTCATCTCACTGCCTGAGACGTCACTCGGACCAATCATCAATTGCGGGATATCGATTTGCTCAATCCGTCCCTCGATTTGATGGTCGTCCCATGTGCTAATCCAATACACTGCCACTAAACAAAGACCGATAAACGCGAGGGCAAAGATGAGTCGTGTCCTCATGATGTTCCTCCTCTGCGGTATTCCGGTACGATGGTTTCCATTAGTTATTTACCCGATTACAGGAATTGTATAGGGTTCTTTTGACAGGAATTTGAATCGGTGATGCGGAATAAAACAAGACAATTTGATGAGTGGAGGCGCTGACGATGATTTCAGTCGGGCTGGTTAGTTTGATCATTTCAGGATTGGTGGCGTTCGGATGGTGGACAATCGGTTTTCCGCGGCGACGCATATGGGGCGGAATGATGATGTTAGGTGTCGCGTTCACCTGCTCGCCCTTCCTCCTTGTCTTGAGCGGAGAACGGTTTGGATTCAATGGCATCATCGCGGGATTGGTCGGATTATTTTGTATCGTTGCGGGCGGATTCTTCTTTCTTGTGCTCGGTTGGATTGGTCGCCCGCAGAAAATTCGAAAGGTACGGACACTCTCGGAAGACCCTGATTTGTTTTAAGATAGGTTGTCAGCCGACTCTTGGAACCCGTACAGTGAATGAAACGAACGTGAGGGAGCGATGATGTTGGGTACAAGTAAACAACCGCCGGCGTTACGGGCGGGGGACACGATTGGAATCATCACTCCCTCGTTTCCGGCACCGGTCCGTTTTCCGGAACGGTATGCGCGAGGAATTGAACAGCTAAAGCGGATGGGATTTCTCGTTCGAGAAGGACGGTGCACGCACCGTTCAGAAGGATACCGCTCGGCCTCGATCCAAGAACGGGCCGAGGAGTTCAATGAGCTGCTGCGTGATGATGACGTGAAAGCGATCATCAGCACGATTGGGGGGACGAACTCGAACTCACTCTTACCGTATATCGATTACGAGGCGTTGCGACAACATCCGAAAATCATCATGGGGTATAGCGATGTCACAGCACTCCTCCTCGCCTGCTATACGGAGACGGGCGTGACGACGTTCTACGGTCCAGCCATCGTCCCGTCGTTCGGGGAATACGAGACGATGTTTGCGGACGGGGAGCGCTACGTGCGAGAGGTACTCTGTTTGGAGCGGACGGCGCCTTACACACTCGACGTTCCCCGAGAGTGGATCGAGGAGATGGTCGATTGGTCGACGCAGGACCGGGAGAAAAATTTCCGCCCGAATGATGGCTGGCTCACTCTCCGAGAAGGTCAGGCTCGTGGCAAGTTGATTGGTGGGAACATGAACACGATGACCGGATTCTTGAAATCGGACTATTTCCCAGACTTGGACGGGGTCATCCTGTTTTTAGAAGACTCGTTCAAGACGATGGCAGACGAGGAACGTTCCCTCAGTATGCTCAAACTGGCCGGAGTGTTCAATCAAATCAATGGACTCATCATCGGGAAACATGAACATTTCGATGCGACGTCAGGGACAATCACTTTTTTAGAGGATGGAGTGACGCGATAATGGAATTCATCACGGTCGTAGACCACCGGCGGAAGAAAGTTGGGTTGAAGTCACGCGCCGATGTACACCGGGACGGGGACTGGCATGAAACGTTCCATTGTTGGATGACGGCCCACGACCGTCTCTTCCTGCAACTTCGAAGCGAACGGAAGGCAGATTTTCCCGGATTGTTCGATATCACGGCAGCCGGGCATTTGGCGGCCGGAGAGACCGTTCGGGACGGGGTGCGGGAGATTCATGAAGAGCTCGGGCTCGACCTGACGTTCGATCAACTGACTCCGCTCGGCGTCTTCGAAGACGTGATCGAGACAGGGACATTTTTGGATCGAGAATTCGCCCATACATATGTCTACGCGTACGCGGAAGAACCGTTTACATTAGATGAGACGGAAGTGGGCGATGTCGTCACGGTCGATTTTGCGGCGTTCCGGTCGCTTTTGGCCGGGAAGCATGCGGAGGTTGAGTCGATCTCGGCAATCTCAGGGGAGACACGGACCGTGACGAAGCAAGATCTCGTGCCCCATCCCGCAAGTTATTGGGAGCAAGTTTTGACAGGCCTTGAAGAGTTGACTTCAAGCAATCGAGGCGGGTCTCATGATTGATTTTATTTGGCAACTGCTGAACGTATTGCTCGTGCTCGGTTTAGGTAGTCTTTTGGTTTGGTGTTTTCGCAAGTGAAGAGGGGGGAATGACGAGATGAACGTTGAACGTACAGATACACCGCTCCAGATTGAGACCGGACGGTTATACTTGCGGGCACCTCGCGCCGGAGAAGATGCCCGTATCGTCAACGAGGCGATTCGGGAGTCGCATGATGAACTGAAGCGCTGGCTTCCGTTCGCGCAAGAAGTGCCGACGTTATCCGAGACGGAAGAAAACTTGAAGCGGGCACAGGAACTCTATGTAACAGGTGAGAGTTTTCGGTACCTCATCTTTTTACGGGAGACGGGGACGTTCGTCGGGACGGTCAGCCTGTTTGAGATTGACTGGGACGTACGGAAGGCTGCAGTCGGCTATTGGCTTCACACGGAACACACCGGCCACGGTTATATGAGCGAGGCGGTCGAGGCGATCGTCCGTTTCGGATTCGCCCACTTCAGCTTCCAGCGGATTGAAATCCAATGCGAGTCGACCAATGAAGGAAGTCGAATGATTCCGGAACGGCTCGGCTTTCAGTTGGAAGGCACGCTCCGAAACGAGGACTTGTCCGCTGACGGAAAGCGCTTGACGGACACAGCCGTCTACAGCATCTTACCCGGCGAACTTATACCTGCAGCGACATGATGCGTTGGGGTCCGACCGGTCCGTCGATCAAGCGGCCGGTGTCGACGAAGCCGACAGTTTGATAGAGCGAGAAGGCCGGCTCATTTTTGAGATTGACTGACAGGACGACCTCGTGTTTATCGGTGAAGTGCTCCCGGACATAACTCGGCAAGAGACGGAGCGCCGCTTTGGCATGGCCGTTTCCTTGAGCCGGATGATTGATGGAAAACATCGAGAGCAATAACGCATCTCGCGCCTCCGTGTAAGAGGCGACCCGTTCCGTGTCGTGGAGCAGAAAGAAGCCAACGGGCTCATCGGTCGTGATGACGACAGGGTACACCCCGTCTGGCAACTGCGAATCGAGATCTGTTGGGAGCGTCGTATATTTCTCTTGGTCGAGCGGTAGGGAAAATGTCTCCAAGACAGGCCAATGGGCGTCACGGAGTGGTTCGAGTTTGATTGACATCCGGATTCCTCCTCGGTGTAAGTTGACTCTTCTAGTATACTGAACTCTAACTCGAAAGGAACTGAGCACGATGGCGAGACCAATCATTTCTTATGTCCAAAATCCACCGCTCGCGGATTTATACCATGCCTTCATGGACGGTTTTTCTGATTATATGATTCACTTTGACATGGATGAGGCTCGATTTGAGGCGGTGTTTCTCGTCCGCGATCAAAACCAGCCATCCCGTTCCGTCGTCGCCTATGCGGACGATCGTCCTGTTGCCGTCATGTTGAGCGGCGTGGCGCACCTGGATTCGGGGTGGGTCACTCGTTGCGGTGGCTTGGCGGTCGCCCCTGGCTATCGACACCTCGGCATCGCGAACGAGTTAATGCGCCGCTTCGATGAACAAGCGATGGGCACACGCCTGCTTGAAGTCATCCAAGGGAACGAACCAGCACTCACGCTTTATGAACGGCTCGGCTATGAAACAGTTCGAGAAATTATATACTTCCAATCTGTACCGACCGAGACGGAGGCGTCGCTCGAACCGGAACCGATCACCGAGCTATTCGAGACGTATTATCCGTCTGCGACCCACCGACCGATTTGGCAAGTCGACGTTCGTACGACCCAACAACAGGCTGAGCTTGTGCGAGTCCGTGAGGGCGAGACGACAGGAGCCCTCCTTTTTCGAGGCGATTTGCTCCTTGATGTGTTTGGTCGGGATGAAGATGCGGAATGGTTGTTGCGAGCGGCAGCAGCGGCCGGTCCGATTAAACTGACGCTCACTTCGGATCGTCCGGCCTTGATCGAGGCAGCCCGCCGACTCGGATTCGTGCAGGACGCCATCGCTCAATTCGAGATGGTCAAACCGGGAGGTATCGTGTGATGCATCGTTTCTTGCCCGTCCTGATGGTGCTGCTGATTGTCGGGAATTTGTTCACAATCCTCGGACTGACGACGAACTTGTCATCAGCCAGCACCCGGTTCTTTTTAATCGGTGGCCCGGCCTTGACCGTCTGCGCCGCCCTCAGTATTGTCATAATCGTATTGAAACGAAAGCGATGACCGCGATAGGACGTATGAAGTTTGAGTGAAGTTTGTGGAGGGTCGACTCACCGTTTTGACATGTTCGACATATAAATGAAATGCTTCATATATTGAACTTTTCAAACAAGGATGCTATATTCGCACTTGTAGCTTTTTATATAGCTAGCGAATCATCCTATTTGGAGGTTTTTATCAATATATGTGGAAACAACTACTCGTAACCGTCGGTACAGGCGTCCTGATTTTTTCAGGGACTTCAGCCGTATCGGCGGATCAACTTACCCCGCAAGACCTCGTCAAGGCGACGAAATCGCTCGAACAGACCGAACAGCGGCTTCATACCTCGAAACAATCGGTCGCGAAAGCCAAACGCCGCGCTGAAGCGGTTGAAGCAAAAAAGAACGCGATTCAAAAGAAGATTGATCGTGCCAACGCGCAACTCGCGTCATACGAGACGGCGCTGAATCCCGAGACGGATGATCCATCCCTGTTCAAACAAGTGCTATCGACTGTGCTTCCGAGCGCGAAAGCGGAAGCGGCGGCATCTGAAAAGACCGAGGCTGACTTGAAAGAGAAACAAGCGGCGACGACTCGGTCGTTAGAAAAATTAGAGAACGAACAGGCCAAAGTGGACGCAGAGCACAAGAAAGCCCGCTCGACCCATTCAGCCGCCTACAAGCAATTGAAACATCGGGCCGCCGAGTTGAAAGATTTGAAACGACAAACGGCAGCGTTAGCGCCTGAGAAGTTCATGATGCCGGCGACCGGTCGTCTGTCACAAGGCTACGGCGCTGCGAGCGGACAGTTCGGGTACACGTTCCATAACGGACTCGATATCGCCGCGAACGTCGGCACACCGATTTACGCGGCCGCGGCCGGAACGGTCACCGACGTCAAGTCAGGTGGTCCTTATGGCAAGCACGTCTTCATCGAGCACGAAATCGATGGTCAGAAATGGACCACGGTCTACGCGCACATGCATAAAATCGAAGTGAAAAAAGGACAGGCGTTGCTCCAAGGCGAAGGCATCGGCCAAATCGGCAACACCGGCAACTCGTCAGGTCCTCACCTCCATTTCGAAGTGCATAAAGGCGAATATGCCTATTCATCCAGTTCGGCCGGAAACACGGTCAACCCGATGGACGTCGCCGAAGTACTCGGTGGCGCGTCGCCCATTAAAGCCACTTATTGACGCAACGAAATTCGTTGCGTCATTTTTTGTGTCATTTCTTCAAGCCTGCTCATCATGTGTCGTTCGCAGTTCGAACAGCTTTTGAAACGCCTCGTCGCGGTCGAACGTGCTGAACCAGCGAAAGTCGTCGTGGTCGAGAATCCGGTAATGTTGACTGACCATATTCTGTTGAATCCGATATTTCCCTTGATGCTCGATCGTCGTCCACCAGACGTGTCCGCCCAACGTCTTCGTCGCCAACGTTGGATCGGTATGCGCGACGAGGCGAATGAACTCGATCGGTTGATCCCCAATCAACGAATGGAGATAAGAGCTTTGATTGAACAAGGCGCAGATGGCGACGGTCGTCGTCCAGTTCGCGTTCAGGCGTCGCTTCTCGATTTGAATCAATGTCTTTTTTGAGATACCGACGAGCGTACAGAGTTCTTCTTGGGATAATCCTTGTTCCGTCCGAATCAGTTTGAGTTTGCTGGAAATCAGCTCAGAAAACGTTTCTTTTGTATGCATAAATTCTCCTAAGATGTATTTTTACACATCGTATCATGTGGCTTGAAAACAGGGAAGATATAGGATGGGGAAAACAGCTGTTTATGGTCATGAAAAAGCGGAAGGAGATGGACTCCTTCCGCTCACGCAATGGCCTAAGTTATTCTCGTGTCGGGTCGTGATTGCCTTCGCTATCAGCAATCGTATCCGAGCTCCCGAAATCCTCGACTTGGCTGAACGCGTCGGTGCTTTGGCCAGGCTCGTCCGTCCCATCGAGCTGTTTGCGGGCGGCTGTCTCGGACGGGTTGAGCACGTCTTCTTCGACCGGGCGTTCACGGTCGGTCTGATGCTCGTCTTCTTCTTGTTCACGCGCATGCTTGATGCAGAGTGTCGCTTCCGGGATCACCTCTAGGCGGTCCAACTCGATGTCTTCCCCGCACACCTCACACTTTCCATACGTGCCTTTCTCGATGGCGAGCAGTGCCTTGTCAACATCACTCAAAAAGTCTTCATCGAGCTCCGTGAGCGCTTGGTCGCGTTCACGCAAAAAGAGCTCTTCCCCGGAATCGGCCGGGTGATTATCATAGTGCGACAGTTCCCCTTCGTCATATACCTCTTCCCGATTTTCCATATATCCTTCGGTCTTCGCTTTTTCTTTTAATAGACGCTCCTTGAACGTATCGATCTGCTTCTGTGTCAACATACGGTTCACTCTCCAGTTCTGTTTTCATTAGTATTAGCATTTCCCATTTTGAGTCGTGACAAACCTTCCCGTCGGCGGGGTCCGTTTCTAAACGATTCGGAAAACGGGTATGATGACAGAGAAGGAACGAATTAGCCGAAGGAGGAATTAGGACGATGAGAAAAGTAGAAGTCATCCCATATGACCCGATGTGGGCGACGAAATTCGAAGAAGAGGCGGCCAAGCTCCAGCGATTGTTCGAAGATGAGCTCGTCGCGATTCATCACATTGGCAGTACGTCGGTCCCCGGGCTCGACGCGAAGCCGATTATCGACATCATGCCGGTCGTTCGGCAAATCGAGCGAATCGACGACTGGGTCGGTCATATGGAAGCGCTCGGTTATCGGAGTTTTGGTGAACACGGCATCCCGAGACGCCGTTTCTTTGCGAAAGGCGAGGAGGTTCGGACTTTCCACGTCCACATGTTCGAGGACGGGGATGACGGCGTCATCCGGCATCTCGCCTTTCGTGACTACTTGATCACATTCCCGGACGTGCGGGACGAGTACGCGGCGCTCAAGCAGCAGTTGGCGAGTCAACATCCGGACGATATCGAAAGTTACATCCAAGGGAAACAAGACTGGGTATCGGCGACGGAGCGGGCGGCTA
The DNA here is from genome assembly GCF_018618195.1 of Exiguobacterium sp. s7. Taxonomy (NCBI): domain Bacteria; kingdom Bacillati; phylum Bacillota; class Bacilli; order Caryophanales; genus Exiguobacterium; species Exiguobacterium sp. s7. The sequence continues at coordinate 90,267 of NZ_JACSLO010000007.1, read as the reverse complement.
CAATATGGTATGGATCCAGAAAACAAATTTGAAACCTTTTTCCATTTCCCCTCGTAAATAATGGTAATTATTTAAGGGGGGAACGAAATGAAACAATTTCTTGGCAAGTGTATCGAGTACGCGTTCGTCGCCGTCGTGTTCGTGGGTTTGTTTTTCGGACTGCGTTACGGAGTCAGTCACTTCGTCTTAACAGCCGAGGAGTCTTATTTCTATGTCTTTCTCGGCACCGCGTTTATCGTCTTTCCGGCCTCGCTGTTTGGAGGTTACTGGCTGGCCCGTCCCATTCAGCGCCGTTTGAGCGGAAGAGAGACGGTCAGTTCGAACCACACGTTGCGCGGCTATGAAAAACCGCACGGGGTCACTGAGACACGAGATTATGGGAACGAGGGATCGGGGTCGTTATGATGCAGTTGAGACGAACCGACGATGCGGCATTGATTGCGACGTTGAACCGTCCCGTCCATGAACATCATCTTCAACTCGCACCGGCCTTCTTTGCATCTTACGATCACGCGGCGATGGAAGCGGCGTTTTCGGAGATGATGGCGCGAGACGATTATCATTTCTTCACGGCAGAGGTCGACGGGGATACAGTTGGCTACGTCTGTTTTCAAGAGCGGGTGAGTGAGGCGAACGCGTTTCGACAGGCGGTTCGGACGCTCTATGTGCAACAAATCAGTATTAACCCGGAGGCGAAGCGACGAGGGTATGGACGTTTGGTTATGGAAGAAGTGGAACGCTATGCCATCGCGCACGGATTTCCCTCAATCGAACTGGATTATTGGTCGGTGAACGAAGCGGCTGCGGCTTTTTATGAACAGGTCGGATTCCGACCGAAACGCCAAGTCGTCGTAAAGCAGCTGTAGAACGGAGAGACCGGCCATGGCCCGGCGGATCACCTTGTTCATCGTGTTGACGTTTAGTCTGTCATGGTCGTGTTGGGTGTGAACATCTGGCTTGTCCGCACGACGGGCATCTCGTCTTGGCGCGCCGCTATGATGCGCAATTTTTGAAAGTGGAATGAGGAGGATTTGATGGAGACAGTCATTTTAGTCATCGGTGTCATCGGGACGATTTCGCTCATGTTATTCATGTCGAACCAATGGTTGGGTTATGGCAAAGGCAACATCGTCATGACGCTAGACGAGCATTATACGAATTTGAATGAGTATGTGCCGGCAATCCTGACGAAACTGTATGAGGACGGGAAGTCGGCCCATTATCTCGGCGACCGGAAGTTTGAAGTGGACGGGAAACGCTACGTCCTCGTCGAGCGGACCGTCCCGATTGGTCGGGTTCCGACACAACAGACGGTGCTCATGCCGGACAAACAATAAGCCGCGCCTCAGGCGCGGCTTATTTTATTTGACGGCCGGGGGACCGAACACACCGGCGTGATAGTCGCGGAACGCTTGGCGAATCTCATCCTCGGTGTTCATGACGAACGGGCCGTGAGCGATATAGTCTTCTCGAATCGGTTTGCCTGAATAGACAAGCAGTTTCGTGCGTGACGTTGCTTTTATGCGGAGTCCGCTCTCACCCTCGGCCGTCTCGTCGAACGTGAGCGTCGCTACGTGCGTCTTCTCGAGCGGTGTCGCGGACGTCCCGAGTTCGACCGAACCGGCGAGCATATAGACGAAGGCGTTATGATTCACGGGGATGACGTGCTCATAGACTTCACCTTCCTTTAAGCTGACTTCACTCATCGTGATCGGGACAAGGCTGTCCATCGGGCCTGTCGCACCGGCGACCTCACCCGAATAGACACGGACTTGTCCACCGTCGATCGGCACGACCGGGGCGTCTTCGACGTACACGTTTTGATAAGACGTCGTCGTCGTTTTGAGCGCTTTCGGTAAATTGAGCCATAGTTGCAGCGTATGAATCAAGTCATCAGCAACGGCCTCCTCGGCGTGTCGGGCCGCCCAGCCCGCGTTCATGTACTGGACGTCTCCGGCATCTAAAATCGAATGGCCGCCATGGTTGTCGATATGTTCGAGTCGTCCGTCAATCACATAGGTGATCGTTTGGAAACCGCGATGCGGGTGGTCCGAGAACGTGCCACGTTTGAACCAGTCCTCGGCCATCAAGATGAACGGGTCGAACTCGTTTTTTCGCTCAGGGGGCAAGACCCAACCTTGTTGCACGTGTGGATATCCAGGTTGCTTATAAGCGACGGGCCAATGTGTGGCGACGTCGCGCTCGAATCGTTTCGTCATCGAATCCTCTCCTTTACATCGTTTGCTGTCATTGTCGCATAGCGACCGATGGATGCTTTCTGATTTTGCCTAGAAAACGTGCAAAGACAGACCGGTTCATACCGGTCTGTCTTTAGGAAAGGGGTTAGCCCTGTTGCTTATTGAATAAGTCGTGCCAACGTTCGGCATCGGCGCGGAGCAGTTTGAAGTGTGACCCTGTCAACGTATTCGTCAAAAAGACATCGTCTCCGTTATAGCTGACATCGAACGTCTGCGCACAAATACCCTCGAAAACGGTCAAATAGGGAGTCGGGGCCGGGGTCCCGGCCGTGGCGACAGCTTTCGAACGATCGATCGCTTGGAACACGAATTGGACGGCCTCGGCATTGGCGTGATGCAAGAACGATGCGTCCTTGGATTCCGTTCCGAGCAGCGCCAAGTCATGTGTCACGACATGCCGGCGGTGGGCAAATTGTTGGCGCATCTTCGTTTTCAACCGATCGCCGCGAAGCAACGTTTCTTCTCGATAGGTGATTGAAACGACTTGTTTATGCGGTTTCCCGTCACGGATGAATGAAAAGCTGAACAAAGGATAGCGCTCATTCGGGATGAGCGTCGTCGGGAGCGTGCTCGCCTGACGAGCGCCAAGCATGCGGTCGAAGCTCGCGTCTTTCGGTCGAAGGGCCTCCCCATATAAGGTTTGATCAGATGACAAATGAAGTCCGTATTGTTTTGTATCTTGAGACACCTCGGTACCTAAGGCGAGGGAGAGGAAAGGTTGGCGCGATGCTTCGTTAATCGGCAACGTGACCGTCTCATATGTTTCCGGGGATTCGAACGTGAATTCGAAAGAGCCATTGAACGGCATCGTCACGTGAACGAGCGTCTGCTCGAGCCCGCTCCGTTTTGGATATGGTTCGTTGCCGACCGGTTTGGTCATCTCTTCTGTGAAATGGAGCCGTTCGTGCGGTTGGGCGTTTCGCAGTTTTGACGTCGCTGAAGACGGAACAGCGTGGTCACGATACGCAATGAGACTGTTCGGCAATGTGTCGATTTGTTTCATGTACGTGATCGTCTCGGCTTGGCATTGAACGTAGGCTTGATTGTCCACTTCAAAAAAAGTGGCGGTCGGAAAGACATCGGTCGAGGATGTCGTGATCAGCGGTTGGGTCAATGTGACCGTCCCGATCAAGTGACGTTCTCCGTCAGGAATACGGGATAGCGCGTCCTCTGGATAACAAGCATCGAGGACGTTCGTCCGATCGGACTCGGTCATCTCGATTTGTTGTCCTGATGGCAGGGTAGCGCGACCTTGATAGTACTCTGGAGCTGTATGTAAACGAAAGGCATGTTCTTCTTCACATCCAAAAAGGACGAACAACATGGCGAACGTACAAAGAATCAAGTACTTTTTCACGGGGGTGCACTCCTTTGATGATTAACTTTCATCATTTTAGCACCATTTTTTTGTGACTTTAGTCTTAGGAAAATTAATGTGTTTTTTTAAAAAAAAATCAAAAAACCCGCTCAACTTGAACTGAGCGGGCTTGTTTTACACTTATGGATATGAAATGGAATTTCACTCTTATGAACATGTCGATTTTTGACGAATGAACCGTTGAATGGCCACGTTCTTGAAAATGATGAAACTATTTAAAAAATCAAGGATGGAACCAATCAGGGTTTATTTGTTTATTTTTACCTTCAATCGACGTCGCGGCCGCGGGCTGCCTTCAAAATTTCGAACCATTCTTCACGGGTGAGCTCGATATCGAGCGCGCCGACGGCGGTCTTGACTCGGTCAATTTTCCCAGATCCGACGATCGGCATGATCTTGGCAGGGTGTTTCAAAAGCCATGCGTAAACGACTGCATCGATACCGCTCGCTTTATGGCGGTCACTGATGTCTTCGAGTTTCTCGCGAAGCGGCGCATACTGTGACTCGGTGAACAGTTGACCGCCGGCGAGCGGGCTCCACGCCATGAGCGGCATCCGCTTCTCGTGGCATAGGTCGACAGAACCATCTTCGAAGTGTTTCAGTTGCATCGGTGAAAGTTCGAGCTGATTCGTCACGAGTTGGAACGGCAAGCGTGACTGGAGCAACTGTTGGGTTGCCGGTACGTGGTTCGAGACACCGAACGTCCGGACTTTTCCACTTCGTTGTAACGTAATGAATGCCTCAGCGACTTCGTCCGGGTCCATGAGCGGATCGGGACGATGGATCAACAGCGTGTCAATCTGGTCGATGGCGAGCTCTTTGAGTGAACGCTCGGCTTGACGGATGATATGCTCTTTCGTCGTATCATAATGGTTGATTGTTTGGCCTGGGTTGAAAGAGCCTGTCAGTTTAATGCCAGTCTTCGTCACGATCTCGATTTGATCGCGAAGTGAGGGATTGAGGCGAAGTGCTTCCCCGAATAGTCCTTCACATGTATAGCCACCGTATATATCGGCATGGTCGAACGTCGTGATTCCGAGTTCGATACATTGCTCGATGAACGTGAGACGTTCCTGCGGGCTCATATCCCATTCAGCGAGACGCCACATGCCGTGGATGATCCGTGAGAATGATAAGTCTTCTGTCAGTTCGATACGTTGCATGATTGATTCCTCCTCATTGTCTGTCGCTTTCATTATAGAGATAATCGGGGGATGCGTCACTTATTGGGCGTATCGGACGGACGCGGACCGAGTCAAATGAAAGTGATTTCAGTTATGATAGGAAAGAGATGAACCGAAAAAGAGGAGTGCTCTATGAATCATTATGAACAATATGCGGGCGTCACGTTTGAGCGACACGGGCAAGACACGCGTGTGACCGCCTATCATCCTGACCTCGAACTGCACGGGATCGGGCGCAGTGCTGCCGTGTTCCGCATAAAATCTACACGACTCGTCATTAAAGTGTTTTTCCCTGGCTATACGCACATCGCGGCCGAGGAAGCCGTGATCTATCGGAAGCTCGAGGGATTGCCACAATTCCCGGGTCTGTACGAAGCGGGTCCGAACTATATCGTCATCGACTATATCGAAGGGAAGACACTGTTTGAATGTTTGATTGAAGGCATTTGGATCGACCCCGCGTACATCAAGCAAGTCGATGAGGCGCTCATAGCGGCCCGGCGACTCGGGTTGACCCCGTCCGATGTCCATTTGCGCAACCTCATCCTCACGCCGGACGGCCGACTCTATTTGATTGACTTGGCGCGATTCCGACAAGGGCAACAAGTCGATCACCAATGGGAAGATTTGAAGCGGATGTATCGGCTCTACCGCCTCCGTTTCATGCCGAAGCGGTATTCGGAGCGCTGGTTGAACGGTGTCGCCTACCTATATCGTACGTTCGTGAACGACCCGAGACGTTAGTCGACGGTCGTTTTTCTTTTGAAGATTAGGGAACAACAGTAACGTATTGTCGTTGTGTAGTCATTCAAAAGGAGGACGAATACATAGCTCATCGAATTTATGCGAACGAACTGGAAACGTTGCACGATTGCGTGGAGACGTGCAATTACTGTCTTGAATCTTGTCTCGAGGAACATGACGTGAAGATGATGGTCGACTGTATCCGACTCGATCGTGAGTGCGCTGCAATCTGTTCATTCCTCGCTGAGGCGATGACACGGGATTCGGCGTTCGTACCGGAACTGGCCCGGGCTTGTGCGGTCGTCTGTAAGGCGTGTGCCCAAGAGTGTGAGAAACATAAGCACGAACATTGTCAGGAATGTGCGCGCGTCTGTTTCGAGTGCGCATCGATGTGTGACCGTTTGGCAGCCTAAGGTAAAAAAGTCAGTCGAAACGGCTGACTTTTTTTGTGGCAGCAAATCGTTACGTGTATTTTGAAATTGAGATAAGTATAATAAAGAAAACTTATAGAAAGTATGGTGTCCTCATGATTCGCAACTGCCGTCGAGACGACCTTCAAGCCGTTTTACATATTTACAATGACGCAATCGTCAACAGTACAGCTGTTTACCATTACGAGCCGGTGACGCTTCAAAATCGCGTCGCTTGGTACGAAGACAAAAAAGCGTCCGGGCTCCCGATCATCGTTTGGGAGGAAGGCGATGTCGTCATGGGCTTTGCCACGTTCGGCCCGTTCCGTCCATGGCCGGCCTATCATTATACGGTCGAGCACTCGGTGTACGTGCATCCCGGCTATCGGGGGAAAGGGATCGGGAATAAATTGCTCCGTGAAATCATCCGCATCGGTGAAGAACGGGAAGTGAAGACGATGATTGGTGGGATCGATGCCGCCAATATCGCGAGCGTCAAAGCACATGAAAAATTAGGGTTCGTCCATTCAGGCACGATAAAAAAAGCCGGCTACAAGTTTGGCAAATGGCTGGACTTATCGTTTTATCAGCTTGATTTGAAAGGCCCCGAGACTCCGCAAGAAGGCTGACCGCTAGCTGTCGAACTTCTAAAATTGCGGTATACTGGGAACAGTGTATCGAATGGAGGAATCAGTATGACAGAACTACCGAATTGCCCAAAATGTCAGTCAACTTATGTGTATGAGGACGGGAGCTTGCTCGTCTGTCCGGAATGCGCCTACGAGTGGTCGCCGAGCGAGGTAGCCGAAGCGGAAGCAGACGCGCAAATCAAAGATGCGAACGGAAATGTGCTCCAAGACGGGGACACAGTCACGGTCATCAAAGATTTGAAGGTGAAAGGGACGTCGCTCGTCGTCAAACAAGGCACGAAAGTGAAAGGGATCCGTCTCGTCGACGGGGACCATGACATCGACTGCAAGATTGAGGGCTTTGGCGCGATGAAACTCAAGTCGGAGTTTGTGAAAAAAATTTAAAAAAAGCGTGTTGATCCGTTCGCGGACCAACACGTTTTTTGCTGTTTATGAGAAAAATGGTTTGTATTCCCGGCGTTCGTGCATGACGGATACCCATTGGAGCGTCGTGAACTCCTCGAGCACCCACTCGCCGTTGAAGCGGCCAAGACCCGAATCTTTCTCTCCGCCGAACGGCAAGTGCGGTTCGTCGTTCACCGATTGGTCGTTGACGTGAATCATCCCCGTCTCGACTTGGCGTGCGAACTCGGTCGCACGGTAAATCGAACCATGGACGGCACCACTCAGTCCGTATGGCAACTCGTTCGAGAGTTTCAGCGCCTCGGCGTCGTCCTTGAACGACAGAATGACGGCGACCGGTCCGAAAATCTCATTTTTCGCAAGCGGCATGTCGTTCGTGACACCGCTCACGACAGTTGGCTCGAGCACGTTCCCGTCAGCGTTGCCGCCGACCTGGAGCGTCGCACCGGCGTCGACCGTCTGCTTGATTTGATCGAGGATGCGGTCGACTTGATCGTGATCGATGAGTGGCCCGACTTGTGTATCCGATTCGTTCGGGTTGCCGAACTTCAAGGCACGGACTCGCTCAACGAATTTTTTGAGGAATTCATCGTGAATCGACTCGGCGACAAGGATTCGGTTCGTCGACATACAGATTTGCCCTTGGTGATAGAATTTCGAATAGACGGCCGATTCCACGGCACGGTCGATGTCGGCGTCGTCTAAGACGACGAAGACGTTATTCCCGCCGAGTTCGAGCGCTGTCTTTTTCAACAGGCGTCCGGCCTTCTCGGCGATCCCTTTGCCGACCTCGGTCGAACCGGTGAACGAGATGAGTTTTGGCACCGGGTGCTCGACGATGGCGTCCCCGATCTCCGAACCGCGACCGACGACGATGTTCAAGACGCCTTTCGGAAGACCCGCTTCTTCAAATAGCGAGGCGAAGAGGAGACCTCCTGTGACCGGTGTCGCCGTCGCTGGTTTGACGACGACGGTGTTCCCCGTCGCGAGGGCGGAGACGATTGAGCGGACCGCGAGGTGGAACGGGAAGTTCCATGGGCTGATGACGCCGATGACGCCGAGCGGTTTCCGATAGACCCGGTTCTCTTTGTTCGGGACGATTGAAGGCTTGATGAGCCCGTCCATGCGGAACGGGAACGTCGCCGCTTCCTTGATGATCGCCATCGAGGCTAAAAATTCGCCTTCTGCTTTGATGCGCGTGCTGCCCGACTCTTTGACGAGCCAGTCGATGATGTCATCTTTATGCTGCAACGTCACTTCGGCGAACTTCTCAATCAAGGTCCGTCGATTTTGTGGCAGCATCGTCGCCCATTCGGTTTGTGCTTCTTTCGCAACGGCATAAGCCTTGTCGAGATCAGACTCGTCGGCCGACCGGATGGAGAACAATGTCTCATCCGTGAACGGGTTGGTGTTATCGATCGATTTGTCGCTTGACCCTTCGACCCATTGGCCATCAATGTACATCTTTGTAAAATCGGTATGCATATTCAAACACTCCTTTATCTTTTTGCTTCACCTTAAGAAGTATTCACCTGATTTGAAAAAATAAACCTCTCGATGCGCAACTAACTTGTTTTACAAAGTAGTTGCAATTGGTAGTGCCTTCCATTACTATTATGTATAACAAGTTAGTTTAACGAAAGTGAGGTCACGCCATGGCGATGAGTCAAATGTTAAAAGGATTGCTCGAAGGTTGCCTGTTGGCCATCATCGATAAAGGAGAGACGTACGGCTATGAGATGTCGGAGAAGTTGCAGACGTACGGCTTCACGATGGTGAGCGAGGGCAGTATTTACCCGGTCCTGTTACGGATGAAGAAAGAAGGGTGGGTCGAGACGGTCCAAAAGTCGTTGCCATCAGGGGGACCGAAACGAAAATATTACATTTTGACGGAGGCGGGGCACCAAGAGCTGCTCGCCTTCAAACAACGTTGGGCGGAAGTGTCAAGCGGTGTCGACCGCGTACTCGGAGAGGAGAATGAAGATGGAACTTTCAAAAAAGAGTCGTGATTTTTTGGATGACTTGGCGGTCTATCTCATGTCGAGCGGTAAGTCGGAAGGTGAAGTAAAAGAAGTTGTCGAGGAGTTAAAAGACCATCTCGAAGAAGCGGAACGAGCGGGAAAAGGTGTGGACGAGGTTGTCGGCCAAAGCCCGAAAGACTACATGCAACACCTCGGAAGCGAGATGACGTTTGACGTGAAGGGATTCGTCAAAATTGTTACGATGATCATTCCGAACGTATTCGCCTACATCATCATCGCTAATTTCATTCAAGGGGAGATGATGTTCTCGACAGTTCAATTGATCGGATTCCCGCTCGTCGCTGTCCTGTTCTTACTCGCCGCTTCACAAGCGTTCCGCAACATGTCGGTCCGCTCGAAAGAAAATAAATTCAAAAACGGGATGATATACATTGCGCTCGCCGCGATGCCGATGACGTTATTCCTCGGGCTGATGGTACTCGACATCTTCGTCGAGACCCCAACGATCGTGTTCGGCCCAACCGGTCAACTCGTGTTATTCGGCCTTGCCGTCGTCACGTTGCTCATCGTCTCGGTTTGGACGAAGACGTGGATCAATCTGATCATTCCGATTCTCTTATTCGGGCCCCAATACGCGTTCGCCCAAACAAGCTTGCCGCTCGAACAACAATTGATTTACTCGATGCTGATTTTGTTCGTTGGGATGGGGATTTTCTTGTTCGTGTGGTGGAAAAAGAACCAAAAGGGGCAAGTTTGATGCGGGGGCGCTTCGGATTATTTCTCTTCTTGAGCCCTACCTTTGGGCTATCTCATGGCCGCAGCCGACGATCAATGAGACAGGTTGTCCGAAAAAGCACTCACGTCTGCTTAGAGTGTAACGCGGCTGGGAATAGGCAACTGTACGCCTAAAAGAGAAAGAAGGGATTCCCGTTGCCAGTCAATCCGACGATTCAATTTTATTTGAACCAGTTTCAAAATCAGCTCTCGACCACATATGACCAATTGGATCCGTTCGAATTAAGACGACAAGAAGACGCAATGATGACCCGGTTTCAACATAAAGAGCACGTGCATGATGTCGAAGAGCGTCTGATCGCGCTCTCAGGCCGTTCGCTCCCGATTCGCATCTATCGGTCGAGTCGAACGATCGCGCCAGCACTCGTCTATTATCATGGTGGCGGATATGTCACGGGCAGTCTCGACACCCATGACGCGATATGTCGGACGATCGCGAACGAGGCCGACTGCACCGTCATCTCGGTCGGCTACCGACTCGCTCCGGAGCATAAGTTTCCGACAGCCGTCTACGATAGCTATGAGGCGCTCGTTTGGATTGCGGATCACGCCTCGGAATTTGAAATCGATGCTGAGCGCATCGCCGTCGGCGGTGACAGTGCCGGCGGGACGCTCGCCACGGTCAGTGCCTTGATGGCGATTGAACGAGGTCGCCCCCTCGTCATGCATCAGCTGCTGTTTTACCCGGTTACCGGGACCGAGGAGAACTTGCCGCTGTCATTGATTGATTACGCGAACGGTTATCTGCTCGATGAAGGGCTCATCCGGTGGTTCCAGCAACAATATTTCCATGATGAGTCGGAATTGATGCATCCGTACGCCTCGCCGATTTTTTCGGACCACTTGGAGGACCTTCCCCCGACGACGTTGTTGACGGCCGAATACGACCCGCTGCGCGACCTCGGACGCGCATACGCCAACAAATTGATTAGCCTCGGTGTCCCGGTGACGTATCAAAATTACGATGGCTTGATTCACGGCTTCGTCAACTATTACACGTATGTCCCAGAAGCGAGACGAGCCGTCAAAGAAGCAGCACAGGCGCTCGGAACGGCATTCATAAAAAAAATTCGTCCATGAGGCGAGTTTTTTTATGCTTTCGATAAGCTTGGGAAGCGACAGTCTTCCGGGAAGAGCTGTTCTTCATTCATGCGAATCATCCATTGCCCGTCCCGGGATGGGCGCTGTTCCACACCGTCCAGCTCAGGCGTGAATTCGAAGACGATCTCGGTGATGCCTTCGAAAGAGAGTCGGGCCACAACGTCACGCATGTCGACAGGCCGAGATGACAGTACCGCGAATAACTTCAGACGCATGCCTTCAATCAAATAGATGACGTGCACATCGTCGAAGCGATAAACGTCTTTGTTCATGCCTTGATAGTAGTGGAACATCCAAATATGCATGTCGTCCGTCGCATAGAGGCGTGGCGAAAACGGGAGCGACTCCAGCTTGAATCGACGCCACTGCTCGGCATCGACATCGACACGTTCGAGTGGAGCCGCAGATCCCGATACTGAAACGAATAGCTCCGGTTCAAGTTGGACGGAGAACCCCTGTTGCTCGTAAAATGGTTCAACCCCTTCGTCACAAGCCAAAAAATAAGGCAAGCCATCGGCGTCATGCTGTTTGAACACATGCTTGAAAATACGGGTGGCAAGTCCTAGTCCTTGTCGGTCCTCGTCCGTCATGACTGTCCCAATCTGATACGCCTCGCGAGCGGTTCCGTCAGCCACGATCGTCATCCGGCTCATGCCGACGTTCGAGATGACATTCCGATAAAACGTCAATGAGTAACAACGATAGCGGTCGGTCCATTCGCCGGCCATGTACCATTCACCAAAATCGATGCCGAACATCTCATCGGCCAAATAGAAAAATGACGCGAATTCTTCCCCTGAATACTCGAGATTGCTGATAGGTCGTTTAGCCATATGACTCACTCCTTGTTTTGAACTTCTCGGTCCGTTCCTGTACATTAGAGGCAGAGAGGGGTAATACAGATTATGAAACGATATGAAGCGATTTTATTCGATGTCGATGATACGTTGCTCGACTTTAAACAGAGCGAGCACGTCGCCTTGGAGCAGTTGCTCGCGGCACACAACGTTCGGATGACGGATGAATTGAAACAACAGTATGTGACGATCAATAACGGATTATGGCGCGCGTTCGAGCGCGGCGAGGTCGGACGGGAAGACGTCTTGATGGGCCGGCACACGCAACTGTTCGACACGCTCGGCATCACGATCGATGCACATGAAGTCGAACAGCGTTATCGCGACCATTTGCACGCCGGGGTGCACATCATCGATGGGGCACTCGAACTCGTCCGTACGCTCAGTGAACAGTATCCGCTCTATATCGTCACGAACGGGGTGACGGAGACTCAGTTCAAGCGGCTCGAAGCCTCGGGACTGCTCCCTTACTTCCAAGACGTGTTCGTCTCGGACGCGACCGGTTCACAAAAGCCAATGAAACCATTTTTTGACTATGTATTTGACCGGGTTCCGAATGTGGCACCGGAACGCGGGCTCATCGTCGGGGACTCGCTGACGGCAGATATCGCCGGCGGGCGCATGTATGGGCTCGACACGTGCTGGTACAATCCGCACGAGATTGCGGCGTCGGTCGAGACGACGTATGAAATTCAAGACTTGCACGAATTGAAGTCGATTCTATCAAGCTCAGCGATCGATAAAGTGGGGCGGCAGTGATTGTGGTAACGCGTAGAGTGTCTCTGGGAAGAGTTTCAAGTCCCGGAGCGCGTCGAGCGGCTGCCAACGATAGATGAGGTGATCGCCTTCCGGTCCGTGGAAGTCTCCATGCCGGAGCGGGAGGTCACCCGATACATAAAAGTACATGCCAATCTCGTGGACCGTGCGTTCCAAATACGTGAAGAAATTTTCGGACACGAAAGCGAACGTCGTTCCCGTCAGTGTCGCTTCGAGTTCTTCTTGCAGTTCACGCGTCAAGGCAAGCTCGGCCTCTTCGCCGATGCCGACACGACCGCCCGGTAACGCCCAAAAGTCATCGTTCACGTTCCGATGAACGAGCAAATGACCGTCCTGGACCCAGATGCCGGCGACGCGATAATTGAACGTGCCGTGCTCGGTCGGAAATACGATATCCATCTTCATCACTCCATTCCTTAAGCTACATCAAGTATACGCCAAGGAGGCAGGTCATGTTTCAATCAAATGAGAGTTATAAAGGCGAGGACTTCCGCGACGAGACGCTCCGTGACATCCAACTCACGCAGACGACGTTCGAGAACTGTCGCTTCACCTATATCGATGCGACCGAGTTTGAGACCGAACAGTGTCGTTTCATCAACTGTGACTTCACCGATTCGAAGTGGAACGCCTCGCGCCACAGCGGCAGCTCGTTCCTGAATTGTCAGTTCAACGGGGCGAATCTGTTTTTGAGCGAGTTCGATCAGTGCAAGATGACGGGTTCGTCGTTCGAGTCATGCACGTTTGAAGGGGTCGTCGTGCGTGAAGGAGATTGGTCGTTCGTCAATCTGCGTCACGCCCCGCTCCGGAAGATGGATTGGTCCGGTGTCCGGTTGACCGAGGCCGATTTATACGGTGCGGATTTGAAAGAATCACGCTGGACGAACGCCGTCTTGTCCCGCGCCGTGTTGCAACACGCAGATTGCACCGGTGCTGATTTTGTAGGGGCCGAGATGGACGGGGTCGATTTTTCGGACGTCATCCTGAAACAAGCGACGCTTGACGTCATGCAGGCCGTCCAAGTCGCCCGCTCGCTCGGGGCGAACGTCATATGACCAATGAGCAAGTGCTCGAGCACTTGACGGCCATGGCCACGGAGCGGGAAGACGTCCGCGTCCTCGTCTTGAACGGGTCGCTCGTCAATCCGCACGTAAAACCAGACCGTTTTCAAGACGTCGATGTCACTTGTTTCGTCGAAGACGTGACCGCGTTCATCGAGGACCGCTCGTGGATGGCGCCGCTCGGTGACGTCTTGATTATGCAGACGCCGGATGAGGTGCCGGGAGGCGACGAATATGAGCATTTTGCGTTTCTCGTCCAGTTTGCAGCGGGTCATCGCGTCGATTTGACCGTCCGCCCTATACGTGACGTGCAGGAAGCGATTCACGCTGACTCACTCAGTCTCGTCCTCATCGATAAAGACGAAATTGCCGGTCAAACAATCCCATCTGATGACACGTACCGCATCAAACGACCGAGCCGATTCGACTATGAGCAGTGTTGGAACGAGTTTTGGTGGGTGTCGCTTTACGTCGTCAAAGGTATCAAGCGGGGTCAACTGTTATACGCTTTCGACCATGTGACAATCATGCGGACGATGCTCCGGCAGATGCTTGCATGGGACGTCGGCTTTGCGACAAACTTTACGGCGAACGGAGGGAAGTCCGGGGATGGGCTTGAGAAGCATCTGGCCCCTGAAGTATGGCAGGCTTATCTTGATACATACACTTTGGTCGAAGTGACAGCGATGGAAACTGCCCATGCGACGTTGGTGGCACAATTTGAACGTGTCAGTCGCAGCGTGGCCGACCAAGCCGGATATCCGTTTGCGGAGATGGAAGCCCGACGAATTCGTGACGCCTTTTCGACGCTTTGGTGTTCAAACGATTAGTTTTCGGTTGAGTCGGGAAAAGCCCCTCTATAGAAGGGGGAATGACGCTTGAATCCGTATACGACGTTCATCGCGCTCCTAGTGGGGAGTTTACTTTTATTTGTCGGCATCCGGACGAAAAAATGGCCGATTTTAGTCGTGGCCTTATTTCCGCTTGGACTTGTCGCCTTCAACATGTATTTGCTGATTACTGGACGTTAGAAGACTGTTTTCTTCAGTCTTCTTTTTTGTATATCGATTTTACAAAAAATGCTGTCGGCAACAAAATCCCGATGGCCGCTTCGAGCAAGGCGAACAACCGGGCCGGACCGATTGGCAGCAGGTCGCCGAATCCGATAGACAGCAACGTGACCCCGCTGAAGTAAAGCAGATTGCGCCAGTTCGGATCGACCGCGTTCATCGTCTCGAGTGACGTCACCAATATGACGCCATCGCGTGAGAGCGCGTAGTAAATCAAGGCAAACCCGATCATGACGCCGAGTAGGCTGACGAACAAGTGGCTGAACAAGCGCATGTCGAAGCCGGTCTGTCTATACGTTTGGCGCCGAAAGAAGGTAAACACGTTCAAGCCGACGAATAATAGGGCAATCGTCAATAAAATGGTATTCACGCCCATTTCTCCCTTCTGTGACAGTCTATACTATGTTGTTTCCCTGATCGTTCACCGTCAAACGGACCGATTCACACCAAGACGGATTCATTCAACAAGGAGGTGTCCGAGTGCGACGATGTTTAGTGAGCGGCTTATTGTTCATCTTCTTTTTAGGAGGATGCACGACGAAAGAGCCGTTTGATTTTGATGAGATCCATTCCTATAAGATTTTTTATAACATGCCGACCGAGGCGATCATTGAAGACATGGCCCGATACGACCTCGTCATCATCGAACCGATTTGGTATACGCCGGAACAGATTGAGACGATCCGCTCGAACGGGACGAAAGTGCTCGGCTATATTAACGTGATGGAAGCAGACACGTGGAATCGGGCGCTCATCGGCCAAATGGACAAAGACGATTTCTTCTATCGGGACGGGGAACGCATCTATTTCCCGAAATGGGATTCGTATTTGACGGATATCAGCTCGTCCGATTTCCGTAAAATTTTAATCCGTGAAATTCAAAAACAAGTCATCAATAAACATCTGGACGGAATTTTTCTCGACACGGTCGGGGATATCGATGACGTCCACCTCGACTATCCGGACGACTTAGAAGAACAGTTGGCTGGGCTCGAGGCCTTTTTACAAGCGATTGAAAAGGCATATCCGGGCGTGCCAGTCGTCCAAAACTGGGGCATCGAGACGCTTGAACGAACGAGTGCGCCTTATGTGGAAGGCTTCATGTGGGAAGGTTTTAACTACACGGAAATCACGTCCGACTCTTGGTCGATGGAGATGCTCGATCGAATGAACGCGATTCAGGACGAATACGGAATCGCTGTCCTCACCGTCTCAGACCAGGAAGAGGCGACAAGTCGGGATATGGCCGAAGCGAACGGATTCATCCATTATCACGAACCGACTTATTACAATACGTGGGATTTTTAGGGGGTAATTAGGGTAAGGGAAGATAAGGGACTATGTATACCTGTTCGAGGGCAGGGGATCATCCCGCACTAAAACTGAAGAGATGTTATCCATGAGGAGGGGATTATCATTCTGTACGCTCAAGACCGTCCATGGCTCAAATGGGTCGAGATTCTTGTCGTGTTCGCGCTATTGATTGGAATCGATTTATTCTTCAGCTTAGGCACGATTCAAAATGAACTGAACTTGTTTTATGTGGCCGCCATCCTGTTCGCCCTCAGGTATGGAACGATTTTCGGCTTAATCAGTTTCGGCATTTTGCTCCTCTATAAAGTGTTATACACCGGCCTAATGGGAGGGGACATCTTCCTGTTGTTCTACGATACAAACTCACTTCTTACACTGTTTTACTACTTCGCCATCACTGTCATCGTCGGGTTGTTCAGCACCTCATTTCGAGAGCGTTACGAAATCAGCCAGTTCCGCAACGAAGAACTGAAAGATGAAAACACGTATTTGAAAGAGACCGTCGATTTACTCAACACTTCGCAAACCACACTTCGTCAAAAACTACTTCAATCCGAGTACAGCTTGAACCAATTGTATGAACTGGCCGTATCGCTTGATTTGCCGCATCCAGAATTGATTCGGAGCGAGACGATTCGCCTATTGAAAAAAACGTTCCTGGCGAGTGACGTCGCGATTTACCACGTCGACCGTTCCCAGAAGTCGATGCGTCTCTTGATTCGCCAAACGGACAAGAAAGAGTTTCCGCAAACGATTTTTCTCGATGAGGCGTCGAGTATGTTCAAACGGTTCTTCCAAGTGCAAGAGACGACGCTCCGTCAACTCGACGACGAGGACACGGACCCGATGTTGCTCGCACCGATCATCGTGGACGGGATGACCCGAGAAGTCGTCGTCATCAAACGGTTGCCGCTTCGGAAATTGACGACCGATGACTTGCACGTTCTCAACATCCTCTTCTCGTGGATTGGCACACGCATTCAAAATGCCGAGAACCTGATTCGTAAAGAGCAGCACGAGAAGATGCATAAAGGTACCTCATTTTATAAGAAAGAAGCGTTCACAGAACTCGTCGCCATCCAAGAACAAAAGAAGATTCACCATGGACAGCCGTATATCGTCCTCGAATATCCGCTCGGGTATGAGCCTGTCTCACTCGAGAGTATCGAGGCCATCGTCCATTCATATTTACGGGAGATCGATGTCGTCGGGTATGACCCGGATGAGAACAAGCTGTTGCTCTTACTCCCAGGAACGAGTGAAGAACACCGTCAACGGATCTATGACCGGATCGAAGGGATTTTGATCCAGAAGGGAGTGTGACGAGATGGAGTCTACCATTCGTCTCGTATTGATCGGGATTTATGTCGTTCATGCACTGCTCGCCTTCGGATTATTGATCGCGTTGAAACGAAGAATGAAAGCGCCGGATTATGGCGTCGCGGTGGCGGCGCTCAGCTTCGGTCTGTTCTTACCGTTTTTGGCCGAACTTGCCGTCTATGCGGTGTATCGGCTTGCTGAACGGTTCGGTCGGAGCGGTCTGATTGAAGACTATGACGACTATATCGACTTCAAGGTCGTCAACTATGAACAGATTCGTCATGAAGCGAGCAGCAGCAGTCATCTGTTACCGCTCACCGACGCCATCAACTCGAAAGATCCAGCTATCCGCAAACACTCGATTTTGACGCACGTCAATCAATCGATTGACCAGCAAGGCAAGTATTTGCAGATGGGACTTGAGAGCACGGACAGCGAGACTGTCCACTACGCCGCGGCGACAATGAACATCTTAATCGATCAATATGAACAAGAATTGAAACACGCCAAACGCGAGTACGACTTAGGTAACCCAGACACGATTCGACGGCTTGCGACGATTTATAAACGCATGATCCATAGTGAACTCATCACCGAGGTCATGTTGAAGGACAAGCGAGGCGCATGGCTGGAAGAATTATTGAAAGCGAAGACGCTCTATCCGCCTTCGCCTTGGATTTACGAAGACTTGAACGAGATTTATCTCACGTTAGAGCGCCCCAAAGAGCAATTGAACATTTTAAAAGAGTACGTCCATCATTTCCCGGAACGCATCGAGGCTCATCTGATGCTTATCAATTACTATTATGAGCGCGAACGTTGGAACGAAGTGAAGGCGGTCATGTTTATGATGCAGACCCAATTCTCACTGGAGGACGTACCGTATGAGTACCGACTGTTGTTTGAAGAATGGAGTGACACGACATCATGGAAAAACGAACTGTAATCTCATTCTCGCTCTTCATCGTCTTATTTTTAGTCGTCGTCGGTGCGATTCAATACTTACGGATCCACTCGCTACACACGTTGTTGCCAAACGTCGCCGAGCAACAGATGAACATCGACCAGTTGAAGAGTGATGCCTCGGCAAAAGCGGGTGAGCATCAGCTTCAAGTTTATCTCGTCCGGGATGAAGGTGATTTGGCGGTCGAAACGGCAGACAACCTGCTGTACGGTCTGCAGTATGCGAAACTTGACGTTCGCGAAGTGAACCCAGGCGCCGTCGGATCGATTGCGCCATCTCCATACACCATCATCATTTTCACGGGTGAAGATACGACAAGATGGCCGTTCGTGGAAATGAAACGTTATGTCGAACAAGGCGGGAACCTCGTCTTTGCGAATCGGTTTAAAGATCCGGCATGGAACGCGTTGACCGGAATTGAAGAAATCGGTGAGTATGTGCCGGATGTATACGGCTTGAATTTCGAGGAGTCGATTTTTCCGGGCTATGTCGACTTGAATCCACCAGACGACTTATTTGTCCATAGCGTCGTCGATTTTGCGATTGCAGACGAGGCCAACGTCATGTTGTCAGCTGAAGGTTTCCCAATCCTTTGGGAATACGAAGTCGGTGAGGGAAACGTCCTTTATTGGAATACGACAATCACCAACCAAAAGATGATCCGCGGTCTGTTCGTGCAGACGCTCGGCACGATGCCGCCGGCGTTCGTCACAGCACAAGCAGCGATCAAGCTCATGTACATCGATGATTTCCCGGCACCGGTCATGGACGGGAAAATGAAAGACGTGTCCTCGACCCCGCTCGATAAATCGGTCAAAGACTTCTTCGCCGAGGATTGGTGGGAAGATATGGTCGATTTGGCGAAAGATGACGATTTGATTTACACGGGTGCCATGATCGGGACGTATGAAGAGGAGATGGAGCTCGTCGACGAACAGTTGATCAAACGGGGTGAGTTCCCAATGCTCTACTTCGGTCGCAAATTGATCGCCCACGGTGGGGAAATCGGACTCCATGGCTATAACCACCAGTCGCTCGTCACGGCCGATGAACCGATTGACCCGACGTACGGGTACATCCCCTGGCAAGATAAAGACGAGATGAAACGGTCATTGCTTCAAGCCGAGTCCGTGTTTGAGAACTATTTCCCGGCCGAGACGCTCAAGTCATATGTCCCGCCGTCGAACGCGCTCAACCGGACTGGGGTCGATGCGATCGCCGAAGCGTTGCCAGAACTGCGCACGATTGCTTCGCTCTACACGGGGGAGCCGGAGAGCGGAGACTTCGTCCAAGAATTCGAATTTGATGCGACGCATCCGAACTTGTACCATTTCCCGCGTGTGACAAGCGATTACGGGGAAGAGCGCGGATCGATTTTTCAAATAGTCGATGCAATCGCCAACTTCGGTGTGTTTTCCCACTTCATTCACCCGGATGATGTCATCGACCCCGACCGGGCCTTCGGTCGGGATTGGGATACGATGTTCGCGAGTCTTCGCAAAATCGTCCATGACGTGAAAGATCAATATCCGCACCTCGAGGCATATACGCAACACTACGCGACCGAAAAGATGATCACATACCAACAAGCTGATTTGAACGTCACGTTTGATGAGTCGACCGTCTATTTGGCCGGGGAAGGTCTCGTCAACCCCTCTCATTTCACGATTCGCCTCAAACCAGGCCAATCACTTGAGACGGGAGAGTTTGACTTTGGGACGGTCGAACAATGGGAAGCCGACCGTCCGCTCTACCTTGTCAAACTGACATCGGCGAACGCTGAAATCGCCATCAAGGGGGAAGCGCAATGAGAATCGGACTCGTATTAGAGGGCAGTTATCCATACGTGAGCGGAGGCGTCTCAAGTTGGACGCAGACGTTGATTGAGGCGATGCCCGAAGTGTCGTTTGAAATCATTTCGATTCAACCGACCGAGAAGCGTCCGGAAGAGATGAAATATGTGTTCCCACCGAACGTCTCCGGCATCACCCATCTATATTTGAGCGACGTGGGCGAG
Source organism: Exiguobacterium sp. s7 (assembly GCF_018618195.1). NCBI lineage: Bacteria > Bacillati > Bacillota > Bacilli > Caryophanales > Exiguobacterium > Exiguobacterium sp. s7. The sequence continues at coordinate 69,983 of NZ_JACSLO010000007.1, read as the reverse complement.
CGGGCGAAAGGGCGATTAAAGTGGGGCGCTGAGGACGAACAGAACGTATCGGACTGGCTCATGTTGAAAAGTCCGAACCGGCATGCGCTTCGTTTGCTTGGGAAAGAAGTGCCTTCAAGTCAGGCGTTTTTCGCAAGCGAGTTCTTTTGGAAAAATGTCAAGGCGGCCTACGCCGAGGAAATGAACGGGGGTTCGTTCATCGACTATTTCTGGATGTGGCAGAGTATGTACACTCCGATTTTACGGGTGCTCCATCAACCGCTCCCGAAAGTCGACCTCGTTCATTCCGTGTCAACGGGTTATGCCGGTGTGGTCGCGTCCTACATGAAGGAGACGCAAGGGATTCCGTTCATCTTGACGGAGCACGGCATCTACTCGCGGGAACGCGAGGAGGAAATTTTACAGTCGTATTGGATTCCGGCGCCGTATAAGCCGAGGTGGGTCCGTTTCTTTCACCATTTGTCGCGTGAGGCCTATAACGCGGCCGATGAGATCATCACCTTGTTCGAGCGGAACCGCGAATATCAGGAGTGGATTGGCGCCCCGAGCGAGAAGACGAAAATCATCGCCAACGGCATCGCCGATCGACAAATCCAGGCGACGGTCGATCGCCCTGAGCACGATCTCTTTCAAATCGGGGCCATCGTCCGCTTGGTGCCAATCAAAGATTTGAAGACGATGATTTACGCCGCCAAGATTTTGCAGGAGCGGCATCGTCTGTTCAAACTGACGATCATGGGACCGCTCGATGAGGATGAAGAATATGCGGAAGAGTGCCGTCTGCTCATCGAACAGAGCGGACTGAACGATTATGTCGAGCTTGTCGGAAAGGTTGATGTCCAAGCCTATTTGCCGAAGTTTGATTTACTTCTGTTGACGAGTATCTCGGAAGGTCAACCGCTCGCGATTCTTGAAGGAATGGCAGCCGGCATCCCGTGGGTCGCGACCGATGTCGGGGCTTGTTCCGAGCTCCTGTACGGCCGAGAAGACGACCCGTTCGGTCCAGCCGGATTTATCGTGCCCCCGGTTCATCCGGAAGCGGTCGCGGACAAGGTCGAGTGGATGATGGATTATCCGCAGGAGCGGATGCGTTTCGGTAAGAACGGGCGGGAGCGGGTCCGTCAATACTATCGTCTCCAACAAGTCGTGGACCGCTACAAAGCCATCTATGAAACGAGGAGGGAACAGTATGGCGGGCATCGGGTTTAAGCTGCAGAAGTTGTTCCAAGAAGACTACTATTCGTCCAGGTTGAAGGCGTACACGTTCTCGGGCCTCGTCACATCCGGACCGTGGTTGATCGTCATCTTGGTCGTCGGGACGATTCAATGGTTGGCGTTCCAAATGCCGACGTTATCGCTCGCCGAACGGACGCTTTTCATGATCTCGGTCTCGTACGCGTTCATCTTCTCGCAAATCTTGTTCAGCTTCCAACAGCTCGTCGTCACCCGATATGTGGCGGACTTGTTTTACGAGAAGAAGGCACATGAGATTTTCCCGGTCTTCACCGGGATGCTCAAAGTGACGATCCTCGCCGCGACGATTCTGTACAGTATCTTTTGGCTATTGTCGCCGCTCGATTTTCTGTACAAACTGACGTTGTTCGTTTTATTCATGACGATCAATGTCATCTGGGTCATGTTCTTGTTCTTGAGTGCCGCCAAGTATTATCAAGCGGTGGCCTATAGCTTCTTGCTGGGCGGACTCATCTCGGTCGGGAGCGTCTATGCGATTAGCCGTCTCATGGTCAATCCGTCGAGTCTCGAGCTGTTGCTCGGTTTCACGGTCGGGATGATTGTGACGTTGTTCGGGTTGTTCTTCGCGATGCTCCGGACGTTCCCGCTCCGTTACGCGGTGAAAGAGTTCTCGTACTTCAAGTACTTCGACCGCTATCCAGACTTGTTCGCCATCGGCGTGTTGTACGTGCTCGGGATTTGGGTCACGAATTTCATCATCTGGTTCGGTGAAGGACGTGTGATCGTCGCGGACTCGTTCTTGTTCAACCCGTATTATGACACGGCCATCTTTTGGTCGTACTTGACGATCATCCCGACGCAACTCCTGTTCGTCGTCGCCGTCGAGACTCGGTTTTATGAGCGCTACCGTACGTTTTATGGATTGATTAACTACGGCGGGGCGCTCCATCAAATCGAGAAAGCGAAACAGACGATGACGTCGGTGCTGAAAAATGAGTTGATTCGACTCGCGCGGAGCCAAGGCGTCGTGACGTTGTTCGCCATCCTCATGGCAGGCGTGTTCGTCAGTTGGATCGGCGTCCCGGATGAGATCGGTCAAATCTTTCGGATGACGACGCTCGCGGCGTTCGCGAACGCGATGATTCTCATCTTGACGTTGTTGTTGCTCTATTTCGAGGATCGACGCGGGGCATTGTTCGTCAACATCTCGTTCTTCACGTTGAATGCGTTGTTCACGCTCTTGCTCTTGCCGCGCGGCATCGATTGGTACGGCGTCGGCTTTGCCGTCAGCACGACAATCACGTTCTTCTTGGCCGGCCTGCGTTTGATCTATTACATGGGCAAAGTCGATTATTACGTGTTCGCGGCCTCGAATCGACGCAAGCTTGGTACCGAACGGTTCTCCCAAATGGGGACGTTGTTGAACCGTCACTTCTCGCGATAAAGGGTTTTCAACAAAGATAAAGACTGATATGATGTGGTCGTAGACGACCGAATTTCATAATGTTTACCACTAGGGGAGTCGCGTGACGCGGCTGAGATGGACGAGGTCCAGACCCTTTGAACCTGATCTAGTTCACGCTAGCGTAGGGAAGTGGGCGAACCGATTGTTCTCGTACACTTTGTGTAAATCCGACGCCGCTTCCGTTATGGGAGGCGGCGTCTTTTTTTATAACAAAGGAGGAGACATGAATGACATTCACCGCACATCTTCGACAAGAGGCCGATGCCTTGTTTCAAGCCAGCTTTGACCATCCGTTCGTCCGCGAGCTCGGAACGGGTGAACTCGACGAGGCGAAATTTCGGCATTACGTCATGCAAGACTCATATTATTTGAACCAGTTCTCCAAAGTGCAGGCGAAAGGCGCGACCCTCGCCCCGAACATGGAAGTAGCGAGCCGCTTTTTGACGCACGCGCTTCATACGATTGAAGCGGAGCATGCGTTGCACCGTGAGTTTTTCACCTTGCTCAACGTGACGGAGGCGGAGTGGGCGACGTTTGAGCCGGCCCCGACGGCTTACGCCTATGCGCTCCATATGCAACAGGCCGGTCCGACGCTCGGTGATGTGCTCGCGTCGATTTTGCCGTGCTACTGGGTCTATTATGAGATCGGGGAGCGATTAAAAGATGCGACACCCGATCATCCGATTTATGCGACGTGGATTGCGACGTACGGTTCGGAATGGTTCCGCGATCTCGTCGAGGAACAGCTTGAACGGCTCGACGTGCTCGCCGGACAAGCGACAGCGGAAGAACGGGTCCGGTATCAACAGCTGTTCTTGAAGAGTTGTTATTATGAGCATGCGTTTTGGGAAATGGCGTGGACGCTCGAGTCGTGGGATTTACCGGCGGGGGTGACACGATGAAGCGCGACTTATGGGACAAAGTCAGAGCCGAACGGCCACTCATCCATAACATTACGAATATCGTCGTCGCTAACTTTTCGGCGAACGGGTTGCTCGCCATCGGCGCTGCGCCGGTGATGGCGTCAGCCGTCGAAGAAGTCGCGGACATGGCGTCTGCGAGCGATGCGCTCGTACTCAATATCGGCACACTCGATGCGACGACGGAACGTACGATGATTCGAGCCGGACAGGCGGCGAATGAATCGAGCCGGCCGGTCGTCTTCGATCCGGTCGGTGTCGGGGCGACCGCGTTTCGACGTGACGTCGCTACATCCATTTTGCAACACGTCCGCGTGACGGTCATCCGAGGCAATGCCGGAGAAATCGCGACATTGATTGGTCTCGACGCGGCGGCGCGCGGCGTGGACGCTGGGGAAACGCGGGTTGATTTGAATCACATCGCACGCGCGGCGGCACGACGCTACAACTGTGTCGTTGCCGTGACCGGAGAGACGGATGTCGTCAGCGACGGGGACGCGACGATTGAAATCAAAGGCGGCACCGCAGCAATGGCCCGGACGACAGGGACCGGTTGTTTACTCAGTGCGGTCGTCGGTGCGTTCCTTGCGGTCGAATCCGACGCGTTGACGGCCACGGCGACAGCGCTCGCCGGATATGCGCGGTGCGGCGAACTGGCTACCGCTTTGGCGGATGGACCGGGCGACTTCCCCGTTCATTTCTTGAATGAACTCGGCAAGATGACAGCCGTCGAGTTGCCGAGCGACCGCATTGAGGTGGTGTCATGATGCGGCCGCAAGTATTGACGATTGCCGGTTCGGACTCTGGCGGGGGAGCAGGAATCCAAGCCGATTTGAAGACGTTTCAAGAGCTAGAGGTGTTCGGGACGAGCGTTCTGACGGCCGTCACCGCTCAAAATACGCACGGGGTGCATGGGGTCGAAGCGGTGTCGCCGGAACTCATCACGCAACAACTCGATGCAATCGGTTCGGACTTTTCGATCGCAGCATGTAAGACCGGGATGTTATTTGATGCGGCGCGCATCGAGGCGGTCGCTACCGGGGTGAAACGTCATGTCTTCAACCGACTCGTCGTCGACCCGGTCATGATTGCGAAAGGAGGGGCCCCGCTTTTACAGGACACGGCGGTCGATGCGCTCAAGACCTCCTTGTTGCCACTCGCGACAGTCGTCACACCGAACGTGCCGGAAGCGGAAGTGCTGACCGGGTTGACGATTCGATCGTTTAATGATCGTCTCGAGGCGGCTCGGCGGATGTTAGCGTACGGCGTGCGCGCGGTTATTTTAAAAGGCGGCCATCTCGAAGGTGAAACTGCCGAAGACTTGATCATGATGGAGTCGGAAGTGTTCCTTCTCTCGGCCCCGCGCATCCAGACGAGCGATACGCACGGTACCGGTTGTACATTTTCGGCGGCGCTTACAGCGGAACTTGCCAAAGGTCGTTCTATCATGGAGGCGGCGGTGACGGCGAAGCGGTTCATTCAAAGCGCCATCACCCATGGCCTCGAGATCGGCGCCGGACACGGACCGACGAACCATTGGGCATATGTGGCGTATGGAGAGGAGGGTGTGACGATTGAATCCATCAAGGCGGGCACTCGCTGAACAGTTGCGGCTTTACTTCGTATGCGGGACACCGAACACGAAAGACATGTTACGGACGGTCGAAATGGCACTCCAATGTGGCGTGACATGTTTTCAATTTCGTGAAAAAGGTAAAGAGGCACTGTATGGGGATAAAAAAGAAGCGATGGCAAGGACCCTGCAAGCACTTTGTCGTTCGTACGACGTCCCGTTCATCATCAACGACGATGTCGAACTGGCGGCGCGCATTGATGCGGACGGCGTGCATATCGGACAAGACGATGCCGAGGCCGTAATCGTTCGGGAGCGGATTGGTCCAGATAAGTGGCTCGGTGTCTCGGTCCACACGCTCGAAGAAGCGGCAGCAGCCATCGAGCATGCGGATTATGTAGGCATTGGCCCAATTTACCCGACGACTTCGAAAGAAGATGCCGGGGCAGTGAACGGGACGACACTCATCCGCCAAGTCCGAGACATGTATCGAGAGCTGCCAATCGTGGGGATTGGCGGCATTTTACCGGAACATGTCCCGATGATTCGGAACGACGGGGCGGACGGCGTCGCCGTCATCTCAGCCATCGCTTCTGCACCGGATGTGGCCATAGCCACACGGCGTTTCGCTTGTCTCTGAATTCAAATCGAGGAGGAAGACAGATGAACGTATTTGTAATAGGCGCGAATGGACAGATTGGAAAACAGCTCGTGGAACGATTGCACGAGGAAGGGAAACACCAAGTCACGGCGATGGTTCGAAAACAAGAGCAACTCGATGACTTCACATCAAAAGGCTATCAGGCCGTCCTAGGCGACCTCGAAGGTGACGTCTCGTCACTTGAACAAGCAATGTCTGGCATGGACGTGGTCGTCTTCGCGGCCGGTTCAGGTGGTAGCACCGGAGCCGACAAGACGCTCCTGATTGACCTTGACGGCGCGGCGAAAAGCATCGAGGCTGCCAAGAACGGGAATGTTAAACAGTTCGTCATGGTGAGCGCCTTGAAAGCGGAAGATCGTTCGGCATGGCCGGAAGAGATGAAACCATATTATGTGGCGAAGCACCATGCGGATCGTCTGCTCGAGGAGAGCGGGCTTACGTATACGATCGTCCGTCCGGGCGCTCTCACAGATGACGCCGGCACCGGCAAAGTGAAGACGGGCGACGTCTCGACAGGTGAGATTCCGCGTGCAGACGTGGCGGCCTTCTTGGCACATCTCATTGGTCATGACGCAGCCCACAATCAAGCGATTGACCTCGTCAAAGGTGACACGGCGATTGAGGACACATTATAAACGAGATGACGACAGCGAGCGGACTTGGTTCCGCTCGCTTTTTGTATGGATGTGTCCGTGAACTCGACAAAGGATTCGCTTCGACCGATAGAGAAAGTAAGAGATGGATTTGTTAGAAGAAAGGGGTCTATCCATGACCGCATTATTTCTCTATATGGCCGTTTACTTGCTTCCGGCTTTTCTATTGAGTCACCTTGCTCTTGACGTATTGGTTCGGTAACGCCGGAATTTTGATTTTCGTCTGTTCGGTCCACTTCATTGTCAAAGTGACGGGCGTCGGGGCGAAGTTACCGAGATGGATTTATCCGTATGCCATTTATTTGCCGCTCGTCCCGGTCGCGTTGACGTTCATCCGTCAAGAGAACATCTTGAACAGTCAGCGTTTCGACCAAGTCGGTGTCTGGATTTATCCTGAGTTCAACGCGTCTTATTTGACGACGATGACCGTCGGTAACGTGTTTCATTTTCTTGTGATTCTATTATTGATGTATGCCCTTAAGCGGTCCGAGCGCTTCGAGCATCATCGTGTCCTGCGCTTGTCGTCATCGACCTCGACGGCTTTAAAGGAATCAACGACACGTACGGCCATCAAGTCGGCGATGATTTTCTCATTCATCTCGGTGAGTTGCTTGAGATGGCGACGCCGGAAGCGGGACTGGCCTCGCGCGTCGGCGGGGATGAGTTCTATATGTATGTGCCGAACGTCGATGCAGATGACATCGTTGCGTTCGTCGAGCGCTTGCAGTCGCTGCTGACGGAGCGACCGTTCCGGCTTGGACATGAGACGATTCCGATTCGAGCGAGCATCGGGGTCAGTGTCGCACCGGATCAAGGGGAGGACTTGGACACGCTCATCCATAAAGCTGATCAGGCGATGTATCAAATCAAGCAACACGGTAAAAACGACTATGCGATTTATGACGAGGTGTTACACGGACCGAAATAACGGGAACGAGAATGAAGATGGCAATTTGATAGAGGAGGAGACAATATGACTGAAAAACCGTTAGTGACGATGCGAGCCGAAGGGGAAGCGACGAGTGTGAAGACGACGGTGCATGTGCGTGACCTCGAACCGTTCGTCGTCGATGAACCGGAACGTCTCGGCGGGACGGACGCCGGTCCGAACCCGCTCGAATATTTGCTTGGGGGCGTTGTCGTCGTGTACGACAATCATGATTGCCTACGTGGCGCAAGACCAAGATTTCAACTATGACGGGGTGACGTTCGTGACCGAAGGAACGCTCGACCCGCGCGGCTTCCAAGGCGTTGAAGGAGTACGGACGTATTTTGAGAAAGTACACGTCAACATCGTCCTCGATACGACCGAATCGGATGAACGGATTGCGGCGCTCCAAAAAGGCGTTGAGGCTCGTTGTCCAATCCACAATTTAATGCATGCGGCCAACGTCGACATCACGGCGACGTGGACACGGAAGTGAGGATGGGGCGACCCATCCTTTTTTTGATGTAGACAGGAATGTTTGCCGACGAGCACGAACAAAAAGAGACGTGAGAAAGGAGGTTGTCATGGATATTCGCCCGATGACACAGCAAGACGCCCGCGCGATTCAAGCGTGGACGTACGAGGCACCGTATGATTTCTATAACCAAGAAGCTTCAGCGGAAGGGCTGGATGAACTGATGGCGTATCAGGTCGTCCATGACGAGGCGTTGATCGGTTTCTATTGTCTCGGCACGTACGCACAAGTGCCGAACGATACATACGTCTACGATGACACATGCGTCGACCTCGGGCTCGGCATGCGCCCGGATCGAACGGGACGGGGACACGGGCGTACGTTCGTCCGGTTGGTGATGCAAGAAGCGGCGCACGAAGGCAAACCGCTCCGGTTGACGGTGGCCGCGTTCAATGAGCGGGCCATCCATCTCTATGAGCAGCTCGGGTTTCGACGGGTCACTTCGTTTGAAAAAGGGGCGACCCGTTTTCTCGTCATGACCCGATAATCAGCCGTACTGTTTCTGATGGGCTTTCTTTCGCTTCAAATAGTCCTCGTCCGCCCGAAGCTGGTCCCATCGCTCTTTGAAGATGCGGGCCGATTCCGCTTTCTCCTCGTCGATTTGTCGGTCGTGGAGATCGCCGTCGTCCTTATATTTTCGTCCACCTTTATAGTTGGCGTAACGTCTCGCCCGGGTATAGCCCATCTGGATGAATTTGCGGGCCATATCCATTCCGACGAAATCATCGTTGGCCCGGTATTTTTCGAATAGCTCCATGATTTCATCGGCGGACTGTTTGGCGATGTCAGGCGTCTTGAAGCGCCAATGGGGGAGAATTTCACTTTTATACGGTTCGACGAGCAGGACGCCTTGCTCGCCGCGTCCGACCCGATACAGCTCGGGGTGTTCGCGGAAATCAATCGTTTCAAAATCTAAATCATAATCAAATGGCATCGTCATCCCTCCTCATGGATTCATTCCCGGAACGAATCCGAGGGAAACGACAGAAAGGAAGAACAAGATGATTCAACTTGATACAGACCGGCTCCGGTTGCGGGCGTTTCAGCTCGAGGACGCTGAACAGATGTTTCACTATGCAAAAGACGAGCGGGTCGGACCGAAAGCGGGCTGGGCGCCGCACCAGTCGGTCGAGGAGACGCGTGACGTCATCCAACTGTTCCAACAAGACCAAGACGTCTGGGCCATCACACTGAAAAAGACAGGTGAGGTGATCGGCAGCCTCGGGTTGCACGACCGCCGACCGGACCCTGAGATTCAGCATGACCGGCAGCGCGAGATTGGGTATGTTCTCAGCCCGGACCATTGGGGGCAAGGGTACATCCCGGAGGCCGTCCACGAAGTGATGCGGCACGGTTTTGACGACCTCGGACTTGAACGCATCTGGTGCGGTCATTTCGACTTCAACGACCAGTCGCGCCGCGTCGTCGAGAAGACAGGCTTCACGTACGCGTTCACGACATCCCAACAGTTGACGCGCTTGGATGGGCGCACTGTGCAGAGCCTCATTTACGTCGTGACGAAAGACGAGTATGAGGAACGCCGGGCTCAATGATGAGCCGGGCGTTTTTGGATGCCGGAAAATTAACACTTGATATGTAACCGGTTACACATTATGATGGTTTTGTAAGCGTTACCAAAGAAGGAGGGGCCGAGATGGCGACAATCAAACAAGTGGCCAAACGGGCGAACGTTTCTGTCGCGACCGTGTCCCGTGTCATGAACAACAACGGTTATGTGAGCGCAGAGGCGCGGGAAGCCGTCGAACGGGCCATCGCCGAACTCGACTACGCGCCGAACCGAGTCGCTCGTTCTTTGTTCACAAAAACATCGGGTTTGATCGGCTTGATTATGCCGGATATCACGAACCCGTTCTTCCCACAACTGGCCCGAGCGATCGAAGATGTGGCGAATCAACACGGCTATCAAGTCGTCCTGTGCAACACAGACGAACAACTGGCGAAAGAACAGACATATTTGGTCGCGCTCCAGACGATGCATGTCGACGGGCTGATCATCACGACGAACCATTCGGACAATCCGAATTATGAAAAATTAGAACTGCCGATGGTCGCACTCGACCGCATCGTCAAATCTGGGATCGATGCCGTCATTTCGGATGGGTATGAAGGCGGGCGGCTCGCAGCGGAGACGCTGTTGAGCTGTGGTGCGACGAGGCTGGCCCATATCGGGGGTCCAGAGAATCTTCAAACGGTGAAACGGCGGACCGACGGTTTTCTTGATGTGGCGGGCGACCGGCTCGTCGGGATGACACATTCTAGCTTCGCGTTCAAAGAAGCGCTCACAGCGGCACAGATGCTGTTTGACGAACATTGGCCGTTCGATGGGGTGTTCGCCGCCAATGACGTCATTGCCGCCGCCGTGTTGCAGGAAGCATTGCGTCGAAACGTGCGTGTGCCGGAAGACTTGCAAATCATCGGCTACGATGGAATCGAGCTCGGTGAGATGACATCGCCGCCGCTCACGACGATCGCGCAACCGATTTATGAGATGGGTCGCCGTGCGACCGAGCGACTCCTTGATTTGATTGAAAAGAAAGAGACGATGACAAAAGAAATCTTGTTACCCGTCACGTTGACGGAACGACAGACGACGAAACGAAAGGGGCATGACACATGAGCCGAATTGTGGTCATCGGGAGTGTATCGATGGATTTAGTTGTCACGACAGATAAACGTCCACAGGCAGGAGAGACCGTCATCGGACAGACGTTCCAAACGGTACCCGGCGGAAAAGGGGCCAACCAAGCGGTGGCTGCCGCCCGACTCGGAGGACGAGTCGAGATGGTCGGTTGTATCGGGTCCGATGAGTTCGGCCAACGCATCCGACAAAACTTTGACCTAAACGGAGTCGGGACATCTCACTTACGAACTATCGACAATGAAGTGACCGGGACGGCGCACATCGTGCTCGCCGAAGGGGATAACTCAATCGTCGTCGTCCAGTCGGCAAACAAACACGTGCGTTTTACAGAAACAGAGCTCGAACAATTGCTCGATGAAGAAACGTTCGTCTTGCTCCAGCTCGAAATCCCGATCGCGACGGTGGAACAAGTGAGTGCGTACTGTCGATCCCGCAACATCCCGGTTCTACTGAACCCAGCGCCGTCACAAGTGCTCACGGAGACATTGCTTGCGAACGTGACATACGTGACACCGAACGAGCATGAGTGCCGTGACTTGTTCGGCGATGTCTCGCTTGAAGACGTATTGCGTCGCTATCCGAACAAACTGATTGTGACCGAAGGGGTCAACGGCGTCCGCTTCTTTGATGGCGAGACGATTCAGCACGTTCCAGCCATTCAAGCCGATGTCGTCGATACGACGGGGGCAGGGGATACGTTCAACGGCGCCCTCGCAGCCGCCCTGATGGAAGGAAGCGAATTACGTGAAGCGGTACGCTTCGCCGTTGTCGCTTCAGGATTGAGCGTGGAAGGGTTCGGGGCCCAAGGCGGCATGCCGAACCGAGATGACGTCATGAAACGATTGGAGCGAGTGTGATGAAGAAACATGGGATTTTGAATAGCCATTTGACGAAAATCTTTGCCGACTTGGGTCATACGGACACGGTTGTCATCGCGGACTGTGGACTACCGATTCCAAAAGGCGTGGCGCGAGTCGATTTGGCGCTTCGTCTTGGTGAACCGTCGTTCCTCGATGTATTAGATGCCGTTGAGGCGGACATGGTCATCGAACAAATCACCGTAGCCGATGAGGTGTTCACGGAGAACGAACCGATCGCCAAAGCGTTGACCGAACGGTTCGATACGGTGAAGACGTGCTCGCACGAGGTGTTCAAGCGTGAGGTCGAACAAGCGAAAGTCGTTATTCGGACAGGCGAAGCGACTCCGTATGCGAACGTCATTTTACATGCCGGTGTCATCTTTTAAGGAGGGGTTCGATGCACATCCAGTTGAAGCGCATCCATAAGTCGTTCGGTCCGGTCAGTGTATTGAAAGGCGTCGACTTCGAATTGTTACCTGGCGAAATTCATGCATTGATGGGAGAAAACGGGGCCGGTAAATCGACACTCATGAAGGTCATGACCGGGCTTCATCCGCTCGATGAAGGCGAAGTCGTCATCGATGGGGCCGTCCGGCAGTTCAAACATCCAAAAGAAGCCGAGCGCGCTGGCATCGCGTTCATCCATCAAGAGCTGAACATACTACCGGAGCTGACCGTGATGGAAAACTTGTTTCTCGGACGGGAATTGACCGGTCCATTCGGTGTCATCAAGCAGCAAGAGATGAAGCGACGGGCACGCGAGTACTTAGCGGAACTGAACGTGTTCATGGAAGTCGATCAGCTTGCCAAACAATTATCTGTCGGACAACAACAGATGATCGAGATCGCGAAGGCGCTCATGACGGATGCGAAAGTCATCGTCATGGACGAACCGACCGCCGCCTTGACCGACCGAGAGATTCGGGCGCTATTCTCGGTTTCGCGGGCGCTGCGTGACCAAGGCGTATCCATCATTTATATCTCGCACCGGATGGAAGAGATTTTTGAACTATGCGACCGCATCACCGTCCTCCGCGACGGCGTATCGATCGGGACACACCGCATCGCCGAGACGTCGTTTGAAGAAATCGTGAAAGAAATGGTCGGACGTGAGATTGGCGAACGGTATCCGGATCGCAACGCGACCATCGGAGACGTCGTCCTTGAAGTCGATGGATTGATAGGTAACCGGTTCCACAATGTCTCGTTCGATGTTCGGGCCGGTGAAATCGTCGGTTTCTCGGGACTCATGGGAGCCGGACGCACCGAAGTGATGCGCGCCTTGTTCGGGGCCGACCGGGCCAAGGGCGGAGTCGTCAAATTGAAGGGCACCGAAATCCGAATCAAACAGCCGGTCGATGCCATTCGACACGGCATCGCCTTCTTGACGGAAGACCGAAAAGGCGAGGGGTTGCTCCTCGATTTCTCATTGCGCGAAAATCTGTCGTTGCCGACGCTCGATAAACGGGCGAAAGGAACGATCATCTCACGCCAAGCAGAGGAGCAGTTCGCGGACGGTTATTTGAAAAAACTGCGCGTCAAGCACCATTCGATGGAACAAAAAGTGAAGTCGCTCTCGGGCGGGAACCAACAAAAAGTCGTCCTTGGGAAATGGCTCGGCGCCGAGCCCGACGTGCTCATTCTTGACGAGCCGACACGAGGCGTTGATGTCGGGGCGAAGAAAGAGATCTATACGATCATGAGTGAGCTGGCCGAATCGGGTGTCACCATCATCATGGTCTCATCCGATTTACCCGAAGTGCTCGGGATGAGTGATCGGATTGTCGTCATGCGAGAAGGCGTCGTCACGGGGACGTTAACGAAAGACGAGGCGACGCAAGAAAAAGTCATGACATATGCGACAGGAGGACAATGATATGGAATTGAAAGCAGCGACTGCATTAGGGCGACCGCAAAAGCTCGGTTGGGGGCAAAAACTTGGGCCGTTGTTCGGTCTGCTCGCCATCATCGTTGTGGTGACGGCGCTCGAGCCAGGTTTTCTCTCATTGAACAACATCTTTAACGTATTACGCCAAGTCTCGATCAATGCGTTGATCGCGTTCGGGATGACGTTCGTCATTTTGACAGGCGGCATCGACTTGTCGGTCGGTTCGATTCTGGCGCTCTCGTCAGCTTTCGTTGCGGGCATGATGGTCGATGGGCAACATGCGGTCATGGCGATCGCGCTCGGATTAATTGCCGGAGCTGTGCTCGGTGCGTTCAACGGTGCCGTCATCACGTACGGAAAAGTCGCGCCGTTCATCGCGACATTGGCGACGATGACGATTTACCGGGGGTTGACGCTCGTCTATACGGACGGTCGTCCGATTACCGGTCTAGGCGACTCTACATGGTTCGAGATGCTCGGACGCGGTTACTTCTGGATCATCCCAGTGCCAGCCGTGACGATGTTGATTGCTTTCGGTGTGTTGTACTTCATTTTGAAAAAGACGACGTTCGGTCGTCACACGTACGCGATTGGCGGCAACGAGGAAGCTGCCAAACTGATGGGCATCGGGGTCAATAAAGTCAAAGTCTTGATTTACTCGTTGTCGGGTACGTTAGCGGCACTCGCCGGCATCATTTTAACATCGCGTCTCAACTCGGCCCAACCGACGGCCGGGACGTCGTATGAACTTGACGCCATCGCGGCCGTCGTTCTCGGGGGAACGAGTCTTGCCGGAGGACGTGGCTGGATTGTCGGGACGCTCATCGGGGCGCTCATTATCGGAACGTTGAACAACGGCTTGAACCTTCTTGGCGTCTCGTCATTTTTCCAACTCGTCGTCAAAGGGGCCGTGATTTTGTTCGCGGTATTGCTCGATCGAAAACAAAACGCGTAAACATCGAAAGGGGAAACGGAAGATGAAAAAATGGACAGCTTGGCTACTCGTATTGACAATGGTCGTCATGGCGGCTTGTTCGACGGAACAACCGGGGACAAGTTCGGAGCAAGAGACAAAAGACGGGGACTTCAAAATCGGGCTCTCGATTTCCACACTAAACAACCCGTTCTTCGTCGCGTTGAAAGACGGTGCGGAAGAGCAAGCAACTGAACTCGATGCGACACTTACAGTTGCCGATGCGCAAAACGATGCGGCCAAACAAGTGAGTGACGTCGAAGACATGATTCAAAAAGGGATGGACTTGATTCTCATCAACCCAACGGATTCAGAAGCAGTCGGCGCGGCCGTTCAAAGTGCGAACGATGCCGGAATCCCGGTCATCACAGTCGACCGTAACGCCGAGTCAGGCGACGTGGTCGCGCACGTAGCGTCAGATAACGTCGCTGGTGGGAAGCTCGCAGGTGAATATATGGTCGAACTCGTCGGTGAAGGCGGGAAAGTCGTCGAGCTCGAAGGCATTCCAGGAGCGTCAGCCACGCGTGACCGTGGTCAAGGGTTCAACGAAGCGATTGACGGAAAACTTGACGTCGTTGCCAAACAGTCGGCTAACTTTGACCGGGCCCAAGGGTTGACGGTCATGGAAAACATCCTCCAAGACAACAAAGACATCGTCGCCGTATTCGCTCATAACGATGAGATGGCGCTTGGTGCGGTGCAGGCGTTAAGCAGTGCAGGATTGAAAGACGTCAAAGTCATCGGCTTTGATGCGACGGACGATGCGGTCAAGGCGGTCGAAGAAGGCACGATGGCTGCGACGGTCGCGCAAAAACCGACCGAAATCGGAAAGCTCGGTGTCGAAGCTGCTGTGAACTACTTAAAAGGGGAGACAGTGGAAGAGAACATCCCGGTCGACCTCGAATTGATCAAATAATGAGTACAGCCGACGCATTCGAGGTGCGTCGGCTGTTTTTATGCTTGTTGAATCGGGCGGAGCGCTTGAACGACTTCGTCTTTGATCGTGACGCCGCTCGCTTCGAGTTCGGCGATTTTATCGGCGAACTGAGGCAAGTAATCTTTATGGGCGATGAGCAGTTCATCGAGCACCCGTTTCGCAGTCTCGCCGCTCGGGATAAGCGGATTGATGATGAACGCTTGAAGGGCGAGCCCGTAGTCACCGGTCACGGCCGCTTCTTCGACGCACAGCTCCATGTTCTTCATGACTTGGAGCCATCCTTTTTCAGCCGGGGCGAGAGTTCCGAATGCGATTGGTTTCGCGCCGGTCGCACCGATATAGGCGGACACTTCGACGACATCGTCTGGAGCGAGGTCAGGGACGGCCCCGTTGTTCTTCGTCGAGACGACGATGTGTGTATTCTTATTGGCGTAAATCGAGGCGATCGTCTCACACGCCGCGTCCGAATAGTGAGCACCGCCGCGTTTAGACAGTTGCTCCGGTTTATGGTCGAGGTTCGGGTCTTTGTACAGCTCGAATAGCTCTGCTTCCGTCTGCTTCACTTGCTCGGCCCGCGTGCCGACGGCCGGGTCCCGATATTCCTCGAGCATGTGGGCGAGCATTTCCTCGGCACGATAGTAATACCGGTGATAGCCGCAAGGGATCATGTTCATCTGTTGCAGTTGTTCTTGGAAGAACGGCATGTCGTGAATGTTGGCGGGAATCCCCGAATCGCCGTCGTACATCTTGTCGATGATGTCACGTGTCACGTCTTGTCCGCTCACGTCGTGGACGCGGTGCCAGTGGAAATGGTTCAACCCGGCAAACGAATAGATCAAGTCCTCTGGCTTCTTGCCGATCAGCTCAGGTTCAGCCATCATCGCATTGACCGGCACGTTGCACAGTCCGATGACTTTGTCCCATTTGCCGTACCGGATGACCGCGTCGGTCACCATTCCGCTCGGGTTCGTGAAGTTGACGAGCCAGGCGTCCGGACAGAGCTGTTTCATATCTTCGACGATATCAAGGATGACCGGAATGGTCCGGAACGCCTTCAAGATGCCGCCGGCCCCGTTCGTCTCTTGGCCGACCATGCCGTACGAGAGCGGAATCCGTTCGTCTTTGATGCGGGCGTCGAGCAAACCGACACGGAACTGTGTCGTGACAAAGTCGGCATCTTGTAACGCTTCTCGACGGTCGAGCGTCAGATGTACTTTGACGTCATACGGAGAAGCGTCCCACATCCGCTGCGCCATCTGTCCGACGATGTCGAGTTTGTCTTGGCCGGCCTCGATATCGACGAGCCAAATCTCACGAATCGGTAACTCTTCGTAACGCTTGATGAACCCTTCCATCAATTCTGGTGTGTAGCTGCTGCCGCCCCCGATGGTGACGAGCTTGATTCCCGTTGTCATTCCAATCTCCTCCTCGTTTGTTCACAAAATAGTCTTGGATGTGTAAATGAATATCGGCGCTGGATGTATCTTCTCATTTCTCATTCAGTATAAAATATAGAAAAATGAACACAATAGATTTACAGACAACTCCGAAAGCGTTTACAAAAAGAAACATATAGACATTTATTTTTGTGAATTCAATTCACGAGAGGAGACCGGACATGCTATTGACCGAGAAAATGAAGCAAGACCTGTTCTCGAAATCAGAACGGGCCGTCATCGACTATTTGTTCGCCGAACGGGAGCGGATCCACGATAAGACGATGAAACAAATCGCCGAGGCGACGTATACGCACCCGTCGATATTAAGTCGCATCGCCACGAAACTGGAGTTTGCGGGTTGGCTCGAGTTGAAGGAACAGTTTTTGGAGGAAATCGAGTATTTGAATCGTCACTTCTCGGATATCGATGCCAATGAGCCATTCTCGGCTAAGGATAACTTGATGGTTGTGGCGAACAAGCTGGCGGCCCTCAAACAGATGACGATCGAGGACACGCTGTCGTTGCTCGATCATGAGGCATACGAGCAAGCCGTAACGATGTTGAGTGAAGCGCGCCACATCAAGGTCTTTTCTGTCATCCATAATTTGTTGCTCTGTCACGACTTCAAGTCAAAGATGAACCGGATCGGCAAGCAAGTCAGCCTCTGTGAATTCGATGCCGAATTCGAGGCGGCCAACTCGGACGAAACGACGTGTGCGCTTCTGATCTCCTATACGGGGGAAAGTGATTATACGGTCGGACTTATTCCTTACTTAAAGAAACAACGTGTGCCGGTGCTCGCATTGACGAGTCTCGGGGAGAATGCCATCTCGCATCAGGCCGACTGCACGCTCCGTTTGACGACTCGTGAACGCCTCTACTCGAAAATTGGGAGCTTCACGACGAACGATTCGATTCATTGTCTGCTCGATCTGTTGTACGCTGGTGTGTTCTCGAAAGACTATGAGGCGAACATGGCTTACAAAGTGCAAATCTCGAAACGGTTCGATCATCGTAAAAGTTCGAGTGAGGTCATGCAGGAAGACTGAAAACACCCCTTCGAGCGAAGGGGTGTTTGTTCAATCGAGCGAACGCAAGAGCGCGCGCACCGGACTGCCGTCTCCTTTGACAATCGGGAGCGGCACGGCGTTCAATTCGTAATCACCAGGGGCGATATGGTCGAGGACGAGACCTTCGAGAATGTGGACCCCGTTCCGGGCGAGTGCATGATGCGCCGCCATCTCTTTACTGTCGATTGCGTCGACCGACGGCAAATCGAGACCGATCAAGTAAATCCCAAGTTCGCCGAGACGATCAGCAAGTGACGGCGTGAGTTCAGGGATGTGGCTCGGGAACTCCTGCTTGTTCGGCCAGCCGTCCGTCTTTAAAATCAATCGTTCGACGCCGGTCAAGTCAAAGCCGTCCAAGTCCGTCGCTTCGATCCGTTCGCGGGCAGGGAGATGAATGACTCGGGCCGGACCGATATAGAGCCCGGGATCAAGGTCGATGACGCGCTGTCCGGCGTCGTCGAAATGGAACGGGGCATCGATATGCGTCCCGGTATGCAGGCTCATCGTCACTTTCCCGACGTTGACCGAACCGCTGGCGGCCATCGGCCAAGCGATCTCGTAACAGAATGCCGTGTCGCCCGGCCATGTCGTGATCGTGTCTTCAAGCGGTTGCGAAACATCAATCCATGTCATCGTGTTCGTCCTCCTCACAGTTTTGTCCGGACGGTCCAAAGTTCAGGGAAGAAACGGTGGTCGAGGACGCGGCGCAAGTAATTGACGCCTGACGATCCACCCGTCCCCATCTTTTGACCGATAATCCGTTCGACGGTGCTCATATGGTTGAAGCGCCACATCTGCTGTTGGCTGCCGATATCGAGCAGTTTCTCACCGAGCTCATACAAGTCCCAATACTTGTCCACGTCCCGGTACACATCGGCCCAAGCCGCTTCGACGCTCTCGTTCCATTCCCAGTCTTTCGTGACGTCCCGGTTGAGCACGGCGTCATCGATGGCAAGGCCACGGCGGTGCATTTCGCGAACGGTCATGTCATAGATGCTCGGTGCCTGAAGCGACGACTCGAGAAGCGGATACAGTTTCTCGTCATGGGCGTAGACGCTAAGCGTGCGTGCGTTTTTAAAGCCGAGGGCGAACTCGATTTGGCGGTTCTGGTACGATTGAAATCCAGAAGACGAACCGAGTTTGTCGCGGAACTCCAAATACTCGGCCGGAGTCAACGTCGCGAGGACGCTCCACGACTGGATGAGCTGTTGTTGAATCTTCGAGACACGGGCGAGCATCTTGAACGAACGCTCGAGCTCTCCCGTCTCGATGGCGGTCACGGCTGCCGTCAGTTCATGCAAAATCAATTTCATCCACAGCTCACTCGTCTGATGGATGATGATGAACAGCATCTCGTCATGATGGTCCGATAAGCGGTGCTGACTCGATAAAATCGGGTCGAGTTGCAAATAGTCACCGTACGACATGTCTTTCGAAAAGTCTGTCTGAATCGATTGCTCGACTTTGTGTTCAATCCGTTCACTCATATTGTTTCTCCTTAGGCCACGACTTCGCGGACGTTCTCGAACGCCTCGTATTCTTTGTTTTCCATAATTGTCTGTAACGTCATCACGACATCATACACATCGGTGAACGTGTTGTAGAGCGCGACCGGTGCGAGTCGGATGATGTTCGGGGCCCGGAAGTCCGGGATGACGCGATGCTGTTTGAGCGCTTTACAAATGCGGGCCGCCTCAGGGTGTTCGAGACTCAAATGGGCACCACGCTGTGTCTCGTTGCGCGGGCTGCCAATAATGAAGCCGTATGGTGCGAGCACTTCGTCAATCAGTACGGTCATATACGTCGTCAAGGCGAGCGATTTTTCGCGGATGGCGTCCATCCCGATTTCGTTGAACATCTCGAGGGCACCAAGTTGTGGGGCCAGGCTTAAAACGTGCGGCGTCCCGATTTGGAACGCACCGGCGTCATCGGCCGGCGTCATCGTATGATCCATGTCGAACTGTTTATCTTTGCGTGAACCGAACCAACCGGCAAGGCCAGGCGTCGTCCCGAAGTGACGCTCGTGAACGAATAGACCGCCGACGCTGCCAGGTCCACCATTCAAATGCTTATAGTTGCACCAGTAGGCGAAGTCGACACCCCAGTCGTGGAATGCGTGCGGGATGGCACCGACCGAATGACAAGCGTCCAAGCCGATCAAGATGTCTCGCTCGTGTGCCGCCTTGGCGAGACGGGCCATATCGAGGATTTGTCCGCTGCGATAGAGGACGGTTGGCAAGACGATCAAGGCGATGTCGTCTGTCATCGCTGCGATGATGTCTTCTTCCTTCAAGTAGCGTCCGTCCGGGCTCGAGACTTGGACCAAATGTTCGCTCGGGTCGAGTCCGCGGAGCTCGAGTTGACTCTTCAAAGCGTAAATATCAGATGGGAAGGTGAGTGTGTCGGCTAAAATCTTCGTCCGCTTCCCTTCCGGTTTAAAGAATGAGGCGACAAGTTGGTGCAAGTTGACCGTCGTCGACCCGGTGACCATCACTTCCTCGGCTCTGGCTCCGACGAGCGGGGCGTTAAGTGCGGCTAATTGTTCTGACAAGTTGAACCATGGGTGGCGTCCCGACATCCAGCCATCAATCCCGAGCTCTTTCCAATCGCTCAGTGATTCGAGTAACGTCCGTTCGGCCCGTTTCGATAACAGGCCGAGCGAGTTACCGTCCATATAAATGCCGTCTTGCGGCAAATAAAATTCTCCCCGGTATGGTGCGAGCGAGTCGCTGGCGTCGCGTGTTTCCGCGTACGCCCGTGTGAAATCTTGAGCCATATCATTTCCCCCTTTGACTTGCGTGTCATGCTGACAAAAGCGTAGCAATCGCCTTTGCACGTGTCAATATGGAGGGACGCATCCCCAAAAGAAAAGGCCGCCTTTGAGGCGACCCCAATTCCTATTTGATTTTACGGACATTTTCTTTGCGTAATAGACTGAACAGCGTGTACACCATCAGAATCAAGATGACGGTGAACGGGAGGGCGGAGATGAGTGAAGCGGTCTGCAATCCCTCGAGCCCGCTCGCGATCAATAGAACGGCGGCGATTCCGCCGAGCAAAATGCCCCAAACGATTCGGACAGTGAGCGGTGGATTCAAACTACCATTCGTCGTCATACTGCTGATGATGTACGTCGCCGAATCGGCTGACGTGATCAAGAAAGTAAGAATCAACAGAATCGACAAGACGGATAAAATAAAGCTGAACGGCAATTCGGCGAACGTGACGAATAAGGCACTCGTCACATCGGCATCGACCGCTTGCGCAATCGATGTTCCTTCGAATAGGTCGAGGTGAAGGGCCGTTCCGCCGAACACGGCAATCCACAAGAGCGCGATGAACGGTGGCACGATGAGCACCCCGACGATAAACTCACGAATCGTTCGGCCACGTGAGACGCGGGCGACGAATGCACCGACGAACGGCGACCAAGCGATGGCCCATGCCCAGTAGAAGATGGTCCAATCACGCACCCACGTCCCTTGCTGGTACGGCTGCAAACGAAGACTGTAGCGGATAAAGTTCTGTAAATAATCCCCTAACCCGAGCGTGAACGTCTCTAAAATAAAGATGGTCGGGCCGGCAAAGAACACGAATACCATCAATACGAGCGCGGTCCCGAGGTTGATATTACTGAGCCATTTGATGCCGCGGTCGAGACCGGTCGTCGTCGAAGTCAAAAACAAGACGGTCAAAACAACGATAATCAACACTTGCACGAGCGCCGTGTTCGGCAACCCGAAGACACTGTTCAAACCACCGTTGATTTGGAGCACGCCGAGACCGAGTGACGTGGCGACACCCATGACGGTCGCGATGACGGCTAAAATATCAATCGTTTGATTGAGCGGCTGTTTATAAGCCCGGTCTTTAATGAGCGGAGACAGACTCGTCGAAATAAGGCCGTCCGCATTTCGGCGGAACTGGAAATACGCGATAATCAAGCCGACGATGGCGAAGACGGACCATTGGCTGACGCCCCAATGGAAGAAGGAATATGCCATGGCCAATCGAGCTCCTTCGACGGTCAGCTCGGTCGTATCCGCATACGGAGGGGTGATGAAATGGCTCATCGGTTCGGCAACGCCCCAAAAGACGAGTCCGACCCCGAAACCAGCGGAGAACAGCATCCCGATCCAAGTAAAGAACGGGTATTGCGGACGGTCCTGGTCCGTCCCGAGCCGAATCTTCCCGTATTTACTGAACGCGAGGAAGACGAGAAAGACGACGAATAAGAAGACGGCGAGTAAGTAAAACCAACCGAACGAACGGGTCGTGAAGTTGAAGATGTTCCCGGCAATCGTCGCGAACAACGTCGGACGAATCGCACCAAACAGGACGAGGAGAGCGATGAGACTCGCCGAAATGTAGAACACGCGATTCAAGCGTGGCTTTTCAGGTGAAGTGTTCATGAGGACTCCTTTCCAAACGCACAAATTATTATTTAGGACTAATAAATATTTCCCTATTTGCGTGAAAGGAAAACGCCTATATGCCAGAATGGTGTCTTCTTTGCGTTGAGATGGATGAATTCGGGGAATGGAATGGTGAGACGCGTTTGAAAGGAGATTAGAATATGAAATTGATTGCCATCGATTTAGATGGGACGTTATTGTCTCGAACTGGTGTCATCACAGAAACGAACCAAGACGCAATCCGGCGTCGCCAAGCCGAGGGAGATTTGGTCGCCATCTCTTCGGGCCGATCGATTCACGATATCGAAGAGTTGCTGCGACGGAGCAGATTGACTTGTCCAATCTTGTCCGGGAACGGGGCGATCGCTTTCTATGAGAACGAACGCATTTATTACCACGCGCTCCCGAAAGACGTCGTACAGGAGTTATGGGATGTGGCCCATGAGCACGGAGCGTACGTCGAATTTTATACGAATGCCGGGGTGAAAGTACTCCGTTCGGGTACCGATTTACTGAAGGGCGAGTTGGATGAGGTGTTGCCGCACGACCAATCGTTCACACGGGAATGGGGCGAGCGGGAGATTGAAATTCAAAACGAACAGTTCGGGCTGACATATGTTGATGCGATCGAGGACATCGACTTTGAGGCCGACGAAGTGTACAAAGTCTTTGTCTATTCGTTCGATCGGCGCAAACTGCACGAGCTCCGGAAACTGTATGAGCCTCGGACCGACATTTTGATCACGACGGCAGGCTGGACGAAAATCGAGATCGGTCATCCGAATGCGAGCAAAGGGATGGCCTTGACGCAGTTGGCAGAGCATCACGGCATTCCACAAGCGGATATTGTGGCCATCGGGGACAATTTGAACGACATCTCGATGTTCGAAGTGGCGGAAACGAGGATTGCGATGGGGAACGCCGTCGATCCGTTGAAAGACATCAGTACCCATATCACGAAGGATGTTGAGGATGATGGCGTCGCCTATGCGCTCGACCATTATATCGACGACTAAATTTTGGAGAAATGGTGAACAGGGATTCGATGTCACGTAAAACGGTTAATGTATTAGTGTAGTCCTCATTCAACGTGTTGAGCTGAAAGGGGGCAACGGATGAAACGAAGATTCAATCGTTGTTTGACTGAGGCCGGCTCGGTGAAACGAGAGACAAGTTGGTTGAAAGACCGGCGGACTAGGTGATCTCCTGATTCAAACTGTCGTCCACCTGACCTCGAGCAAGAGGTGAGGGGCAGACAAAAAGGATATGTGGGAGGCAAAACGTCTAGGAAGCTCGGTGTTTCAAAACAGGTGGGCATGATGAGGTTCATGATGGATTTCAACCTTATTACGTCGAAACGCAGTCATGGCCGTTTTGGAGGCAATGTCTCTGTGCAGGGCCAGATTGATGTTCAGACGAACGAACGCTCCGAAATCGCGTTCTGAACCGCGTCCATTTTCTAGCACGTATCGATTGATTGCATGGGACGGTCGGCCGGGAACTTTCTCGGTCGGGTGAAAGTCCGCTCTACTAGAAACGCTCACCGTTAAGCGCCACAGACGTGGCGCTTTTTCTTATGGGGCGAACGTGGCGACCCGGTCCGGTTGTTTGCCATCTGCTTGTTCAAACTTCACACGATGGCCGTCTGCGGCCTGTTTGACCTGAAACGTGTAAGCGGCGTCAGGTTCATCTTCGAACGTCAAATCATAGACGTAGCCGCTTAAGGAAAGGGTACCGTCAATCGAATAGGTTTCCGCCGAAATGTTATAATGAGTCGCAAGGTACTGCTCCAAAGCCCGCTCGCGTTCTTTAATTTCGGTCGAGTAGCGGACGTAGAAGAACGTAGTGGCCGTGATGGTGACGACGAGGGTGAATCGGAGAATCGTCTCCCAGTTTCGTTTTGGCATGAGCGCGTCTCCTTTCCATATCTGGAAATAAGAATTTCAAAATATTTTACGAAAAATTCTGACAAATTACAAGGGAAAATTGTAGAGGAGTGACGACATGCCGAAAATATATTGGCTCGGGACGTTCGTGAGCGGATTAATCCTCATGATGATGGGGGAAACGGGTGCTGTCCCACGTATCGTGCCCTATTTTTTGATGGCGCTTGGCGTGACGGGCTTTCTTGTCCAAGCTTGGTTCGAACAAAAGCGACGCCGCTAAGGGCGTCGTTTTTGATTAAATCGATTCGAGCAACTGATTCAACAATGTGTCGATGTCTGCTTGGAGCGCATCGGCTTGTTGCTGCAACGTCATTAATTCTTCTAAATCGTTCGTCTCATTCATCTGGTGCAGGAGTGCTTGATGTGATGCTTCGAGCTCGGTCAGGCGAGCTTCATCAACTGAGGTGTCGCGAGTCGTTTCTTGCTTCGGTTTCACGAGTTTCGGTTTAGGAACGACGACCTCTGCGTTCATTTCATGTTGCCGTTTCTCGAGCGCATACGACACGTTTCCCGGGAAATGTGTCGCTGTCCCATCAAGCCAATACGTGATCGGGAACAGCTTGTTCAAGAAGTAGCGGTCGTGTGAGACGGCGACGAGCGTGCCGGTAAAGCGGTCGAGTGCCTCTTCGAGTGCCTCACGCGCTTCGATGTCGAGATGGTTCGTCGGTTCGTCTAACACGAGCACGTTGATGTCCTCGTGCATGAGGATGGCGAGCATGAGCCGCATCTTCTCACCGCCGCTCAAATCTTTGACCGGTTTGAAGACGCTCGCGCCATAGAAGAGGAACTGGGCCAGCAATTGACGGGCCTTCCCTTCATCGACAGCGATGCGGTCACGGAACGCCTCGATGAGCCGATGGGAGTCATCAAAGTCGATGTGTTGGGACAAGTAGCCGATTTGGGCCCGTTCCGCTCGTCGCACCTCGCCTGTCGCCGGTTCGAGGTGACCGAGCAACACTTTCAACAGGGTCGACTTGCCGCTCCCATTTGGGCCGACGATGGCGATGCGTTCGCCATGACCGGCGTAGAACGAGACGTGTTCGAAGACGTTCCGGTCGTAAGTGACCGTCACGTCGGTCGCCTCGAACACATCGCGTCCGGTCCGCCCCTGAGCCGTGAACTGAATGTCCGGTTGAACGGCCTCGAGTCGTGGTTTTTTGATCGTCTCGATGCGGGCGAGCGCTTTCTCCATCGATTTGGCGCGCCGATAAAACTTCTCGTTCGGTGGATTGCCTTCGTTCGCCCACTGTCTTAGCTGTCGAATCGTTTCCTTCATCTTCTTGATTTTCTTTTGTTGCTCCGTATAGGCATGGAATTGATCGAGCAACTTCTTTTCTTTTTGGGCGACGAACGCGCTGTAGTTGCCATCAAAACTACCCAACTCCCCGTCCTCACATTCGACGATGCGTGTGGCGACGGCGTCGAGAAACACGCGGTCGTGTGAGACGAGGAGAAGCGTGGACGGACTGTCACGCAGGAATGACTCGAGCCAAGTCATCGCTTCTAAATCGAGATGGTTCGTCGGTTCGTCGAGGATGAGCAGTTCCGGCTCTTGGAGCAACGCCAAGGCGAGCCCGACTTTGGTCCGTTCTCCGCCGCTGAGTGTGTCGAATGGGCGGTCGACGAAACTTGTGAGCCGTAATCCATCGATCATCGCATTCACTTTCGAATCGATGGCATAGCCGCCGCCGTTCTCATAGCGCATCTGCAGGGCGCCGTACGTCTCGAGGAGTGAGTCGATGTCGTCACTTGAGATCATCTGTTCCTCGAGTCGTCGCATCTCGTCACCGAGTCTCGTCAACTCGGCGAACGCGGTATAGAGTACGTCTCGCCCTGATTTACCGGGATGGGCAGGAATCTGGGCCAAATAGCCAATCGTCAGCCGTTGTTTTCGATAGATCGTCCCTTCGTCGGGCGAATCGGCGCCGACGATGAGGTGTAGGAGTGTCGTCTTGCCGCTCCCGTTCCGTCCGACGAGCCCGATTCGCTCGCCTGCGTTTACCTGAAGATTGGCATCGATTAAGACGGCGTGGCCGCCGAATTGTTTTTGAATATGTTGTAATTCGATTAACATAGATGGTTCCTCCTAAAGTAGAGGCCTATCAAAAAACCGAGCGCAAAGAAGCGCTCGGCAAGAAAGAGAGGCGCTTTGTCGTATTTCAGCAATGTCTAAAAAAGGACAGACGGGTCCTGTGGTTACGCGACATCGTGAAAAATCGCACGCAAAATGTACAAATGTTCTGTTGACCAATGCGTACGTCCGACAAAGTTCACCTTTCTCCCTCCTTTCAATCATCATTAGAGTTATTGTAAGCGATTTCGGTCAGTTCGACAACTAGAGAGACAGGAATTTCAGGAAACGGTGTCGTATTGTTTAGGCATCAGAAAGGAGAGACGCTATGCGCAAGGAATGGCTCGGTGCTATCAGTTTAACGCTCGCCGCCAGCATTTGGGGCGGGATGTACGTCGTCAGTAAGTATGCGCTCGGCTATATCGAACCGTTCACGCTCGTCTGGATGCGCTACGCCGTCGCCTTTGTCGTTCTGTTTATAATGTGGTGGGCATTCGGACGCGAGCAGATTACCAGGAGCGCCTGGAAGTGGATCGCGCTCGTCGGCGTCATCGGATACGTTGCCTCGATTTCGTTTCAGTTCATTGGCACGAAACTATCCGACGCCCATACGGGATCGCTTGTGACGGCGGCGACGCCGGCGTTCATGGTGATCTTCGCCCGGTTGATCTTGAAAGAGCGGCTCACACCTGTCAAAATCGGGTCACTTCTGTTGGCGACGCTCGGGGTCATCATCGTCGTCGGCTGGCACGTCGAAGGCACGTATTTCATCGGTAGCCTCGTCTTGGTCGGTGCCGCCATCACGTGGGCGCTCATGTCCATCTATGTGAAAATCGCTTCCGAGACGATGTCGTCGTTAACGATCACGACGTTCGCCATCGGCATCGCCTTCGTATTGATGACGCCGCTCATGGGAATGGAAGTGGCCGCATCCGGTTTGCCGGATATGACCACGGTGTTGTGGCTCAGTGTGTTATACGTTGGCATCATTTCGACGGCCGGGGCGTTCTTCTTTTGGAACAAAGGGATCGAACTCATGGATGCGAGCGTCGGGTCGCTGTTTTTCTTCTTCCAACCGCTCGTCGGGGGTTACCTCGGCTGGCTCGTCCTCGACGAACGGCTCGACCGCAACTTCTTCATCGGTGCCGCCTGCATCATCACGGCCGTCACCTGGTCGACACTCACCGAACGACGGCAAAAGCGTGTCCGCGAGACACGTCAAGCTGAGGAGCGCCATATCTTATAACCAAAGACGACCGACCCGCTCTGGGCCGATCGTCTTTTTAAAATCCGTGATGATCGAGTTTGTCTTCGTCGCGCTTCATCTCGAGTTCGAGCCGCTGAATCGCGAGTTTCTCTTGCTCGATTTTGAGTCGAAGTTCTTCTAAACGCGCCTTCCGTGTCTTGTTGAACGTGTCTGCGGCGATGGACACGACGACGATGACC
Organism: Exiguobacterium sp. s7; assembly: GCF_018618195.1. Lineage (NCBI taxonomy): Bacteria > Bacillati > Bacillota > Bacilli > Caryophanales > Exiguobacterium > Exiguobacterium sp. s7. Next base: position 42,347 of record NZ_JACSLO010000007.1, on the reverse strand, counting down.
ATGATGTAGAAAAAGAAATCCATTTGATACGCCTCCTTTTAGTGTGAGCCGAACAAATCCGTCACCAGCTGTTGTGTGAGGAGCGCCTCACGACCGTCCGTCATGATGGCCGTATCCTCGGTTACTGCCGAGATAAAGTGGTCGATCGCCCCTTGGAAGCCTCGTTGGGTCAGGAGCGTGTCCCATGACCCGAACGTCTTCGTTGAATGGGCGCCGTGCTCGAACCGTTGAAGCGTCACCATCTCATCGACCGTCACGCGAAGTCCGTCCCGGATGGCACTCAGCCCTTCGTGATTGGTCCCGGCCTTGCGGTGCATCGATGTCGTGTGCAGTCCGTATTCGTCTTGCCAGACGTGGCGGGCGAAGTGGAGACCGTTCGCCTCGGTCGTCGCGATTTGGCCCGTCACTAAGCGCAACTCGCTTCCGGCGAAGTACCGGAGCGTGTCGACGACATGCAAATAGTCATCGAGCAATGTGAACTGATAGTCGTGGCCGCGCAATCCGTCCCCGCGATGCTTGACGAAGTCGAGCGTGTGGAATGGGGCTGCTTCTTTCACGTGCTGATACATCGGGGCGAACCGGCGATTGAAGCCAACCATGAGCTTCCGGTTCGTCTGCTCGGCCAGCTCGACGAGACGTTCCGCCTGTTCGATTGTCGCAGCGAGTGGTTTATCGACATACACATCGACACCGTTTGCGAGCAGATAAGAGACGACGTCGAAATGCGTCTCGGTCGAACTGTGGACGAACGCCGCGTCGACGGCTGCCGCGAGCTCGGGCAGTCCCGTGAATGATTCCATCCGGTGGGCCCGACAAATCGCCTCACGTTTGGCGACGGTCGGGGAATAGGCACCGACGAGTTCGAACGACGTGCTGTTCGTTAAAATCGGTAAGTACGCTTTCTGAGCGATGCCGCCGAGACCGACGACACCAATTTTAGGCTGACGCATATGTACCACTCCTTTTCTATCATCATAACGAAAAAAGAACCGAATGACACGTACGCGCGGTGCGTCAGGTCATTCGGTCCTTGCTTATAGGCTGGCACTGAGCACGATGTCGCCCTCGGGTGCCGTGTTGCCCCGTTCGGGTTCTTTCGTGACAGCAACGGTATCCCAGTCCATCTCTGATTCGGTCGAATCGAGCGTATAGATGACGGTCCCGTTCCCTTTGTCGTCCGTAACGAACGCCCCGGTCGGAATCGGCGAGCCGTCTTTTAACAACCAAACTTGATACACTTCGTTCGCTTCGAGCGCATCGAGTCCGTTCGTCTGGACGATGAGCTGGCGCTGGCCGTCCTGTTCGGCGAGGTAAGCCACGCCTTCCGATTCGCCTTCGAGCGGGACGGTCTCGGTCAAGGCGATGCCGCTCGGGTCATCTTGGTTCAAGAGCAGGTAGCCGTTCCCGATCAAGGAGAGCATGAGTGCGGCTGCGAGAGCGAGCGCTCCCCATGGCGTCTTCTGGTTCTTCTTCGTGGCAGTGAACGGTGTGATCGGGGTCGGTTCGTCTGGTTTCGACGCTGTCTCCGTATCGTCTTCTGCGAACACGTTGTCGAGGATGCGTGCCTTCATCCCGCTCGGTGGTTCAGCCGGTTCAGAGAGGAACGCGACGCCGCCGACGAGGGCCTCGAGTTGTTCGAGCTCTTCTTGACACGATTGACATGTCGCGAGATGCGCTTCGAACCGGATGCGTTCGTCTTCCGTCAAATGCTGGTTGAAATAATCAATCAATTGGTCACAAGCGTTCATCGTTCCACCTCCTTATCGATCAAATCATGGGATAGATGCCTTCGTAACTGTTTCAACGCTAATCGAATCCTTCCTTTTACGGTGCCGAGCGGGATGCCACACGCATCGGCGATCTTTTGTTGGCTGAGCCCTTGGAAATACATGAGACGGACGACTTGTTGTTGCTCGACCGGAAGCTCGGCCATCGCCGTCTCGATTTGCGTTCGCTCTTCTTGCCATTCGACCTCGGTCTCGACGGATGGGGCCGGGGACGGGATGGCTTCAGCGTAAGACTCGTCTAGTTGCAGGTCGGGTTTTCGTTTGCGAATCAAGTCGATCGTGACGTGACGGCTCATCGTGAACAGCCACGATTTGAATTTTCCTTTTGAGTCATCATATACGCCGCCGCCGCGCCACAGCTTGATGAATACTTCCTGCATCGCTTCTTCGGCGAGGTCGCGGTCTTTCGTCAACTGCATGACAAAGGCATACAGGATTCGTTCGTAGCGATCATAAAGTGCCTCGAGCGCTTGTTTGTCTTTTTGCCTGACGCGCTCGTACAATTCAATATCAGTCATGGCTGTCTCCTTTATCCATAAGGGAATCCCTTGTATTGATCTAACGGATGAAACCGTGAAATGGATGCCTATTTGAGGTGACTATTTTGTGAACGGTCGTTATGTAGTCCCGTGTTTAACGGGAGCATGTCGACGTCGCGTCACCGAGGCGGCGGAAGAGTTTCAAATTCAAGGCGCTGAGCAGTCGGTACGTCATAAAACTAATGAACGTCGCCGTGAGGAGCGTGACGAGAAGTGCGGGTCCGTTCGAGAGCCATTGTTGCCAAAATGAATATGTCCGTATGCCGAACAAAAAGGCGAAGACAAGTCCGAACCCGATCACGATTCCGCTATACTGACAGTAGTAGCGGCTTAAACGATTTTTCATGTTGCACGTCCTTTCTCCTTTTACTATACGAGAAGGGGTATGGCGACACAAGGAGGATGACGATGAAACGATTTACAAAGGAAGGTCGGACGCTCATCTGTTTTGATTTCGACGAGACGTACTTCCCGCATGCTTGCTCTGTTGACCAGTTAATACGATTGCGCCAACTCGAAGATTTTCTCGATATGTACTCGCATCGCTTATCGACGATGTGGGTGACGGGGAGTTCGCTCGAGACGATTATGGAGAAAGTGAAGCGGGCCGAGATGCGTTACTTCCCACATCGAATTGCGGCGAGTCTCGGGACAGAGCTGTATCAAGTGACGGCGTCCGGGCAACTAGAGCTTGATCCCGGTTATTCGTCACGTTTTCCCGATGATTTTTCAGACCGCGTCACCCAAGTCGTCGACAGGCTAGGGCGAACACTCACGATTGAACCACAGACGAATCTTGGCACAAGCGGCTGGATGCACAATTATTATTACTTCGGCGAGAGCGAGGATGAGCTCGAGCATATTCGTTCGAGTGCCGGTGACTTCGGGATTGCGGTCAACATCAGTCGTTGCAACCCGCTCGCCGGGGATCCGGCAGACGCCTACGATATCGATTTCATCCCACGAGGGGCGGGGAAAGTCGCTGCAGTCGACTACGTGTGCGACCGATATACGTTTCAAACCGAGCACGCCTACGCGTTCGGGGACAGTGGGAACGATTTAGGAATGTTGAGGTATGTCGGCAACGGCTATGTGCTTGGTAACGGGACGGAAGAAGCCAAACGAGAACATGGTCGTGTCACCGAGGGCATGTATGCGGATGGGATTCTAGAAGTGTTGCATCGAGCGATGCGATAGACGAACTCAAGCGCTGGCGACTAGACGTAGCGCTGCGGTCTCCACCCGCTCGAACAAATGCGTTCTCAGCCGATAAGTCGTCAAATCGAGCGGCAGACGCCGTTTCCAAAGCTCGGTGAACACCTCGGATAGGACGGCCTCGGCCAAGTCGGCTCGCGTCGTCAAGCGGAGGGCGAGCGAATATAAGATGCGCTCATAACGGTCGTACAGCAGTTCGAGCGCGGAAGTGTCGCGGTTTACTATGTGTGCGTATAAATCGTGATCGGATATGAATGACATGGTGGACTCCTTTTGAAATGAGACTATCTCGGGTTAAGTTGCGGGAAAATGACGTAACCTTCTTATTTCACTTATAAGGTGAGCGTAAACGGTTACTTGCTGATTCGAGCACATTCAAAAAACACCCGAGGTCCGCGTCTAGCGGCCAGGCGGGTGTTTTTGGGTTAAAACGACGTATAACAGTGAGGGCATGTCTGGGTGTTCCCACCGGACCGTTTGAACGTTTTCTTACAGTTCGGACACGTGACGGTCTCGGTGTCTTGGCCGAACAGGCTGCCGCGGTTGAATAAGACATTTCGCAAATTTGGCAAGGCTTTGGCGGCATAAATCATGGAGATGAATAGGACGATGGCCAAAACGGCCAACATGACATATGTCATAACGGGCGTACCCCTTTCGCAAAAGATTCATTTCTTCTAGCATACGGCAAATCGCTCGAACGCACACCTCTAGACTGGAGTTACGAACAAATGTTCGATATAATAAAGGTAACAAAAGGAGGGAGATCAGATGAGGCAAGAGGTCATGCGTTGGATGCGGAACGGACAAGTCGTAGAAATGGTGTATATCGATCGGAACGGGGTCATTTCAAAGCGACGCGTCAAACTGATGAAGCTGCAAGGCGATCGACTTGTCGCGTGGGATATACGCAAGAAGGCCCGTCGGACATTTTGTATGGAACGTGTCCTCGCCTGTCTCCCGACGATCGAACGAGATTCAGGACGAGAGGAGGGAATTGGATGACACCACTTCCGAAATGTTCGGCGCCGGCCGAACGGGCGCTCAAGGCCGCCTATATCGATACGCTCGAACAGTTGGCCACGTATACGAAGCAAGAGATTGCGGCCTTACATGGGGTCGGGCCAAGTGTGCTACGAATCTTGGAAACCGCGCTTCATGAGCAAGGACTTCGGTTCACCGACAGCGAAATACATTCCTAGTCCCGTCCTGGACTAGGAATTTTTTGGTTGGGCGATTGCATTGCACGTAAAAAGGGAAGTAATATATTTGTCATCTCCATTACAGCCTAATATCTAGTACCATGACGATAAGGTTTGCGAACCTAGCGACACCCATGAGAAAGGAAGTACACAGCATGAGGACGAAACGTTTATCCGCCATTCTAGAAAATGAGATGGATGACATCGAACGCGATCCATGGGTGACCGGAATTGAGACAGATTCCAGAAAGGTCAGTCCAGGGAATTTATTTATCTGTATCCGCGGTTATACGGTGGACGGACATGAATTCGCTGAGGACGCCGTCTCCAAAGGAGCGGTTGCTGTCATCTCGGAATACCCGCTTGATCTTGAGGTGCCGAACCTTGTCGTCGCGGACACGAAGCGGACAGCCGGCGTGGTGGCCAGTGCCTTTTATGACCACCCCTCACATCGGATGCGTATTTACGGTGTCACCGGTACGAATGGCAAAACGACGACCGCGACATTGACATATGATCTATTTCGTCTGTCCGGACGGCCGGTCGGGATTGTCAGTACGATTGGAGCACGTTATAAAGATCAAACATTAAAAACACCAAATACGACGCCGGAAGCCGTCGTCTTACATCGTATTTTGGCCGAGATGGCGGATGCCGGCGTGACCGACTGTGTCGTCGAAGTCTCCTCGCATGCAATGATGGAAGGACGTGTCGAAGGCGTCCGATTTCACGCGGCGGCGTTCACGAACTTGACGCATGACCACTTGGATTACCATCGCTCAATGGACGAGTACGCCCGGGCCAAAGCCCGATTATTCGAACAAGTCGAAACGACAGACGGGGACGCCATTATTTTGAACGCCGAAGACCCGGCCAGTAAAACGATGGCCGCCTTTGCCCCGACCCGTCGACGTATCATGTATAGCACGCATGCGGACGTACCGGCCGATATCCAAGTCATTTGGCATGACCAAACGGTAGTCGTCAAAATGAACGCACTGACGATTGAGGCGCCGGTCCGCTTCATGGGCGCATTCAACGCCGCCAACCTGGCTGCGGCCATCGGTCTCGTCTCGACGTCGGAACTGATGTTGCGCTCCATCATCGCCAACGTGCCAGGACTCACGCTTCCAAAAGGTCGTCTCGAGCGACTTGATACGGAAGATGGCGAGATTTATATCGACTATGCCCATACGCCGGACGGACTCGAAAAATGTTTGTCGACGCTTCAGCAAGGTGAGCGAGAGCTCGTGGTCGTCTTGAGCGCGGCCGGAGACCGAGATCCGACGAAGCGGGCAGAGATGGGTCGAATCGCGAGCCGCTATTCAGACGATTTAATCGTGACGGTACATGACGTGCGGACGGAAGACCCGAGGCACATCATCGATGGATTGCTCGAAGGTGTTGATTCGAACACGCATTACGTGACGTTCGAGGAACGGCGAGATGCTTTGCGCCATGCAGCGCAACAAGCGCTCGTCGGGAAACGGATCGTCGTCGTCGGAAAAGGTCATGACCATGTCGAACGCGTCGGACAAGAGTCGATTCCGTTCAACGAATCGGACATTTTGCTCGATGAATTAAAAAAATTAAAAGGCCAAGAACCGGCCGTTTAACGAAACGATGACAGCTGTCATCGTTTTTTAATGTGTAATTTTTGCAAAAGAAGGTAATTACTCTTACTGTAACGCTATCGAAGGAGGGAACTACACATGTCAGTTTTGTACAAAGAGTTCACAAATGATGAAGAAGTCGTGACCGCCATTCAATCGATGAAAGCGAAAGGGATTGAGGACAAGCACATTTATGTCGTCACCCATGACGATGACCGGACCGACCGTGTGGCCGATAACGCCGACGCGAATACGGTGACGGCATCAGACGTCGGCCTGAGGACGGCCGCAAAAAATGTATTCCGTAAAAAAGGGGACGAGCTCCGAGCCCAATTCGAACAGCTCGGCTTCTCATCGACCGAAGCGGACCAACTCGAGAAAAAATTAGACCAAGGCAAGGTGATTGTCGTCGTCAAAGACGCACCAGCCGGATTCACTTTATAATTCCACCACCATGGAGAATACAGGGACAGGGCTGAATCGATGGATTCAGCCCTGTTTGTTAGTCATGGATCCGAACGACGGTCCGACCGCTCAGTTCGCCGCGCATCATCGCCTCAGCGTGGCGAGGGACGTCATGCAACGGAATCTCATGAATCATATGGTTGAGCACGTTAGAATCAAGCAGCTCATCCAGTCGTTCCCACGCCTTCAGACGACGTACGATGGGTTGCATGACCGAGTCGATGCCGATTAATTTGACTCCGCGCAAAATAAACGGATAAACAGTTGTTGGAAGGTCGGAACCGCCGACAAGTCCGCAAGCTGCAACGGCACCTTCATAACGCGTTTGACTCAAAATATTCGCAAGAGTGGCCCCGCCAATCGAATCGATTGCCGCGTCAAACCGCTGTCGAGCTAACGGACGAACCGCTCCCTCAAGCTCGTGTCGATCGATGACGGTGTCAACGCCAAGTGCTTGCAAGTAAGGGGAGTCTGTTTTTCCTGTGGATGCGATGACGTGATAGCCAAGTTTATGAAGTAAGATAATCGAAAAACTGCCTACGCCTCCAGTTGCACCTGTAACTAGCACTTCTTCCCCCGGTCGAACGCCAGCGGACTCAAGCGCATCGATAGAAAGCATAGCTGTCAATCCAGGTGTCCCGATCGTGATGGCATCACGCATGTCCATACCTTTAGGCAGTTTTACAAGCCAGTTTCCGGGAACTTGTGCAAATTGACTGAATCCGCCGAAATGTCGTTCGCCGATCCCGAAACCGGTGGCGATGACTTCATCGCCGGCTTTGAAGTCGAGATGATCGGACTCGACGACTTTGCCGACAAATTCACATCCAGGGATGAACGGGTATTGGTTAATAATTTTTCCGGGTTCGGTAAGACCGAGGGCGTCCTTATAATTGAGTGCGGAATAATGAACCTCGACGAGGACGTTACCGTCTTCTTCTTTTGGAAGCGCGTCGAGTTTGACGTCCGTCACCTTGGCGTGAAGATGGTCATCCGTCTTGTCGAGGACGAGTGCTTGAAATGATTCGTTCATGGTCAATTGGCCCCTTTCGCTGATACGTATTCTATTCCTTTGTTATGATTCCCTACCTGCCAAAATATATACACGAATGTTTCGTTCTAACAGGGAGTGGAATGGTACAATGAAAGAGATTCAACTAGAGTGAGGAGGAATGAAGCATGCGGCACGACGACTATGAGTTTGATGAAGAAGTAGAAGAAGGCGAATTGTTTAACGTATACGACATTCTGCCACCGGATGGTACCATTCTTGAGATGGCAACGGCCGAAGAGATGGTACGTGCGGCGGAACTCGAGGCGACACATAATGCGCTCGAGCGAATCCAAGACTCAAACTTTCAGTTGTCAGGGGTAACCTTTAAAGAGTTGCTGGCAGAGTTCGAACGATACGAGCAAGAATCGATGGAATTCTGGACAGGCGTTTATAGCCGATTGCGCATTCCATGGGCATGGACGATTCGAATCGATGTGGCCAACGGTCCGATTCACGTCGTTAATGACCGCGACATCTTTATCGATGAAGCGGACTTCGAAGAGTATGATTTCGAGGAATATGCTGATGATGATTACGAAGAAGAAGACAATCAATGAATCCAAAAACGTCTTTCCCTTATTCGGGGAAAGACGTTTTTTTGCTGTCGAGGAGAGCAACACGGATGCGCGTTACTTCTGTCGCTCCGAACCAAAGCCCGACGCTACATAAGATGGCGACACCGCTCACCATCGCTCCGACAATCGCCGTGTCCCCAATCATCGTGAACGACAATCCGAGACTGAACAAGCCGAAAAATAATAATCCTCCTGCAATCGTCTTCATGACTTAGCCACCCTTTCTCTTTTCATCTGTCTCTAGTGTAAGCGGTTGAGCCTAAAAAGGGTGGCTGAATTTTATACCAGGTGAAAAATCAGTCTAGGTCATACACCGAATACGTCTTGCCATTCTCGAACGGCTCGTCTAGCAAGTGTTTCGCCAAGATGCGGGCGACCGTCTCAGGGGTGCGCAATCGTCCTTCCGTCACATAGGAGCGGAACTGTTCAACGTCACGGAACGCGTCTTCTGACGAGGCCCGAATGCTTTCCTGCATCGCGGTGTCCATGACGCCTGGATTGAACAAGGCGACTTTGTCGTCCGTATCGGTCAATTCAAGGGCGACCGTCTCGGTGAAATGATCGAGCCCGGCTTTCGTCGCACAATAGGCACTCCAGCCCGAGATGGGGCGCTTGGCGGCCCCAGAGGTCACATGGATGAGCGAGACGGGCAAGTCGTATGCGAGCACCGCGTTCGTCAAGAGCATCGGGGCGAGCAAGTTGGCTTGGACGTGAGCGATAAGCTGCGTAGCATCCAATTGACCGGCCCGGTGAATCGGTTCAATCAACGCCGCATTTTGGACGACGAGCAAGGACGTTGCCGTCTCGATGAGCGGCTTCATCTGTCCAATCGCGGCCAGTGTGCTTGTCGGATCAGCTAAGTCGACCTTGACGTGACGGAACGAGGCATCGGTCGCCTGCGTCCGTGAAAAATTGACGACCTCATAATCACGCTTCAATAGTTCCTCGGCGATGGCACGGCCGAGGCCGCGCGATGCACCGGTCACGATGGCTAGTTTCATGACAGTTCCTCCTATTCGTGAATCGTCTTCCGGTACCCGTAAAACGGACGGAAGTTCAGTTTTTCGTAATACGTGTGGGATGAAGCACTCGCGAGCATCTCGAGACGCGTTTCGGGGTAGAGCGCATGGACGTGTGACAACAACTGCTCGCCAATCCCGAGGCGACGGTGCGAGGCCGCGATGAGCAGTTCGCACACGTACAGGCTCACGGTTGTGTCGGTCAACCCACGCAAGTAGGCAATCACCAGTCCTTCTGACTCGACGACATAGGCAACGTTCGATTGCCGCCACGCCTGTTTCGTCAAGTCATGTTGTCGGACGAGTTGACTCCAACCTTCCGCTTCATTCAATGCTTGAATCTGTTCAAAATCGGCTTCTTCATAAGGACGAATGACCATCAACCTTCACCTACTTTCATTTCAATGGCTTTCATGAGGTCGAACGCACCATCTGACTCGTTCGAACAGACGACCGAGACGATGTCTGTGTCCGGATAGTAAGCAGAATGAAAACTGACGCCGGGGTCATAACCCATGACATGATATTTGAAGACGTGTCGCTTCGCATCCAATTGAATCCACAGACCGTATCCATAATGTGCGCCTGTTTCGTTCACTGGCACGTGAGGCGTGAGCAACCGTGACGTCATCTCCTCCCCGAGCAGGCGATGAGCGAGCAGGGCGTTCCAAAGTTTGGCCATATCTTGTGCCGTCACGAACGCGCCGCCGTCCGCGCCGCCTTTGACGGGAATCGAATAGTGGTTCGTCCGCCACGAGCCGTCCGCATTGTCGATATACCCGAGCGCCGTGTGCGCCGGTAAGGCATCGAGGGAGAAGTACCCCGAATCGGTCATGTCGGCCGGTTTGAACACGAATCGTTCGATATAGTCCGAGAACGTCAACCCGCTCGCTTGTTCGATGATGAGGCCGAGCAGGATATACCCGGCATTATTGTATTGGAACACGCCCCGTTCTTGTCGCATCGGTTCGTGCTGGAACATCGGGAGAAAGTCACGTAGCTGCCTGATGTGATACATTGGACGCTGTCGCCACAATTCCTCGAAATCGTCCATGACAGACTCGTCGAAATAGTCGGGGATGCCGGACGTGTGGGTGAGCAACTGTTCAACTGTCACGGCTGGGTCAAATCGGGGGAAGTCGATGTCCAAACTCTCGCGGAGTGTCGACGTAAACGACAATTTTCCTTGTTCGACGAGCTGGCAGATGGCAATCGCTGTGAACAGCTTACAGCCCGAAGCGATGCCGAAGCGGGTCGACGTTTGATTTTCGATTTGTTCGGCCCGATTCGCGTAGCCTTGCTGAAGTTCGAACAGGATGTCGTCTTGTCGCATGACGAGCGCCGATCCAGAAAAAGTAGATGAGACTTCATAGCGTGACCAGTCAGGACTCATGGTTGACCTCCAACTTCTAATTTTAAGTTTACATTCATCAACAAATGAACGTTACATTTAAACATTAACCTAAATAATGGAAAAGGTACAGGCGGTGTTTCGTTAACGTGATACGATAGAATAGTACGTTTAGATGGGGAGCGGGAAAACATGGAACAATTTTGGTTAGGTTTATTAGTTGGATTGATTTTGGTACTTGTTGCGCAGAAGATACTTCAATCACGTAAAGAGGTGGACGGGGCGTTTGCACATTTCGGTAACCACGTTAAAGACGTCATTTATATATTTGAAGTCAAACCGACGTTTCGTTTTCGTTACATAAGTCCTTCCCTTGATTTGTATTTAGGTGAGGGTGTTGTAGCGGAAAACTATGAAAATCCAGATGATTGTTTTCGTCGTATTCACCCAGATGATTATCAAATTCTCATGAATAAAGTCTCAGGAAAGATGAGTTACGATGAGGCTATCTCGCAACGTTGGCGAACTAATGACGGTCGTTACTTGCGTTTTGAAGAATACACGACTCCGATTTATAAAAATGGTGAGATTGTAGCTGTACAAGGAATCATTAGGAATGTAGAAGCGGCTGTAATGAAACGTGAGGAGTTAGAATATGTGAGCCGTCATGATGAACTCACTGGGGTTTTGAACCGACGTGCCTTTAATGAAACAATTGATTGTCTCTCTTTTAAAAAAGTAGGGTTGATAGTCATCGATTTAAATGACTTGAAGAAAATTAATGACCATCAAGGTCATTCGGCTGGTGATTTGTTACTTCAGAAAGCGGGACTCCTCTTGCAAGGGTTAAGCACAAACGTTTATCGGATTGGAGGCGACGAATTTGTTGTATTAACTGATCAACTACAACAAGATAAATTGCTAGATTTGACGGTTTCCATTAGAAGCGTGTTTGAATCGAATGATATTTCAGCCGCTGTCGGTGCAGCTTGGGAGGAACAGTTAAACGATTTCAAGAAATTGTATGATCAAGCGGATCAAAACATGTATGAACAGAAGAATAGAAGTAAGACAAATCGACACGTTCCTTGCTAAAAGATATCAGCAAGGAACGTGTCTGTTTGTCTAAATATATTATTCACCCATCGCTTCTTCACGCTCGGTGTCTGTCGTATCGAGATTGTTCAAGTATGCCTCATAACGCGGCAACCAGTAGCGATACGATGTCCAGACGAGCCCGCTCGTCGTCGCGACCAAAGCGAGTGTCGCTGGCCAGAACCAGCTCGACACGATCCCGTCCGCATAGGCGAGACCGATTGGTGAGAAGACGAAGTAGACGAACACCATCGAAGCAATCAGGATGATTGACGTCGAGATGGCATGGCGCCAAGGTTTGACGCGACCGAGGTCGATGCGAATCGGATTGATGTGTTGCATCGGACGAACTTTCGCGAACACGAGCATGATGGCCGTCTCGAGGACGAACAAAATCCCGTAAATGTGAATGAAGTTAATGCCGAGGTCGAAGCCGAACCACTGCTCCGTTCCCCAAACGAGGAAGTAATACGTGACGACGTGGAAGCCGATGACGAGTTTCGCGGCGATCGGCGGCACCCGCTTCACGAGCATCCCGATTAAGACGATGACGAGAATCGGGATGTTGAAGAAGCCGGTGAAACGGCGAATCAAGTCCCAAAGGCCGTCCGGTGCATACATCAAGTTTGGAGCGACGAAGAACGAGACGAGCGCGACGAACGTCCCGAACCATTTGCTGACCCGAATCAAGTCTTTGTCTGATGCGTCCGGTTTGAACTTCGGCTTGTAAATATCGAGCACGAATAGCGTAGCGATACTATTCAACAGCGAGTTGAACGAGCTGAACACGGCACCGAGCAAGACGGCGAGGAAAAAGCCCATGAGCCACATCGGCAACAAGTCGGCAATCAAGCTCGGATAAGCGAGGTCGGCCTTGTCGACGTTCGTGCCATACAAATGGAATGCGATAATCCCCGGGAGCAACATGAAGATTGGGACGAGCAACTTCAAATAGCCGGTGAAAAGCACTCCTTTTTGACCTTCGGCCAAGTTCTTCGCCCCGAGTGCCCGTTGAATGACATATTGGTTGAGTGCCCAATAAAATAAGTTCGCAAAAATCATCCCCGTGAAGATGGACAAGAACGGAACGGAATCGTTCTCTGAACCGATCGCGTTTAGTTTCTCCGGATTCTCGGTTGCGATCGTCTTCATCCCATCAACAAGATTGCCGTCACCGAGCGCGATAAAGCCAAGCGTCGGGACGAGGAATCCGATGATAATCAAGCCGATTCCGTTCAACGTGTCAGAAACGGCAACGGCACGGAGTCCTCCGAAAATGGCATACACGGCACCGATAATCCCGATGAACCAAATGACCATCCAGAGTGATTGCTCGAAGCTGATCCCGAGCAGGGCTGGTACGTCAAACAGTTGCAAGACGGCCAGGCCGCCTGAATAGAGCATCGATGGAATCGTGACGCACATATAGCCGAACAAAAACAACAGGACCGTCAAGCGGCGGACGTCCTCGTCATACCGCTGGCTCAAAAACTCGGGAATCGTTGAAATTCCGATGCCGAGAAAACGTGGAAGTAAGAAGAGGGCCATGATGATGGCGGCGATGCCGGCCGTGACTTCCCATGCCATAGCGGACATATTGCCGGCAAACGATTGGCCGTTCAAGCCGATCAATTGCTCGGCCGACAAGTTGGTCAATAAAAGCGATCCGGCGATGAATAGACCGGTGAGACCACGTCCAGCCAAGAAATAATCGTCGGCACTCTCGACTTTTCCTTTCGTCATGCGGTATGACACGTATGCGACGAGACCCATGAAGAGAGCCCCTGTGATCAATATGTAAACAACTTGTTGAATGGTCAACGAATATCCCTCCCTCAATCTCTTCTTATTTATAAGTACTTTTCATGAATACCCGTCCTAAATCATGATTATTTCCCATTTTCTCTTTTGTAAAAGAACTGTAATAAACATCACGACAAAAAAGACACCTGAGATGTCAGGTGTCAGAAAAAGCGTAGCAACGAAGTCGCGACCGTGAAATAAATGATCAAGCCGAGGTTGTCGACGACCGTCGTGATGAAGGGGCCCGACGCCACGGCCGGATCAAGTTTCAATCGATTGATGAGGAGCGGCACGAGCGTCCCGACGATGGTCGCCACGCTGAGTGACGCAAAGATCGACAGACCGACGATCATCCCGATCAAGGCACTGTCGTACAAAACGGTGATGACCCCAAAGATGACGACCATGCAGGCGAGACCGAGCAAGACGCCCGTCCCGAACTCACGGCGAATCATCTTCAACACGTTCTTTCGATTGATCGTCCCGAGTGCGATTGAACGGACGGCGACGACGAGCGATTGGGTGGCGGCGTTCCCGGCCGAACCCATGACGAGCGGCATGAAGACAGCGAGCAGGACGATCGCTTCGAGTGTATCCTCGAAGCCACCAATCGTCGACGCGGTGATCATCCCGAGAAACATGAGGCTGATAATCCAAGGGGCCCGTTTTATCGCTGCTTCGACCGGTCCCATATTGATGTCGGACGATCCTTTTGTCGCTGACAGCTCCTCAAAGTCCTCGGTCGTCTCCCGTTCGATGACATCCATGACATCGTCGACCGTGATAATTCCGAGCAAGTGGTCCTCGCTGTCGATGACAGGCAAGGCCAATAGATCATATTTTTGAACGGTCCGCGCCAAGTCCTCTTGGTCGGCGAGGACGTGGGCCGATACGACGCGTCGGCCCATGATATCCGCAATTTGCACATCGAGCGGGGAGACGATCAAATCGCGTAGCGAGACGACGCCGACGAGCCGGCGATCGGTGTCGATGACATACAGGTAATAGATCGTCTCGGCTTCCGGTCCAAGTTCGCGCAAGTCTTCGAGCGTCGCACCGACGGTCTTGTCCGCTTTCAACACGATAAACTCGGTCGTCATGATGGCGCCGGCCGTATCATCCGGATAGCGCATTAAGTCTTTGACTTCGGTCGCCTCGGTCTCGTCCATCAACTCGAACAGTTCGTTCATGAAATCGTCCGGGAGCTCGGTCATCAAGTCGGCGGCGTTATCCGAGAACATGTCGTTCAACACGCGTACGGCGAACGGACGCGGCATCTCTTGGATGAACTGTTCTTGTTCATCGAGTTCGAGCTTTTCAAATAGGTCGGTGAACGCCTCCGGGGACAAGGCATCATAGACGAACTGGCGACCCGGTTGCTCGAGCTCAATGAAGAGGTCGGCTTGTTCGCCCGGATGGAGTGTGAGAAACACGTCGCGGAAATCGACCGGGTCCCCTTTTTGGATGAGCGCTGTCACTTGGGCTTCATGACGGGCGCGTTCTGTACGTTCGATTGCCATCGACTCACTTCCTTTTCACATCATTTGTCTATATTATGTCACGACTTTAGTCGGGCTCAAACAAAATCAAAAAAATGTTATGAATTTTTTTCACAATCTATACAGTATGTATACGTCTCTCTCCTCCGATTTGAGGGGACGCACCGTTTCTCGAATGGTTGTTCATTCATGCCACGTCATCATCTATGCACTTTAGTGTGGAATCCACCACAGTCCAAACGTCGGACTTGCCCACCTCGGAATTGGGTAAGTTGATAATGTAAGGGTAGAAACACACCCGAATCACAAGGAGGAAGCGAGATGATATCGATGACGGATCAACAAACCGCACGGGATACAACGCTGAAACATCCGATCCACGTGTATTCAGAAATTGGTGAACTTAGGACGGTACTATTGAAACGACCAGGGCGTGAGCTCGAAAATTTGACCCCAGAATATTTGGAACGACTCTTGTTCGACGACATTCCTCATCTTCCGGTCATTCAAAAAGAACATGACTACTTTGCGAGCGTGCTCCAAAATCGTGGCGTCGAAGTACTCTATCTAGAAAATTTGATGGCGGAAACGTTATCACTACCAGGGGTGCGCGAACGATTCGTCGCCGATATCTTGGCGGAGTCAAAATCGAATATCAACGGCTCGTACGAGACACTTAAAGAATATTTGCTCGCCTACGACAACGAAAAATTGATTGAAACCGTTATGGCCGGCATTCGCAAGTCTGAGATTAAGCCAGAGAAACGGCGCCACTTGCACGAGATGATTGAGGACACATACCCGTTCTATCTCGACCCGATGCCGAACTTATATTTCACTCGTGACCCATCGGCAGCCATCGGGAACGGGCTATCCATCAACCGGATGAAAGAGCCGGCTCGCCGCCGCGAATCGTTGTTCACGCAATATATTATGCGCTATCATCCGCGATTCGCAAAACACGACATCCCGATCTGGTCGGACCGCGACTACCGCTTCGCGATGGAAGGTGGAGATGAGCTCGTTCTCTCGAAAGAAGTCGTCGCCATCGGGATTTCCGAGCGGACGACGGCCCAAGGGATTGAACGGGTCGCTCTCAACTTGTTGAAAAACGGCGGCACGTTCAAGAAAGTCATCGCCATCGAGATTCCGAAGTCGCGCGCGTTCATGCACCTCGATACGGTCTTCACGATGGTCGATCATGACAAGTTCACGATTCACCCGTTCATCCAAGGGCCAGGAGGCAAGATGAACATCTTTGAACTGACGTTGAACGCCGAGGGTGAACTTCACATCACGCAGCACACGGATCTGTTGAACGTGTTGAAAGCCGCACTCGGTCTCGATGAGATCGTCTTGATCCCATGTGGGGGCGGAGACCCAATCGCCGCTGCCCGCGAACAATGGAACGATGGGTCGAACACACTCGCGATTGCTCCAGGCGTCGTCGTCACGTACGACCGTAACTACGTCTCGAACGAGTTGCTTCGCTCAGAAGGCGTCGAAGTCATCGAGATCATGTCGAGTGAATTGTCGCGTGGCCGTGGGGGCCCACGCTGCATGAGCTGTCCGATTATCCGCAAAGACATTTAACGAGGAGGAAACGAGCATGTCTACAACGTACAACTTTGATTTGAAAGGCCGTCATTTTCTATCATTGAACGATTTTTCAGGGGATGAGTTGAACTATTTGATCGATTTATCGGCCGCCTTCAAACGTCAAAAGAAACAAGGCGTCCCGCATCGAATCTGTGAAGGAAAGAATGTGGCGCTGTTGTTTGAGAAACCTTCGACGCGGACGCGTTGTGCGTTCACTGTGGCGGCCATCGATCTAGGCATGCATCCGGAATACCTCGGGAAATCGGATATCCAGTTTGGCAAAAAAGAATCGGTGCGCGACACGGCGATCGTGCTCGGGCGTATGTTTGACGGCATCCAATTCCGCGGCTTCGCCCATGACACGGTCGAAGGGCTGGCCAAAGACGCCGGTGTCCCGGTATGGAACGGGTTGACGGATTTGTATCATCCAACGCAAATCTTGGCCGACTTCTTGACCGTCAAAGAACAGAAAGGCGAGCTGTCTGGCATCCGCTTCGTCTACGTTGGTGACGGGCGCAACAATATGGGTAACACGCTCCTCATCGGTGGTGCCAAAGTCGGGATGGACATGCGTATCTGTGCGCCGAAATCGCTTTGGCCGTCGGATGAAGTCGTCGATTTTGCCCGCTCGGTCGCTGCCGAGACAGGGGCGAAGATCACGTTGACCGAAAGCATCGACGAAGCGGTCGCCGACGCCGACGTCATCTACACGGACGTCTGGGTGTCGATGGGCGAAGAGGCCGAGTTCGCCGAGCGCATCAAACTGCTTCACCCATATCAAGTGAACATGGACATGCTCACGAAGACGAATAATCCGGACGTCATGTTCCTCCACTGTCTGCCTGCCTTCCACGACTTGGAGACCGAAGTCGGCCGGGCGATCCATGCGGAGTACGGGTTGAGCGAGATGGAAGTCACGGATGAAGTGTTCCGGAGCCGTCACTCCTTCGTCTTTGACGAAGCCGAGAACCGGATGCATACGATTAAAGCGGTGATGGCCGCGACGCTCACCGACACGAACGAATGGCTTGAACGCTGACGGATGGGAGGGGATCTCCCCTCCGGCCCGTACTAAACGAAAGGGATGAGTTCAATGTCTACGAAAATAGCGCATGACTCAAGTGGAACGGCTGGCGTGCAACCAGAGAAGAAAGATCGACGTTTAGGGCTCGGGGCGCTGACGGCACTCGTCGTCGGTTCAATGATCGGCGGCGGCGCCTTCAACTTGGCGGCCGACTTGGCCCAAGGTGCGAACGCGGGAGCGATTTTGATTGGGTGGGTCATCACCGGAATCGGGATTATCGCCCTCGGACTCAGTTTTCAAAATTTGACGATGCGTCGTCCGGATCTCGATGGTGGTGTGTACAGTTATGCCCGTGCCGGCTTCGGTCAGTTTGTCGGGTTCAACTCGGCGTGGGGCTACTGGCTATCCGCGTGGCTCGGCAACGTCGCCTATGCGACGCTTCTGTTCAGTTCGGTCGGCTATTTCTTCCCAATCTTTGAAGGCGGTCAAAACATCGCTTCGATCATTGGTGCCTCGATTATGCTATGGCTCGTGCATTCGTTGATTTTACGTGGTATCCACGAAGCGTCGATGATCAACATCATCACGACGATTGCCAAACTCGTACCGATTTTTGCTTTCATCACCATCACCTTATTCTTCTTCAACCTCGATAATTTCACGTTCGATTTCTGGGGACAGGGTGGTTTCTCATGGGGTAGTGTGAGAGACCAGGTCGTCTCGACGATGCTCGTCACACTATGGGTGTTCATCGGGGTCGAAGGGGCGGTCGTCTTATCTGGACGGGCCCGCAAGCGCTCGGACGTCGGGAAAGCGACGGTCATCGGATTGCTCGGGACGCTCATCATCTATCTGCTCATCTCGGTCATGTCGCTCGGTCTCATGAATCCAGAGAACGTGGCGAACGCCTCGCAACCGGCGATGGCGTACTTGCTCGAGTCAGCGGTCGGACCGTGGGGCGCGATGCTCATCAATGGCGGTCTCGTCATATCAGTTCTCGGAGCATGGCTCGGCTGGACGTTGCTCGCCGCTGAGATCCCATTCGTAGCCGGGAAAGACGGCGTGTTCCCGAAATGGTTCACGAAAGAGAACAAAAACAATGCGCCGGCCAACGCGCTTTGGCTCACGAACGGGTTGATCCAGCTGTTCCTCTTCACGTTCCTGTTCTCGGATGCGGCGTATAATTTCGCGTTCTCGCTCGCCTCGAGCGCCATCTTGATCCCGTACGTCTTCTCGGCCTTCTATCAAGTCAAAGTCGCGAAGAACGGCATCGGCTACAATGCCGGTGAACGTCGGACCCGCGACCTCATCATCGGAGCCGTCGCCTCGATTTACGGGATTTGGCTCATCTATGCGGCCGGAATCGACTATCTGCTCTTGACGACGTTACTGTACGCACCAGGTACGTTGCTCTACATCAAGGCGCAACGTGAGAACGGCATCAAGACGTTGACGAAGACGGAGTGGATCGTGGCCGGTGTCTTGACCGCGCTCGCCATCTTGGCCGTCGTGCGCATCGTCTCAGGAAATATCTCAGTCTTTTGATCGGGGGAAACCAATATGCGGAATAAACGAGTAGTCATCGCACTAGGTGGAAATGCGATTCAACAAGGTAAAGATGCGACGGCCGAGGCTCAAATTCGAGCCGTTGAGGCGACGGCGGAATCACTGGCCGCGCTTGTCGCCGAAGGGATTGAGGTCATCATCACCCATGGCAACGGGCCGCAAGTCGGAAATTTGATGTTGCAGCAGGCTGCGTCGGACAGTCCGGCGACGCCGGCCTTGCCGCTCGACGTTTGCGGGGCGATGACACAAGGGATGATTGGCTATTGGTTCGAGAACGCCCTCACGAAAGCACTGAGATCTCGTGGTTTGGAACGTTCGGTCGCACCGATCGTCACGCGGTCGGTCGTCGACCCGAACGATAGTGCCTTCAGTCACCCGACGAAGCCGATTGGTCCTTTCTATGACGAGGCGGAAGCGCAGCAGCTTGAACGGACGACCGGTTATGTGTTCAAAGAAGACGCCGGTCGCGGCTATCGCCGTGTCGTCCCGAGCCCGTTTCCAGTGGCGATTCTTGAGCACGCGGTCATCCGTGACCTCGTCGCCCATGAGCACATCGTCGTCGCCTCTGGCGGCGGGGGGATTCCTGTCATCGATACAGCCGATGGCTATATCGGCGTCGAGGCGGTCATCGATAAAGATTTTGCCGCTGCGAAACTCGCCGATCTCGTCGACGCCGACATGCTCCTCATCTTGACGGCCGTCGAGCACGTGTTCGTCGATTTCGGGACACCGTCGGCCCGGGCGCTCGAGGAGACGACGAAAGAACAACTCGAGACGTTTATCGCCGAAGGCCAGTTCGCACCGGGCAGCATGTTGCCGAAAGTTCGGGCCGCCCTTCAATTCGCCGAATCAGGACACGACCGGGTTGCCGTCATCACGTCGCTCGAACAAGCCCTTGCGGCGGTCCGAGGTGAGGTCGGGACGCGCGTCCGACTCGCCGCGACGCTCCAACAATAAGCTCAACGCCACAGACATCAGCGTCTGTGGCTTTTTTCCTGAATTGGCTGCTCGTCGTTTTTTATGGTCCGACATGGGGAAGGAATGTTGTATGTCGATTTAGACATTGCTATCATTTTGAGTGTAAACGTTTGCACAATTAAGAAGGGGAGTGACGAAGAGCGGCAACGCTCGATCTTATGCGTCTATTTGAAGAGGAGAACGTCTATACGCAACAAATGAAACCGCAGGCAGATGATCGGGCAATCGTCCAAGGGAGCTGCTATCGCTTCACGGTACTGACGAGCCAACTGATTCGGATGGAGTATGCCGAGGATGGGGTGTTCGAAGACCGGCCGACCCAAGTCGTCTTTAACCGGGCGTTCGCAGTCCCAGAGTTTCGCGTGATTGAGAATGAGACGGAATTGCAAATCATCACGGAGCACGTCCACCTCTACTACACGAAAGGGCCGTTCGCGCCGAACACGCTTTACGTCGACGTGAAAGGGAACTTCAGTACGTATTATAGCCGCTATACGTTTAACGGACCGGAGCGGACGTTGAAAGGGACGGCGCGAACGCTCGACCATGTCGACGGGGCGACCGAACTCGGTGAAGGCATCGCCTCGAAACAAGGGTATGCCGTCATCGATGACTCTGATTCGTTCATCATGACCGAGGACCGTTTCGTCGAACCGCGGCGTAAACATATCCATGACTTGTACTACTTCGGGTATGGGCATGAGTATAAGCGCGCACTCCGTGACTTCTATCAATTGACCGGCCCGACGCCGCTGTTGCCACGAAAAGCGCTCGGCAACTGGTGGAGCCGCTATTGGCGCTACGACGAGACGGAATATAAAGAACTCATGCGTCGGTTTAAGACAGAGGACATCCCGTTCTCGGTCAGCGTCATCGACATGGATTGGCACGTCACCGACGTCCCGGAAGAATACGGGAGCGGATGGACGGGTTATTCATGGAATAAGAACTTGTTCCCGGACCCGAAAGGATTCTTGACGTGGCTCAAGCAAGAAGGGTTGCTCGTCACGTTGAACTTGCATCCGGCGGATGGCGTGCGTGCGTTCGAAGACCAATATGTGGCGATGGCCGAGGCGATGGGCATCGATCCGTCCCAAGGCGACCGCATCCCGTTCGACTTTTCCGATAAACGCTTCATTCAAGCCTATTTCGAGCAGATGCATCATCCGCATGAAGACGACGGCGTCGATTTCTGGTGGATCGACTGGCAACAAGGCTCGACGTCGAAAATGGAAGGGCTCGACCCGCTCTGGATGCTGAACCACTATCATGCGGCCGACATCGCCCGGGATGGCGATCGACCAATCATCTTCTCCCGTTATTCGGGCCCGGGCAGTCACCGCTATCCGGTCGGTTTCTCGGGAGACACGTTGATTTCGTGGGCGTCGCTTGCGTTCCAGCCGTACTTTACGGCGACCGCTTCCAATATCGGCTATGGTTGGTGGAGTCACGATATCGGTGGCCATTACCGAGGCTCAAAAGACGATGAGCTCGCCGCACGTTGGGTCGCGTTCGGTGTGTTCAGTCCGATCATGCGCCTGCACTCGACGTTCAGTACGTTCAACGGGAAAGAGCCGTGGCGCTTCGGTCTCGAGGCGGAGCGGTCGATGAAGACGTTCTTGCGTCTGCGCCATCAATTGATCCCGTACATCTATACGATGAACTGGCGGAACCACGCGGGTGCCTTGCCGCTCATCTTACCAATGTATTATGAACATCCGGACGAGGACGCGGCGTATGAAGTACCGAACGAATACTACTTCGGCAGTGAACTCATCATCTCTCCGATCGTCGAGCCGATGAATAAACAGCTCCACGTCGCAGCGACGAACGTCTGGTTACCAAAAGGTGACTGGTTCGATTTCTTTACCGGTCATCGCTATGCGGGAGAGAAGTCGGTTCGGGTGTTCCGGGGACTTGACGAACAAGCAGTGTTCGCGAAAGCAGGGGCAATCATCCCGATGGCACGGCATTACTCGGGCCGTAACGATACGGATAACCCGGGCGAATTGGAAGTTCTTGTCTTCCCGGGCGCGTCGAATACGTTCACGCTCTATGAAGACAACGGGTCGGACCGTGACTATGAGACGGGTGCTTACGCTGAGACGACGTTCACGCTTGATTGGGAGGAACGGAAGCTCCACATTCACGTTACAGGTGACCGGACCGTCTTGCCGTCTGACCGTAACGTCACGTTACTCCTCCGAGGCGTGACCGGTTCTGGTGAATACAATCGAGAGACCCAGACACTGCGCCTCGAACTCGGTCCGATTGATGAAGAGATGACGGTGTCTCTCCCGGTCGAATTGACGGCGAACGATCACCGGCTCGATCGTTTGTATCGTTTCTTGGACCGCGCCGAGATTTCTTATGATTTAAAAGACAAGTTGTATCGATCGGCGGCAGCGAAGACGCGGCTCGAGGCATGGCTGTTCGATTTGCACGCGCTTGAACTCGACCGTGACCTGCAAGATGCGATCATGGAGTTGATGCTCGATTGAATAACGTGCTGTGACGAAGAGGGTGAAAGCCCCTCTTTTTTTTTTGTCAGAAAATCGTTGGATTTTGTAAGCGTTTTCAAATTGAATCCAACTATACTAAAAGGAGAGGCAAGATAGATTGGAGGGTTCAACATGAAACCGAAATGGACCGTAGACGACTTGCGGCAACTCGATGTATTCACCAAATGTACCGCCCGTGAGCTCGAGGCACTGTTGCCCCATGTCTATTGTCGAACGTACCGGAAAGGACAGCTCTTATTCATGGAAGGCGATCCTCGGGAGCGCGTCTACTTTTTAATCAGCGGTTACGTGAAGCTCGAGCGCAACAACGAGACGGCGACCCATCAATATACGGACTACTTGAAACCGAAGCAACTGTTCCCGTATCGTGGCTTGATGACGGAACCGTATTATCAACATTCGGCGGAGGCGTTGACCGATATCGAGGTCATCTATATGCCGACGGACCGATTCGAACAACTCGTCTCTCGGAACGCGTCGATGTTACTCCATATCGTCGGACAGATGAATCGGATTCTCGACTTGCACGAACGACGGGTGCAGGATATCATCACTCCGAGTGCGACCGAACGCGTGCTCAACACGATCCATTACTTGATTGAAGACCTCGGGGAACCGGAAGCAGAGGGGGTTCGCGTCCGGTGTCCGTTCACGACGATTGAAATCTCACGCTTATCCGGTACGTCACGGGAGACCGTGTCGAACATCTTATCGCGCTTACGAAAAGAAGAGGTGCTTCACTTCGATGCGCGTGAATTGATGATTGGCCATCCCGAATACTTTGAACAGACGACGGTATGACGCCACGTGATATACGCGGCGTCTTTTGCATGTCTGGCTAAGCGAAGCGTTCGCCATGGTCGTGTGCATCAGTTATAATTAGTGAGAATCCTCACAAAGAAAAGTTTTGGATAGTATAGAAAGGATGAACGCAGTGAAACGACTGCAAGCTCTCGCTTTAGCTGAAAAACGCCATATCGTCGGACTCGTCATCGCCGCGGTGATGATCGGATTGTCGATTTTGGCGCAGGCGTATTTAATCGTCGATATCGTCGACCAGGTCTTTTTTAAAAATGCATCGTTTGAAAGCATCATCCCGGCGCTCGGCTGGCTCATTCTCGCCCTCGTCACGCGTGCTTTGTTCGGCTACATGTCAGGACGAATCGGAGCTAGTCTAGCGGAGAAAGCGAAACGGACACTCCGGTTTCAGTTGCTTGACCGTTATACATCGAATCCGATCGAGACATCTTTGTCCGGCCAGTCCGGAAAGAAAGTCAGCGTCTTCATGGACGCGGTCGATGAAGTCGACGCCTACTTCAGCCAATATTGGCCGCAAGTCATTCAAACGTCGATCATTCCGCTGCTCATTCTCGTCGTCGTCTTCAGCCAACATTGGATCTCGGGCGTCATCATGATGGTGACGGCGCCGTTCATCCCAATCTTTTTCATTATCATCGGGATTGCGACGCAGAAAAAATCCGAACAACAGATGGAGAAGATGAACCAGTTCTCCGGAAAGTTCTTGGACGTGTTGCAAGGATTGACGACATTGAAACTATACGGTCGGACCGAGCGTGAGGCGCAAGCGATTGAAAAGAGCAGTCTCGACTTCCGCGACGCGACGATGGTCGTCTTGAAGACGGCGTTCTTATCGGGTCTCATGCTCGAGTTCATCTCGATGCTCAGCACAGGGGTCGTGGCGCTCGAAGTGGCGCTGCAAATGGTCGTCTGGCAGAACTTGACGTTCTTCTCCGGCTTTTTGATTCTCGTCTTGGCTCCGGAATACTATTTGGCCATTAAAGACCTCGGCGGTGCGTTCCATACCGGACGCGGCAGCATGGGGGCGGCCGATCGTATTTTCGAGGCGCTCGACGCACCGGATGAACGTCTGCAGTGGGGCGACCGGACGTTGACGAGCCGGACACCCGACCTCGAGCTCGACGAAGCATCATTCGCCTATGAAGGGGGGCGTTTCACGCTCCAGCCTTTAAGCGGCATGATTCCTGCCGGTGCCCACATGGCGCTCGTCGGGGCGAGCGGGTCCGGGAAGACAACCGTCTTGAACGTGTTATCGGGGCTCGTCAAACCTGACAGCGGACGTGTCCTCGTGGACGGTGAACCGCTCGAGACGTACACCGATACGTCATGGTATGACACGATTGGCTATATCTCACAAAATCCGTATTTGTTCGCCGGCACCGTCGCCGATAATATCGCCCTCGGTGAGGCGGCGGACGAAGCGAGCATCCTCGAGGCGGCGACGGCAGCCGGACTGAACGATGTCATCGCTCAGTTGCCGAACGGTCTTCATACCGAACTCGGTGAAGGGGGTTACGGCTTATCCGGAGGTGAACGGCAGCGGCTCGCCTTGGCCCGGGCCTTCTTGAAACGTCCCGGCATCATCTTGTTCGATGAACCGACGACCGGACTTGATTTAGTGACCGAACAAATCGTTCGGCGCTCAATCGATGAGTTGTCACGTGAGTCAACGCTCGTCACGGTCGCGCATCGTCTGCATACGATCAAACAAGCCGATGCGATTTGGTTCATGGACGAAGGGCGTCTCGTCGCCCAAGGCACACATGACGAACTGCTCAGCGTTCCGCAATACGCTGACTTATTCACGCTACAGAAAGGGGTGAGAGGATGAATTCCCTTTGGACGATCACGAAATGGATGATGCGAGAGAAAAAGGATATCATCCTCTCGATCTTCTTTGGTTATGTCGCTGGCATCGCAGCCGTCGCTTTGTTCGCGGCGAGCGGATACCTCGTCTCACGGGCTGGGCTCGTGCCGCCGCTGTATGCGCTCATGGTGCCCGTCGTTTTGATTAAACTGTTCGGTGTGATTCGGGCGAGTGCTCGCTATCAGGAGCGTCTCGCCTCGCACCGGGCGACGTTCACGATTTTGAGCGAACTCCGGGTCCGATTTTATCGTCAACTCGAGCCGCTCGTCCCGAGCATCTTTGCCAAATATCGGAGTGGGGACTTGCTCGCTCGCGTCGTTGGTGACGTCGAGAGCTTGCAGAACTATTTTTTACGGGTGTTCTACCCGCCGATTATCTTGGTACTCGTCTTCTTGAGCACGATTTTCTTCGTCACATACTTCTCGGTCTGGGTCAGCGTTTGGATCTTGTTCGGCGTCTTCGTGACCGGTTTTTTGATCCCGGCCTTCTTCGCCCGTGTCCGTGCCAAGCATGACCGGCAACTCCGTACCTTGCGAGGAGACCTGTCGAGTGGGATGACGGAGATGATGTACGGCTATCGCGACCTGTTGTTGCACCATCGGCTTGGTCAAACGCGCAACGAACTGCTTGAACAGAGCGACCGCTACGCCGATGCCCAAAAACGAGATGTGACGAACCAGTTCTTCAACTCCTCGCTCGTCGTGGCGGCGTCCTTACTCGTCTCATGGGGTGTTTTGGCCATCGGGGCCTATCTTGTCGTCGACGGGGAATTAAATGGCCTCTTCTTGGCCATGCTCATCATGATGTCGCTCACTGCGTTTGAGAACGCGACACCGATGGCAGTCTTCCCAGGTCACTATGCCGACAGCAAGCAAGCGGCCGATCGACTGCTCGAAGTGGTCGAGCCGAGTGAAGCGATTGTCGTTGCCGAGTCGGCCCGTACCGACGTAGCGCTCGAGACAGCACCTGACGTATCGTTCGAACGCGTGAGCTATCGCTACCCGGACACGTTCCGTGACGTGCTGAGCGGCGTCGACGTGACGTTACGAGGCGGTTCAAAGACCGTTATCGTCGGACCGAGCGGCTCAGGAAAATCGACACTACTTCAACTGTTGCTCGCTTTTGTCAGACCTGAGTCTGGTGAGATCCGATTGAATGGACAGCGGTTGGACGATGTGACCCAAGCATCGGTCTGGCGTGAAGCCAGCGTCGTCCTTCAAGAGAACCACTTCTTCTTCGGGACGGTGCGAGAGAACTTGGAGCTCGCCGGTAATTTCTCGGACGCTGAGATGGAAGCGGCGCTCGCGAGTGTCCGCCTCGGTTTCTCGCTCGACGAGCCCGTCCTTGAGAAAGGGGCGAACTTATCGGGCGGCGAGCGGCAACGTCTTGCCATCGCCCGAGCCTTGTTGAAGAATGGATTGCTCTGGATACTTGACGAAGCGACATCGGCGCTCGATGCGCGGACCGAGGCGGACGTATTCGCCGAGATTTTGCGTCAAGCCGATGAAGCGACGCTCGTCATGGTCAGCCATCGTCTGACTGGGCTCGAACGTTTCGATCACATCATCGTCATGGAGTCCGGACGCATCGTCGAGACCGGATCGTATGATGAACTGATGCAGGCACACGGTGTGTTTTATGGATTGAAACAAATCGAACAAGATATCTTTGCATGAAAAAACGAGCGGCTCCGTCGGAGAGCCGCTCGTTTTTTTGGATGGCAAATTTGGGTGCAACAAATGGGGGTTGTCGCATTGCTTTCAAAAAGAGTGTCGTGGAGGGGAATCCACGTGACGTATTGGTTTGGGGAACGTTTACGTCAAGCTTTGGGAGCTACAACTAAAGTATAAGTGATAACGATTCTCATTGTCAATTAGTAAATTGTACAAAAAAACCGCAAACCAAACTGTTTGCGGATCGTTGTCAGCTCGACGGTACGCCCTTACGAAGCGTGAAGCGAAGTAAGCTGAACAAGTAACGAGTATAGAAGAGCGCGAACGCATAAAATACCGCGATGGCAGAAGCACCGAGTTCAACACCTGGAATGTTCATCAAGAACTCGAGGATGAGAATCGACAGCAAGAAAATATAAAGACCTGCATCAAGATAGAGCGGCATCAATTTTCCGCGTTGGTGCCAGAACGTCCGGACGAGCGGTGCGACGATCATCCCGATGATGCGTTCCGCGAACCCGATGCTGAGCACGGCAATCATGAAGGCGGCGACCGTCTCGAACGATACGAGTTCTGAGAAGGCGAACATGGAGATGAGTAGGAGCGGACCGATAAAAATCATCATCGAGAGGGACGTGCGTAAAAAGATAAACAAGTTCCGTTTCATCGTATCGACTCCCCCGAAGAGCGACTGCCGGAACGTCTTGCCACGTTGATAGTCGAGGATGAACGATCCCACAAACATCAAACCGAATAGTGATAACAATACTGTCATGAAATGTGTTTCCCCTTTTTCTGTCCAAATCTATGATCACTGTAAGGATAGTCGAATCAAAGTCTAGCCTAGTGTACCGATTCACTAGTTGAAAGTAAAGCGGGAAAACTGCGGAAAATCGCAATCTTTTGCGAACATGAGGCGCTTTACGACGCCAGAATGAATCGATTTCGTCCCGATTCCTTTGCGTGGTATAACGCTTCGTCGGCATGTTTCAACACGCTGTCGACTTCGATGTCGTTCGAATGGCAGGCCCCGAGCGAAACGGTGATATGAAGCGTCCCCGCACTCGTCTCGAACGGGAACGTCGAGACTTTTTCTCGTATAGATTCAGCGAGGTGAGTCACTTCATCTCGATTGGCGTTCGGCATGATGATTAAAAATTCTTCTCCGCCGAAGCGGCCGACGAGATGACGCTCTTCACTCTCGGCGACGAGCAACATGCCGAGCTCCCGTAAGACGTCGTCCCCGACGTCATGACCGTACGTGTCGTTCACGCGCTTGAAGTGGTCGATGTCGACGAGGATCAAGGCGTATTCTTTGGCTTCGACGTTCAAGTTGGCCATCGCCTCGTTCAATAGACGCCGGTTGGCGATGCCGGTCAACGCGTCGGTCCGGGCGAGTTGTTGCTGATGTTGGACGTTCTCGAAATGACGACGCAACTCTTGGAGCAAACGATACGCGGCACAGGCGCCGCCGTACGCCATGACGACGTAGGCGAGAATGACAGGATAGAACAGTTCGAGCGGCAACGCATAATAGATGGCCGCACCGAAGACGGTGACACTGATCGTCGTGAAGACGAGTAACGTGTTGCGAGTGTTATCGAGTTTTAGCCGCAATAGACTGATGGGAAGGACGAGTCCAATCATCGTCAAGACCGCCAAATAAAAGCCGATATACGCCCCGTCGGTCACCATGAAAAATCGGGCGGTCAGAAAGATGACGGCAGCGACAACCCCGCTGACCCACCCGCCGAACAAGACGGCAAGCGAGATGGGGATGGAGCGCAAGTCGATCAAAATCCCTTCGAGCGGCAGTGCGTTTGCGAGTAAAATCAAGGCGACGATCCCTGTCTGGACGCCAAGCAGGATTCGACCTTTCAACGGTGATTTCGGTGTCAGACGCGGACGATTGCGGAACGGAAGAAATGAGATCGTGAAGAGGGTGAATAGGATACACAAGTTCAGAAAAAACGAGTTGATGATGGTTAGCATGGCTGCATCCCCTTGCGTGAAATGGAAATAATTAGTTTCAGTTTAGCATATTCAAACAGCGTTGACTGCTTATGGAGGAGTGCAATGTGTTCACCAGTCGCGCCAATCTTCCGTCACGTCCTCGTCAGTCTCATAACCGGCTAGAATTGCCCCGGCTTGAATGAAATCGTACAGTTCCTCACGCTCAACCGTCTCGATGAAATGGTCGTGCTCGGCATCGAGCTCGTTCAAGCGCAACACGACGTCGCGGACCGCTGCCAAGACGCTTGCTTCCGTTCCGTCTGCATGTGTCAATGCGGTCACGTACCGTCGGAGCGCGGCGTCAACGGCAAAGATGATCTCGACGGTATACACGTCATCGCCTTCATTCATCCGGTCTTCCCACATCAGTGTCGGGCGATTGGCCCATAACCGTTCAACCTCCATACTAAGTGCCTCCTTCGAAATGAAACATCATCTTCCTCTCTATCATAGCAAACAAATTTGGTATGATAGAAAGAAAGGGGGACTGTCCGTGCGGTATTGGGATCATTTTAAGCGAGCGTTTATTCCGATCGCGCTCATCTTGATCGGGTTGGCCATCTTTTATACATTATCGGCTCGAGGGAATATGGCGTTGACCGTGCTCGGGGCGCTTATCGTCGGCGTCATCTTATTTTTAGTGATGCGGCACATGAATCAGGTCGAAGAAGACTAAGACGAGAACACGTTCGTGGTTCTCGTTTTTTGTTGTCGACGAGATTTTTTGGGTACACTACATAGTAAGGAGGGATTTATTATGGCAAAAGCTACATTTGCGGGAGGCTGTTTTTGGTGCATGGTCAAACCGTTTCATAAATACGAAGGGGTCGAGCGCGTCATTTCCGGCTACACGGGCGGGCACGTCGACAACCCGACCTATCAACAAGTCTGTTCGGAGACGACCGGTCACCTTGAGGCGATCGAGGTCACGTTTGACCCGGAAGTCATTTCATACGAGGAACTGTTACGCATCTATTGGCGTCAAATCGACCCGACCGATGGCGGCGGACAATTCAATGACCGCGGTGAGTCGTATCGCCCGGCCATCTTCTATCATTCGGAAGAACAGCGCGTAGCGGCGGAACGTTCAAAGCAAGAAATCGAGGACTCAGGTCGATTCGACCGACCGATTGAAGTCGAGATTCGTCCCGCGAAAACGTTTTGGGAAGCCGAAGACTATCATCAAGACTACTATAAGAAAAATCCGTTCCGCTACGAAATGTATCGGGTCGGTTCAGGCCGTGCCAAGTTTGTGAAAGAGGCGTGGAGCGACAAGAAAATTCAGAAAGAACTGAAAGACCGCTTGACGCCGATCCAATATAAAGTCACGCAAGAGAACGGGACCGAGCCCCCGTTTCAAAATGAGTATTGGGACGAGGAACGAGAAGGATTGTATGTCGACGTGATTGATGGTACGCCGCTCTTCACGTCGCGCGACAAGTTCCAGTCGAATTGCGGCTGGCCGAGCTTCGCCCGTCCAATCGAGGAAAAGCGTATCGACATGAACATGGACACGACGCACCATATGGTCCGGACTGAAGTCCGCTCGAAGGGAGCCGACAGTCACCTCGGTCACTTATTCGATGACGGCCCGAAAGAACTAGGGGGTCTGCGCTACTGCATCAACTCGGCAGCACTCCGTTTCATTCCAAAAGAAGAGTTAGAGTCTGCAGGTTATGGAGAGTACAAGCACTTATTCGATGCGTGAAGGGGAGAAGGTCATGTTCACATCCGTCAAACAACAGATCCGTCGTGAGACGCTCGCGACCGTCTTGGATTACTACGACAAATCGATTCGAAACTTGTCTGAAGCGGCTAGAGATGAGAAGTACAACAAGATGAGCGCGACCCCGTTCTCGTTTTTCCGGGGGAGCTCCCACTTGTTCTATTATGACTTTGCGAAAGTGCCGCTCGCGTTCGATACCGACGCGTCTCATCCGACGTTCATTCAAGGGGACTTGCATTTTGAAAACTTCGGTGTGTTCGAGGATGGGGCCGGAACCATCATTTATGACGTGAACGATTTTGACGAGGCGTATCTCGGGTCTTATTTGTTTGACGTCCTTCGCATGGCGATCTCGGTCGATTTGTTTGCCGCGGAGTCAGGATTTGATGCGAGGCGAGCCATTGAGACGTATGCAGAGACATACGCGCGTGCGATGGAACGCTATGCGAATGGGAAGGATGAAGATGTCCAATTCACGAAAGCGAACACGTGCAAAGCGATCAAGAAAGTGATTAAAAAGGCAGAGAAGAAGAAAGACGCATTCATGGCGGAGCGAACGGAAGTCCGGGATGAGGAGCGTTACTTCGCGACAAGTGACGACCTCGTCCCGGTCAGTCCGAAGACTGCCAAACAAATCAAACAGGCATGGCCTGACTATTTGGCATCCTTGTCGGAAAAGCATCGTCACCACGCCGACCATTATGAGATTAAAGACATCGCCATCAAACGGGAGAGCGGTACCGCTTCAATCGGGCTCGAACGGTATTATATTTTGATTGAAGGTGCGGACGCTGAACATGACGAGGATATCATTCTCGAAATGAAGCAGGCGCAATCAGCTGTCCCTTCACTCTTTTTGCCGACGCATCCGTTATTTGAGGACGGCTTATCACATCAAGGAGCCCGTGTCATCGCGGCTCAGCGCGCCATGGTGCATAGTCGTGACCCGTATCTCGGCTACTTGACGATGGACGGGAACGAGTATTACGTGCGGCAACGGTCACCTTATAAGCGGAAAGTGAAAGCGAAGCACATCAAAAATGAAGAATCGCTCATTGAGACGTTGAAAGTACAGGCGGAGATCACGGCCAAGATCCATGCCCGGGCGGACGCGGATGCGAACGTGCTCGATTACGAGGCGAGTGAACGGATTGCGGCGGCCATCGGGGCGTCGCGACCGCTATTCATTCGTCAAATCTCGCGTTGGTCCCAATTTTACGCCAATCAAGTCAGGTTCGACTTTGAGGTGTTCCAATCTTGGCTTAAGACGCGTGCGGAGACCCACGTCTGACGAGCACCGGACTTGCGGTCGGCCCCACGTTTGCCTCAGAATGGAACGGTAAAGGATGTGTGCGACGTATGATTACAGAACAACAGGTCATCACGCAGATGAAACAAGTGATGAGCCAAATTGAACAGTCGAGCGGAGAGACCCAGAAGCGCCATTTGGCCAAGCTGATGGGGTATTGCGAGCTTTTGCTCGCCGATTCGGCTCCAACGCAGCCCACTGCGGCTCCCGTGGCCCAACCGACCGAGGCGAAACCGCCGCTTGATCGGCAGATGGCAGCGTTTCTCGGGATTCCTTTAGAAGAGGAAGACAAACCAAAAACCGATTCATTGCTCGACTTCTAAGCTGTGCCCCGAGGCACAGCTTTTTTTCGAGCGTTCGCGTTGACTTATATACCGTAGGGGGTATAATGAGGTTAACTAAACTATACCTAACGGAGGCGTGACTATGCTTGATTTCTTGTTTGTCGCAGTAGTGATCGGATTGATTTATTTTTGGTGGACGAAGCGAAACAGCGTCAAAACAGTTTCGACGGATGAATTGAAACGGAAGATTGCCGAAGAGCGAAACATTCAACTGCTCGACGTTCGTGAACCACACGAATACCGGGGCGGGCATATCAAGCAAGCGAAAAATGTGCCGTTATCGGGATTCGGGAACGCGAGTGCCCAATATCCGAAAGATAAAGAACGTCCGGTCTACGTCATCTGTCAAAGCGGGATGCGAAGTCAACGGGCCGCGGCCATGTTGAAGAGCGCGGGTTATACGGACGTCTACTCGGTCAAAGGCGGTATGAGTTTCTGGCGTGGCTGACAGTTCTCGGTTGAACATTTGTTCAGCCGTTTTTTTATGGACTCTGAATTTCACTTTTAGAGGTGAGATTTGCGTGTGACGTTTCCGCTTTCGGTTTTCAGGGGATTCTGCTACGGTAGGAACATAGGAAAGAGAGAGGGGACCAGACAATGGCAGTCATTTTATTTGATATCGATGGGACGCTCGTCGACACGACCGGACCGATGACGCAAGCAATCCACGAGGCGTTGGAACAACTTCCACATTTACCGAAACCGAGCGAGGACGCGGTCCGATCGGGATACGGATTGGCCGGTAACGCATTTTGGGAGCACGTCATCCCGGAGGCGACAATCGAGGAGATCCGCCAAATTCGCAAACTTCGTCATGAGACGCTCGAACGAGCGATGGAAGGCCAACACGTCTTGTTCGACGGGATTTACGAGATGCTCGAGGCGCTTCATAAAAAAGGGCACACGTTGACGACCGCGAGCAACTGCGGTGTCCATTATTTGAACTTGATTCTCGACTCGCAAAACATTCGCCAGTTCATGACGGCGCCAGAATGCCTCGAATCCGTAAGTGGTGAGAAAAAAGCCGACATTTTGACGGCGCATCGCCTCCGTCACGGCGAGAACGACTATGTGATGGTCGGGGACCGGAAATCGGATGTCGAAGCGGCTCGGGCCCATGACTTCCCGGTCGTCTTGACTGGATTTGGGTTTGGAAACGAGGACGAATGGGCGCTCGCGGATCATGTAATTGCGACGCCGAACGACTTGATTACGTATATCGAATCATAAAAAGTTCCGGTTGAACGCGATGTTCAACCGGAATTTTTTTAAAGTCCAAGCGAGATATATTTGATTTCTAAAAATTCTTCGATGCCATGGTGACCACCTTCACGGCCGAGACCGCTCTGCTTCCACCCGCCGAACGGTGCTTGCGGCGTCGACGGGAGACCGTCATTGACGCCGACGATGCCGTATTCGAGCGCTTCGGCCAAATAGAGGGCCTCGTTGATGTCTTGCGTGAACACATAAGCGGCGAGACCGAACGGGGTCGCATTCGCCCGCTCAATTACTTCCTCGAGCGTATCGAACGACGCAATCGGTGCGACGGGGCCGAATGTCTCCTCGTTCATGCACAGCATATCCTCATTCGCATAGCGGACGACGGCCGGCCGGACGAATAGGCCGTCGAGCTGCTCCCCGCCCGTGATCTCGCCTCCGCGGATTTGAGCGTCCTCCAAGTGCTTCATCACTTTCTCGACCGCGGCCTCGTCGATGAGCGGACCGATATCCGTCCCTTCGTCGAGCCCGTTGCCGACTTCGAGCGCTGCGACGGCCTCGATGAATTTTTCGGAGAACGCATCGACGATGGACTGCTCGACATAAATCCGGTTGGCGCAGACACACGTCTGTCCGCCGTTACGGAATTTCGTCGCGACCGCTTGCAGTACAGCCTTGTCGAGATCTGCCTGTGCCGTGACGATGAGTGGGGCGTGACCACCGAGCTCGAGCGAGATTTTCTTCATCGTATCGGCGGCGCCGCGCATGAGGGTCTTGCCGACCTCGGTCGAACCGGTGAACGTCAATTTGCGGACACGGGGGTCGTGTTGCCACGTGTTCACGATGTCAGAAGCTTTCCCGGTGACAAGATTGATGACACCGGGTGGGAAGCCTGCTTTCTCAGCCAGTTTGACGAGTTCGATCGCCGTCAATGGTGTCGCTGATGCCGGTTTCAATACGACGGTACAACCTGCGGCAAGCGCCGGCGCCAATTTTCGGGTGATCATGGCGGCCGGGAAGTTCCATGGGGTGATGGCGGCGACGACGCCGACCGGTTGTTTAATGGCAAAGATGCGTTTCTTGTTTGACGATGCCGGAATCGTCTCGCCGTACACGCGCCGACCTTCCGCGGCGTACCACTCGATAAAGCCGTTCGCATAGCGGACTTCGCCGATGGCTTCTTGGAGCGGCTTGCCTTGCTCTTCGACCATCGTCCGAGCGATGGCTTCCGTATGTTCATCGATCAGTCGATTCCATTCGAGCAGGAGGGCGCCTCGTTCTTCTGCCGTTTTCTCTTGCCAGTCCTTCAAGGCGTCGTGGGCGGCATCGACAGCCTGTTTCGCTTCGGCGGTGTCGCTCTTTGTCACCGTGGCCATAATGTTGCCGGTCGCGGGATTCCGCACCACGATCGTGTCCGATGTATCAATCCATTCTCCGTTGATGAAATTGTTCTCCACTCGCATCTTGATTTCCCCTTTCGTCTAGGTGCACATTAAGAAGGTACCCGATTTCAAAAATCATACACAATTTTACAACGGGGGAGGGGTCGCTATGTGGGTCATCATCTTGGGCTATGTCGTCGGCAGTATACTTGGCGGGCGCTTATACGGCAGGTGGAGCGGTCAAGACTTGGCAACGAGTGGGTCGGGAAACACCGGTGCCCGCAATGCGTTACGGATTGGCGGGAAGCGAGCGTTCTTGTTCGTTTACGGATTCGACGTCTTGAAGACGGTACTCGTGTTGTCAATCAGCGGTCCATATTTTTTTGAGACCGGACTCGCCTTGACGCTCGGGCACATTTATCCGATGTGGCATATTCGCACCGGTGGGAAGGGGTACGCCGTATTTTCTGGAATTATATTAGCGTACAGCCCGTTATGGTTTTTAGCAGGACTTGCCATGTTGCTCATTCTCATCAAACTGACGCGTAACTCGCGCGAGACGGGGCTTGTCATGCTCATGCTCTTGCCGCTCGCGGCCTGGGGGGACGCAACAGATGTCAGTGTGGCCAGTTTGACGATGATTTTGATCATGTACCATCATATAAGGGGGAAACAACGTGCTTGAATTTCGAAGAGCGACGCCGGGGGATGCGGAAGCGATTCATCGATTGAACTATGAGACGTTTGTCGAAGAAATCCCGCAACACCATCCGAACGAGGAGCGACGACTCGTCGATCGCTTCCATGATACGAATACATACTGGATTGGATTGGCAGACGGGCAGCTTGTCGCCATGTGTGCCATCCGTGACGAACACCCGTTTTCACTTGAACAAAAAGGTGTGACGCTGCCGCCGGGAGAGTGGATTGAAGTCCGGCTATTGGCCGTGACGCCTTCCTATCGGAACACAAGGACGTTTGCCGGACTTATGCGAGCGATGCTCATGGAAGCGACAGACCGGGGTGTGGAAGGGATTGTCATCAGCGGAACCGTACGCGAACAGAAGCTATATCGACGGTTCGGGTTTATCCCGTTCGCAGAACCGGTCGGGACGGCGGAGGCGTTATACGTGCCGATGCAGTTGACGCGCTCTGGGTTCATGCAGTCAGAGACCGCTCGAACGTTGCGGCCAAAGTTACTCCTCGCCGGTCCCGTCGAACTGTCGAATCAAGTGCGCGCTGCGCTTGCCGCTCAGCCGGTATCACATCGGTCGACTGAGGCCAGCCGTTTGCTCCATTCGGTCCAGTCGAGGCTGAGCCATCTCGTCAAGTTGCCTCATGTTTACACATTACTCGGGAGCGGGACGATTGCGAACGATGCCGTCGCTGCCCAGTTGCACGGACGTGGCGTGATCATCGACACAGGGGAGTTCGGACGGCGGCTGATTGACCATGCCAATCGGGCTGGTCTTGAATTTGATGTCGTCCCGCTTTCGGCTGGGCGTCGTCTCGACTTAAAGCGAATCGGACAACATGCACCAGATTGGATTTGGACGGTCCATTGCGAGACGTCGACGGGGAAGCTGGTCGATTTGGACCAGTTGCGTAAGTATGCACACACACATCCGACGAAGATTGCGATTGATGCCATCAGTGTGGTTGGGACGAAAGTGACCGACTATTCGTTCGCGCATCTGGTGACGTTCGTCTCGGGCAAAGCGCTCCGAAATGCCCCTGGATTGGCGTTTGTCGCCATGCGAGAACGAGCTGTCCCGAACCCGTCGATTCCGCGTTATTTAGACTTGGCAGGCTATGACCCAATCGCCTTCACGCAATCGGTCCCGCTCATTCAAGCGATGGACGTCGCCTTGCGCGAACTGACGGACGCGGAGATTGCGACCCATCAATCCAAACTTGATGCGTTCGTACATGAACTGGTGCGCCGCGGTATATCGGTTGAACTCGGGGACGATCAAGCGCCCGGCATTTTTTCGCTCGCGCTGCCAGACACACTGTCCTCGATTGAGCTAGGATATCAATTGGCGTTCCATGGCTATCAAGTGCAGTACGAGAGCGTTTATTTGCGGCGTGCGAACTGTCTCCAAGTCTCCACGATGGGATGGACGACCGACCGGGATTTGCAGCAAGTCGCCGCCTATATCGGTACGTGGCTCCAGAAAAAAACCGCCACTCCAGGGAGTGACGGGTTCAGACGCGGAAATCTTGGCGGGCCAAATGACGAATCTTTCGACCGAGGCGTCTTGAGTTGAAATAAGCGATGACCGAGACGACGCCACCTGACCAGAACAGCCACTCATCCGGTCGGAGATAGCCGAATAGCCCGACGACAAGGCCGAGGATAATCAAGCCAGCGTTGAACGTTTGACGATGGAGCAGTTCTTTCGACTCGAGCTCACGTTGGAACATCGCTTGTTCGGACAGGCGCTTCCGGGTCGGCTCTTTCAAATAGTTATCGAGGAGTGGCGGGACGTTCAGCAACTTCTTGCTGTAGTTGAGCGCCGTCATGACGTAACGGTTCTGAATCGTCGTCCCATCGGACTCGAGCCATTGAATGACAATCGGTTTACCGAGCGTAAACAAATCGATTTTTGAATCAAGGATTTGCAGAATCCCGAGCAGCGTCGAAGCGGCCCGACCGAAGAAGGCGAACTCGGCCGGCAGTTGGATCGGCTCGTTCTTGACGAGCAGTTGGATATCTTGCAACACTTTTTCGATCAGCTTCGTATCGACCGTATCGATATCGGTCTCTAAATAGAACGTGACCGCTTTTTCAAGCGCTTGACGAATGTTATGCTTGTTCGCCGTCGGCAACAGGAAACGCAAGTCCTCAAGTCCGTCGACGACACCGTCATAATCAAGCGAGATGAACGCCTGCAAGATTTTACGGATCGTCGCCATGTCTTGGGCAGTCGATGACCCGACCATTCCGAAGTCGAGCAGGATGATCGTCCCGTCGGCCCGGATTTGGACGTTTCCTGGGTGGGGGTCGGCGTGGAATTGTCCGCCGAACAACAGTTGCTCGGCTGCCATCGTGAACAACCGTTTGGCAAGTGCGGAGCGGTCGA
Organism: Exiguobacterium sp. s7; assembly: GCF_018618195.1. NCBI lineage: Bacteria > Bacillati > Bacillota > Bacilli > Caryophanales > Exiguobacterium > Exiguobacterium sp. s7. The sequence goes on along the minus strand of NZ_JACSLO010000007.1, from coordinate 4,004 downwards.
TATTATTTTCTTTTAAGAAAGCGAGGTCGGTGATGCGGCGGGCTTCGACCCAATCCATCGTCAACACCCGATTCGTACAAAGGTGGTCATAATAGTCCGGGATGTACACGTCGGGGTTATCGGCGTATTTCGCTTTGAAATAATGGGCGTTCTTCAATTCGGTTTGGAAATTTAACTCGTCCCCGATGACAAAAATCATTTGGCGATATAAGCTATCTAAGTCGGTCGATTTTGCCAGCGATGTCCGCTTGAGCATCGTCGTGACGATTCGCATCGCTTTGAAGTCGGTCCGAATGATCTTTTCAATGTCTGGACGCTGGATTTTCAAGGCGACGCGCTTCCCGTTCTCAAGCAACGTCGCGCCATACACTTCCCCGATTGAGGCAGAGGCGACGGCGTCGATTCCGACGTCTTTCACAACTTGTGTATACGGGACGCCCCATTCTGCTTCCAGGATGGCGCGGGACTTGTCCCAGCCTGATGTAGGGACACGGTCGACGAGCTCGGATAACTCGTTCAATACAGAAGGAGGCAACAAGTCGGCCCGAATCGATAGAAACTGCCCGAGCTTGATGAGCAGCCCTTCGAGCCGGAGTGCGTTCCGCTTATACTCGCGGGCAAGGTTCAACATGAGCGTCTCATACTCTTCGGTTGACGCGAGACCTTGTTGCTGTTTGCGGGAGAATGCATAAATTTTAATGATGAATCGGGCGAACATCGTGACGATAATCCATATGCGGAACAAGGCGATTCGTTTCATAAAAGTACCGACATCCTTTACAAGCAGTCGCTCGACTGATCTGATTTTTTATATCTTAACTTTACCACAGAATGCTTTAAAGAAAGGGCAAGGGATATTTATGGAGTGGGAATTACTCAACGTCGTCGGAACGATTGCGTTTGCGGCGAGCGGTGCCATCATCGCGATGGACGAGAAATATGATATTTTTGGGGTATGGTTGCTCGCTTTCACAACAGCTTTCGGTGGCGGGGCCATCCGAAACGTCTTGCTCGGAAACCCGGTCAGTTTGATTTGGCAACAAAACGATCTCTTCATCCTTTGTTTTCTTGTCGCATTGCTCATCTTCCTGCTGCCAAACGTTGTTTTGCCGCATTGGGAACGCTGGGGCGTCATCGTGGACGCAATCGGTCTCGTCGCCTTCGCGTTTCAAGGAGCACAGGTCGCCATCAAGCTTGATTTACCATTATCGGCCGCGATTGCAGCGGCCGTTTTGACGGGTGTCGGTGGCGGGGTCGTCCGTGATTTGTTGGCCGGCCGAAAGCCTCTCGTCCTACAATCGGAAGTATATGCGATTTGGGCGATCATTATCGCGGTCGTCACATATTATTTCCGTCTTGAAGGAGGACTTCCTGTCTATACGTTACTTGTTGTCGTTGCGGCGCTTCGAGTGATATCCTACTATCGAAAGTGGAATTTACCTGCACGTAAAGTGCGATAAGGGGGAAATTAGTGATGAAAGCTTTACTTATTATTGGCGCCGCTTTAATGGCGCTCGGCGTCGCGTTCGGTGCGTTCGGGGCCCATGCGTTGAAAGAACGTCTGGCACCGAATATGCTTGCGAATTGGCAGACCGGTGTGCTCTATCATATGATTCACGCTATCGGCATCATCGCTTTAGCGAGCATTTTGATGAAAGTGAGCATTAGCCAGTTCAACACAGCAGGATGGCTCATGTTTGCCGGGATTCTCTTTTTCTCAGGCAGCCTGTATGTCATGGCATTGACCGGAATCACGAAGCTTGGAGCGGTCACACCAATTGGTGGCGTGCTGTTTATCGCCGCATGGGTGTTCGTCATCATCGGCGCATTCAAATTGTAATCAAACGTTAACGTCTGATTAACAGTCTTCCTGTATCATTCAAGGTGTGAGACCCCTTGTCTCCACACCGACGAACAATTGGCCCGTTTAGCCTTTTTCGCCTGGAGCGAGAGACTAAATAGGCCCTTTTTACGTTTTTTGGAAATGGTTAGACTTAGAAAAATACCTGGATTATACTTTTTTAATATAAGGTCAATAATTTCCTATTTTCATCTATTATTACAACTATGTTTCGAGAAAAGAAAAGTGAAAAAATGTTGAAATATAAAGGGGTGGGGAGCCGTATAAGGTTTCCCACCCCTTCGTCGTAATAAAAGTGAAATATAACTTTAACAGGAAAACATTCGACACTTCGATATAATTAGTCGTGTTGAAACTAAAAAAATAATCGTTTTTGTTACATAGCAAAACGACTGACCTTTAAATAGTACGTGAACCCTAACCCCGTCAATAGAAAGGATGTCCCCATTGATCAATTGGAAACGCACCGTCTCGACACTCACGCTTAGCGCGCTTCTTCTTGGGACGCACTCGGTGGCTGATGCCTCGACGTCAATCAAGGAGAAACAAGAGCAGCAGAAGAAAGTGCAAGAGCAACGGAATAACGTCAAACAGAACCAATCGAATACGTCTTCGAAAATTAAGCAAAATAAAAATGAAATCTCGAAAGTTCAAGCTGAAGTCAACAAGATGGATGCCCAACTTCAAGACATCATCAATGATGTCGCAGCGAAACGCCAAGAAATCAAGCGTACTGAGTTGAAAATTGAAGACCTCGAAGCTGACATTAAAGGCTATGAGAAGAAGATGAAGGCTCAAGAAGCAATGATGAAAGAGCGTATGGCCACGATGCAAACGAATGGCGGCGGCTCAATCAATTGGGCTGAGTTCATCTTCGGTTCGAAAAACTTCTCGGACTTGATCACACGGATGATCACGGCCGGAACGATTCAACGAAGCGACCAAGAGTTGTTTGAAGACTATGAAGCGACGCGTCAATCGTTACAAGAAGCGCAAGCATCACTTAAAGAAGAACGCACATCGCTCTTGAAGCAACAAAAAGCGCTAGAAGTACGTCAAGCTCAACTCGAGAAGAAGATGAAACAGCGCGAAGCTCGCATCAAAGAGCTCGAGGACAAGAATATCAAATTCGAATCGCAAATCTTCGACCTTCAAGAAATCGAAGCGACGTTAATCGCGCAAGAAGAAGCGATTGCGGCTGAGATTGAAGCGCAACGTCGTGAGGAAGAAGAAGCGCGTCGTCGTGCTGAAGAGGCGGCTCGTCAAGAAGCAGCCCGTAAAGCTGAAGAAGCTCGCCAAGCAGAAGCGGCGCAAGCAGCAGCAGCGGCCCGTCAAGCAGAAGAAGCAAGAGCGGCAGCGGCTAAAGCCGAGGCAGAACGAGCAGCAGCTCAAAAACAGCAGAACAATAACAATAATACCCAGTCGTCTTCATCTTCAAACCAGACGACACAAAATAGCACACCGGCACCGAAACCGGCTGCGCCAGCACCAAAGCCGGCACCGGCACCAGCGCCTAAACCAGCTCCGATGGCACCGACCACATCGGCACCGGCACCATCGGGCGCAATGTTCATTCAACCGACAACGGGACGTTTCTCACAAGGATGGGGACCGGCAAGCGGTCAATTCGGCTACTCGTTCCATAACGGCGTCGATATCGCTGGACCTGTCGGAACACCAATCCGTGCCTCGGCAACGGGAACGGTCATCCGTGCCGGCTGGGGTGGCGCATACGGGAATCACGTCATGATTGCCCACGTCATCAACGGACAAGTTTGGACGACGGTCTATGCCCACATGAACTCGGTCTCAGTAAGCGCCGGTCAACGTGTGACACAAGGCCAAAACATCGGCGCGATGGGTAGCACAGGGAACTCGACTGGCTCACACTTGCACTTCGAGGTTCATCAAGGCAGCTACTCGTACTCAGGAACGAGCGCGGGTAGCACAGTCAACCCACGTCAGTTCTTCTAATGATCAACGAGGACCCGTCAATCGTGACAGGTTCTCGTTTTGTGTCCCATCAAAACCAAAAAACAAGCGCCTATCCGTTGTGAACTGCTCCCCGTCAAGTAGACAGGGCAAATAATGAAAACCATCCTAGGCGGCTTGAGCCCTGTATTCGACAGGGCTCAAGCCGCCT
>NZ_JACSLO010000006.1:0-199235 GCF_018618195.1 Exiguobacterium sp. s7 | reverse complement strand
CCATAAAAAGGAGAAGAGGCCACCTGGCGCGAACGAGTCGCGCCAGGTGGCCTCTTTCTTATAAATCTACTGAGTTATGTCCCAGCCTCATTTCATAGACGCTCGAAATACGGTTTGACGAACAACTCGAACAGCTCTGCGTCGAGCAAATAACGATTCGAGTAGAACGGGTCGTTATCCGGCGTGATCGGATTCGGGCTCAAGATGAACGCCTGTTCGAACCCGAGGTCCTGCACCGTCTCGGTGACGGCGTCGCTCGTGTTGCCGAACGGATAGGCAATCGTCGTGACGCGCGTCCCGAGCTCTGACTCGATGGCGGCGACACTCGTCTCCAAATCTTGCCGGAGCTCATCTTGCATGGCTTCCGGCAAGAACACGGCGCCTCCGTCTTTGACGTAGTGCATGTCATGCGTATGTGTCCCGAAGTCGGCGAGTCCGCTCGCCTGCATGTCCTTCAGTTCAATCCACGGGGCGAGGTCCAAGTTTTGGAACGCCTCGCCAACGTGACCGGTGATGATGAACAGCGTGAACGGGATTTGCTTGTCTTTTAAAATCGGGAACGCGTTTTCATAGACAGTGTGGTCGACGTCGTCGAACGAGATCCAGACGCATTTGTCCGGAATCGGTTCACCGGCGCGATAGCCGAGCAAATCGGCCTGCGTCGCGAAGTGAACGCCCTCCTCTTGGAGCCACGTCATCTGCTGCTCGAACTCGTCGGCGTAGACGTTGTAACGAACAAGTTCGGACGATCCGGTCACGTTCTCGACGAGCTTGTTCCACGTGTTCGGTCGTTTGACCCGATGATAGTTGAGCCCGAGACAGACGTTCTCGGTCGGGAGGAGTGCCGCATCGGGCACATTCTCATGTGTCGTTGAAGATACGTCGTACACTTTCCAGGCGATGCCGCAAATAATCAGAAGAGCGAGAAGCCATTTGACGTAGCGCATTATTTCAACTCTTTCACTGGGTTTTCTGTGAACACGATGACCTTGTCGGATTGAAGCCGGGCGATATCTTCCGGTTCCATCAAGTCGAGTTTAAGCCAATCGTCGAGCGTTGTGTCTGTCGGCATCTGCCGACGGTTGAGCGGGCCGTACTTCCGCTTGTTGTACGTCCGCCACAAGAACAGCAACAGGGCGGCGATGAACGATGAGACGAGCCCGAAGTAGAGCAACTCACGGATATCGGCGTTCGTGACGTTCAAGGCGGTCTTGAGGATGGCGATATAGCGGTCGTTTACGTCGACGACGGCACTCAAGAAGAACCATGTGACGATGAACGTGTAGAACCAAAAAACGACTGTGAGCAACAGCTCAATCCCTTTGCGGAACACGTTCTGTTTCGTCTTGACGAGAATCTCTTGCTCGTAATCGTATAACTCACTTACAGGCTGCTTCTCCGTGTCCCCCGGTCTGGTGAACTCCATGTCGCATAGCCTCCTTTCACACGGGCTCTAATCGCTTTCGGCGTCGCCGCGATGACGACGAACGTGTTGAGCATCCAGTAGATGACCGGATACCAAGCGGCCCAGACATAGTATTTGAACACTTTATCGTAACGGGCGTCGTTCCAGAGCGAGATAATCAGCTGGACGTGGCTGACGAGGACGAGCGCGAACGAGTTGTACGTGAACCAAATCAACATGTCCTGCCACGTATCGGCCGTCGCGAACAGATACACCGTGACGATGAGCCACGCATACGCCCAAAGGACGCTGACGACCTGTTCGATATAGACAGGCCAAATCCGGCGTTGGCGCCAGTCTTTGAAGATGTCGAAGTGACGCAAGACGACCTCTTGCCCGCCTTGCGACCAGCGCACGCGCTGTTTCCAAATGCCGGAGATTGACTCTGGGACGAGCATCCAGCAGAGGGCGCGCGGCTCATAGCGGATGTCCCAGAAGTTCTTCTGGAGCTTCCACGAGACGGCGATGTCCTCGGTGATCATGTCGCGGTCCCAAAGACCGACCGACAGCAATGCTTTCTTCCGGAACATGACGATAACGCCGGAGACGGTCATGATTTTACCCATGACGCGCTGCGTCCGTTTGATGGAGCCGATAATCGACGAGTATTCGACGAGCTGCATTCGGCTAAGGAGCGTGTCGCGGTTGCGGATGCGCGGGTTGCCGGTGACGGCGCCGACGCGTTCGCCGCGATTCAAGAAGTGACGGACGAGGTAGTACGGTGCCTCTTCACTGAGGAAGGCGTCCGAGTCGACGCAAAGCAAGTACTCGGAGCGGGCGGCGTGGGCGGCCATATGTAGCGCGTTCGCCTTGCCTCGGTTCTCATGACAGTCGATGACGCGCAAGCGCTCGTACTCGTCGGCGAGTCCGACGAGAATGTCGCCGGTCTTGTCACGGCTGCCATCGTTGACGGCGATAATCTCAAAATTTGGATAGGTGAGACGGTCCAAGTATTCGATCGTCTCGGCAATCGTCTCTTCTTCGTTATAACAAGGAATCAAGATACTGATGAGCGGCCATTCCCGCTCGTTCAAATCGAGTTCTTCCTCTTTCTCCCGCGTCAAGCTGAATAAGAGAGCGCCTGAAATCCAAAACAGCGCCATGAAGAACGGATACCAAAACACGAATTGGGCCAGTGGTTCGATCCAAGGTGCGATGTCGAGCCCGTAAAAATTCATAATTGTCTCCCCTTATTTTCAAAAAAACCATGTACTGAACGTATGATAGCATCAAAAAATTGTTTTCCCATATTTAGCGAAAAAATTGTACGGAAATTCAAAAAGACATTCGACGTGTGTCAAATGTCTGGGTGCTTGTTCAAGTTCGTCCGTCTGTCTTTGCGCCATTTCCAAACGAACAAACCGATCAGCGCGAGGACAGGGGCCGCAACCCAAGGGCGGGCTTCGATGATGGAGACGAGTTCGAAAATCGAGAGCCATCCGCTGATCATGATGAGAATCAGCAGGAAAGTCTTGAGTCCACCTCGAATAGGAAACCAGTAGAACACGAAGAGCGTAATCAAAAAGAAAGCGAGCAATCCCATGCGGTTATTCCTTTCTAGCCTCATTTTGACTCATTATAGCAGAGAATATTCAGAGAGTGTTAGAGCCTTCCCTTGCACGCCGCTTTTCGGTACTGTTAATAGAAGACTATTGAAGGAGGAACTATCGTGAAATTTGGAATCATCGGCCTTGGCTATGTCGGGCTGGCCACCCTGTGTGGGCTAGCAAAAGCGGGGCATGAGGTCATCGGTGTCGAGAAAGACCAGCCGAGACTGCTCCGTCTCATGAACGGGGACGTCCCGTTCCACGAACCGGGCATGGCAGACGTGTTACGCGATCATCACGGTTCAATCACATTCACGGACTCGATTGCCGATACAGAAACGGTCGACTACCTCGTCCTCGCCGTCGGGACGCCGAGCAAGCAAGACGGAAGCTGTGACTTGACGTTCGTCGACGCGGCCTTGTCCGAGGTCGCGTCGAAACATAAAATCATCATCCGCAGCACGGTGCCGCCGGGGACGACCGACATGTTGTCGGTCATGTACCCAGCCTATACGTTCGCCGTCGTGCCGGAATTTCTTCAAGAGGGGCGTGCCCTCGCCGACGTGTTGAAACCGCACCGCGTCGTCATCGGCAGTAACAACCTCGAGATGTGTGAGGAACTTGCCGGTATCTATGGACGCCTCGGGGTGCCAATCGTCTGTACATCACCGATTGACGCCGAGTTCATCAAATACGCCTCGAACGCGTTCCTCGCCACGAAAATCAGTTTCATCAACGACTTGGCACGTCTCGCCGATAAGGCGGGGGCGGACATCACGACGATCGCCGATGGGATGGGTCTCGACCCGCGCATCGGACGTTCGTTCTTGAACGCCGGCCTCGGTTACGGGGGCTCGTGCTTCCCGAAAGACATGCATGCGCTCTTGAACGTCGCCCACGAGAACGAGCTCGACTTGCCGGTCATCAGCGCCGCCATGCACTCGAACGACGCCCAGATGGGTTACGTCGCCTCGAAAGTCGAGCACAAGAGCGGCCTCAAGGTCGCCTTCCTCGGTCTCGCCTTCAAACCGGGTACGGACGATATGCGTGACGCACCGTCGGTCACGCTCGCTCGCCACTTGGCGTTGCGTGAAATTGACATCATCGGCTATGACCCGCTCGCCAAGTGGGACTATCCACAGGCGATGACGGTCGAGGCGGCGCTCAAAGGAGCGGACGTCGCCATCCTCGTCACGGAATGGGACGAGCTCGTCAACTTGAAGCCGGAAGCGTTCGACGGGATGCGGACAAAACGGTTAATCGACGCTCGTAACGCGTGGAAATATGCATGCGACCCGGGTACTGTCCAATACGAAGGGATTGGCCGGATGCAAAACAAGGCGAATACGCCGTCATCGATGTGACGAAAGGCGAGACCCCGCGGGGCCTCGCCTTTTTTCACGCCTTCATCTGTTCTTTCGTCGGGCCCATGACGCCAGGGACCGTGAGTCCCGCTTGACGGAGGAGCACCGTCATTTGGCCGCGGTGGTGCGTCTGATGGTCGATCATCATGCGCAAGACGGCACCGCGCGGTTGCTTCGCGCCGTGGACGTCGACTTCTTCGAGCAGGTACTCGTCCGAGAACTGTTCGGCCGCCTTCGCGATCTCATCGGCGTAACGCGCATATTGATCGGCGATCAATGCCGCGTCGGTCGGTTGTGTCAAACTCTTCAGGGCCGACAGCCGGAAGCCGAGCAAGTTCGTGAAATAACCGAGCGCGGTCGTCACGTGCCAACCGATCCAGCCGAGTGAGTTATGGCCGGGAACGATTTCCTGGCCGAGCGCCTCGTCGGTGACGGCGCGGAGCACGTCGAGCGTGCCGGTCGATGACTTGGTCCAATCTTGTAGAAAGTCTGCTTTTGTCCGATACATCGAATTCCTCCTTGAGCGTTCTGACTCCAGTATAAGATATCGTCCAAGTCATTGGCACGCCTTATGATTTTGAAACATTTGGTCCGTTTTTCTCGTACACTATAGTAGAAAGGGGGACACCTCTATGTGGGGACTCGTGATTGCAGCACTCATTTTATTCTTGCTCGGATTTGCCGTCCATCGCTTGGGCTGGCATTTCCTCATCTCGGGATATAACACGATGAAGCGTGAGGACAAGGCGCGTGTGGACATCAAGGCGGTGGCACGATTGCTTGGCTTCATGTGTTACGGCATCGCAAGCATCTTTCTCGTCATCGTCGCCATCGACATGTCTGGTCTCGACATCCCGCTCGAGCCGTTCTTCCTGCTCATCGTCTTGCTCGTCGTCGTCACGCTATGGCGCAGCCAAAAGTATGACGGGAATATTTTTGATGAGCGCGGGAAACTTCGTCCCGGCGGCAAAAAACGGCTCATCCCGCTCGTCCTCGTCTTGACGCTCATCTTGGGTTTTGTCGGAGGTCTCTTGTTCTGGTTCAACCAACCGACCGAGGTGACGTTCACCGACTCGGCGCTCGTCATCGAAGGCAGCTACGGCGAGACGGTGCCATACGATGAAATCGAAACCGTCACGTTGACGTATCGGCCGAGCCTCGACCGCCGGACGAACGGTGCCGCCGTCGGCTCACGCTTGACAGGTCACTTCCGGACGACAGGCGGGGAAGATGTGCTCGTCTTCCTTGACCGGGATATCGAGGCCGCCGTTCGCATCGACTGGAGCGGCAAGCCGATCTACGTGAACGTGGAGTCGAACGAAGCGACGGAGGCGTTGTATGAGGAGGTACGATTGAAATGACCCAACCCTGGTACACACGTCATATGCCGTTCTTCTTCTTGACGTTTTTGTTCGCACCGCTGACGTTACTGCTTCTCGTCTGGCGCTGGGAGAAGTTCGAGGGCCATGAGCGAGGCGTCAAGCTGTTCTTCGCCATCGGGATGACGATGTTCATCGTGTTCGGGCTGTTGCCACGCAGTTCGCTGCCCGTCATCTTGCCTGTCATCGGACTGTTGATCGCGTTGAAGCTCGTCTTTAATCTCCTCAAACGAAAAACCGGCTGACATGTGTCAGCCGGTCGAACGGGGCCCTCGCTTAGGCGAGACGGCCTCTTTTTTCATTCACCCACGCCTCGAACGCAATCGTGTCGAGGGCCGGGGCGTAGTAGTAACCTTGGCCAAGCTCGACGCCTTCGGCGAGGATGCGGTCCAAGTCTTGCTTCGTCTCGATTCCCTCGGCGAGCGAGGTCAGTTCTTGTTCGCTCGCGAATCGGGAGACGGCGCGGAGGAACGACGTGCTGTCCTTCGCTTTTCCGCTGACGTACATGCGGTCGATCTTCACTTCTTGGATCGGCAAGTGCCAGATCGCTTCGAACGAGGCGTAGCCGGTACCGAAATCGTCGATCGACAGACAATAACCGAGGTCGGCGATATCTTCGAGCCGCTCGAGTTCGTTCGTATGTGACATGATGTCGGCCGACTCGGTCAGCTCGATCTTCAACCGGTCTGGGAGCCATGGATACGTCTCGACCAAGTCACGTAGCTTTGTGACGATCGACGGGTCGACGGAATGGGCCGACAAGTTATACGACAATGAGATGTCGGTGAACGGGGTATCGCGCCAGGAAACGAGCTGTTGGACGACCAAATCAAGGATCGAGTGCGATAACCAAAGGATTTGATCGGATCGCTCGGCGATGCGGACGAACTCGTTCGGCGGCACGTAGCCGATATCTGGATGCTGCCAGCGCGCGAGCGCCTCGGCCCCGACGACACGGCCCGTCTTCAACTCGACTTGCGGCTGATAGGCGACGGTGATATGGCCTTGTTCGATCGCCTCCGGGAGCGCCTGTTCGATTAAGGCGGCCCATTGGAGCTGGGCGAGGATGCTCGAGTCGTACCAGACGAACGGCGTCCGCGTCTCTTTGGCGTGTTGGAGCGCCTTCGTCGCCTCGAACAGGCAGTCGTTATAGTTCGGCGTCGTATGGGTCGCCCCGATTTGAAGGTGAACGGTCTGGCGTTTCTGGTTGATCAACAGCTCGGTCGGGAACAGCTCCAGCAACTCGGTCTCGTCGACGTTACGGAGCCCTTTCACATACAGCATGAGCGTATCGTCACGGTAGCGGCCGAACAAGTGGTGTGCGTACTTCTCGAGCCGATCCTCGACGTGCCGGGCGAACTCGGTCATGAGCAGGTCGGCATACGTCGGGTCGTACCAGTCGACGAGGTGATGGAAGTCGTTCAGTTTGATCAACAGGAACGTGCCGTCGATGTCTTGTTTCTCCCATGCGCGGAGGAAACCGTACTCGTTATATAGCTCGGTGGCGAGGTCGAAGCGGACGAGCCGGTCGACTTTGCGCTCACGCTCGACACGCTCGGTCTCATCTTCGAGGATGAGGTAATACGTGAGCGTCTCGCCGCGTTTGAGCGGGATGATTTTGACGTTCAAGAAGCGGACGTGCTCACCTTTCAAGTGCAAGATGAACTGGGCACTCGTCCCGTTCTCCGTCACCCCGGCGAGCGCCTCGCGCAACAGGCGGCGTCCCGTGTCGGTGAACAGTTGGTTGATCTCATACAAGTTGCGTTCCCCGAAGAACTGGCGGAACACATCGTTTCGTTCGATGAAGTCGTACGTGTCATCGATCAAGGCGATGGCGAGTCCCGTCTCGGAGAAGAGCGACGACCAGCGCTCGTGATACCGGAGCAGGTCGTCCGATTGTGTCTCGAGCGTGTGCACCGTCGAGTGGACACTGACGGCAATCTCGCGGAGCTCGTCCTCGATGCCGCGGAAGTCATGGTTCGGCGGGAACGATTCCGCGACCGGTTCCGTGCTCGGGTCGATGGCGAGGGCACGGGCCTTCAAGTGCGCCAAGTCGTGGGCATACATCTTGCGTGTGTAGCAGAGGGCGAGCAGAAGACCGGCCGACAACAGAATCGTGAGGAGAAGGGCGGCGATGGCGAGCGTACCGTAACGGTCACGCTCGGCCATGAGCGTGTCATCTGCCGTCGACCGCACGGTTTGAAGGGCAGCGTGTGAGTCCTCATAAAAGCTCGTCCCGTTGACGTAACGGGCCTCGAGCGTCGAATTGGCGGCCGTCACCCGTCCGAGTGCGAGCGCGCTCTCGATCAAGTCTTCGACCGATTTGGTTTTCAGCGACGGATCGGTCGCGACGATGTCTTCGATCAGCCGGGCCTCGTTCGCGATCGTCGAGACCTCGAAGTCGAGCTGGTCTCGGTCCGGCGTCTCGGCGAGCAGGTTCGTCACACCTTCGACGAACGCCATCTGCATCCGCATGACGGCGTCGGTCAATTCATAGGCGGTGTTCGCCTGGGCGGTCCGCTCGAGACCTTGGTAGAGCCAGCGCCGATTGATCGACTCGATGACGTCGAACGGTACGGACTCGAATCGGCTCGACCCGTCTTCGTTCAATGTGTCCTCGAGCTGTTCAGAGAAACGGAGCAGGGCGTCCCGTTCACGCTCATCGACCCCCGTCTCGAAGTCGTCGAGCAATTGAAGATTGTATTGGAGCGCCCGTTCACGGTACGGGGCCGACAACAGGGCGGTCGGTTGCTCGGAGTTCGCCTCGTACAGTTTGGCCGCGTGATGCAAGACGAGGTACGACTCGACCCCGGCCAAGTCAGAGGCATGATTCAAGTCGCGCACCGTTTCATCGACGGCGACGTGCTTTTCTTTCCAGTAATAGCTCAGTCCGAGCCCGAATAACAATACGCCGATGAGACAAGCGACGGCGAGGGCCATCGTGTAAGTTCGGTACGGAATTTTAGCGAATCGATTATTTCCCATCGGACACCTCCTTCTTTCTCTTCCCATTCTATCTTTCGTGTTCGAGTCTTTCGAGGGAAATCCTGCCCCACGAAAAAAAACCCGACAAAGGTCGGGTCTTCCAATGCGCCGAAGGTCACGGTCGTTTGTAGCCGATGACGCGTGATTTCCAATATGGCTCTTTGCTGATCGTGTTGTAGCCGAGTCCGTACGTCCCGGCATGGATGAACGTGTCCGAATCAATCATGATCCCCATGTGTGACGGGCCGGCCGTGTACGTGTTCTCGAAGAAGACGAGATCGCCCGCTTTCGGGACGAACGTCTTGCTGAGCTGTGTCCCGAAATAAGACCCGGACCAATACGTGGCGACGTTCGTGCGGGGCACGCTGTAGCCTGCCTGATTGTAGGCGTAATAGATGAGTCCAGAGCAGTCGAACCCACCGTTGGCCGGGTTCGAGGATGCCCAGATGTAAGGCGTGCCGACATATTTCTTGGCGACCGCGATGGCGGCAAGACTCTTCGCTAGTCCGTCAGACGAGCCTGACGGTGCCGTCGTAGAACCTTTCGGCACCGCTTTGACGTATGAAGCCGCGACAAAACCGGTCGTGTTGCCGATATAGATTTGATGCCAGCCGTTCGACGTTTGGACGACGCGGAGCGTCTGTCCAGCCGTGACGCTGCCGATGACGGCAGAGCTTGTCGAGGCCGAGGCGCGGACGTTGAGCGATGGCGTATTGACGACATAGTCGAACGATTCGTTGCCCGCACCGCCGTCTCCGGCGTTCGGAGTGACCGGCGCGCTCGGTGCCGTCGTCGTCTGTTTCAAGTAACCGGTGCTGACATACCCGCTCTTGCCGTTATACGTGACGTACACCCACGTGCCGCTCTGTTTCGTCGCTTTGACGGTCGTGCCGTTCGGGATGTTCGTGACGAGGGCGTAACCGATCCCTGGGCCTTGACGGACGTTCAAATTCGCCGTCGTGACGTAAGACTGGTTGATGCTCTCTTCTTTGATGGCCGGTTTCGACGGTGCGACCGGTTGGCTCGGCGTCGTCGGAGTAGTCGGTTTGACGGATGAATTCGTCAAGTAGCCGTTATGTACCCAACCGGTCTTCCCGGCATAGCTGACTTTCGTCCAGGCACCGCTCGTTTTGATCGGTGTGAGCGCTTGACCTTTCGGGATGGTGACGAGTACGTCGTGCCACGTCCCTGCGGCGCGGCGCAGGTTCAAGTCGGCTGTCGTCACGGTAGTGTCGCTTGACGTGACCGGTGTGCTCGGTGTGGCTGGAGTCGGTGTGCTCGGTGTGCTCGGTGTGGCCGGTTTGACGGATGCGGTCGTCAAGTAGCCGTTATGTACCCAACCGGTCTTTCCGCCATAGCTGACTTTCGTCCAGGCACCGCTCGTTTTGATCGGCTTGAGCGCCTGGCCTTTCGGGATCGTGACGAGCACTTTATGCCATGTGCCTGCGGCGAGGCGCATGTTCAAGGCGTCTGTCGTCACTTGCGTCGAACTTGACGTCGCCGTTGTAGCGGCGGGTTTTAATGTGCTCGGGGCGCTCCCGCTCAATTTGAGCGTTTGGCCGATGGCGAGACGGTCAGAGCTTAAGTTGTTGCTTGCTTTCAACTGGGCGACCGACACGTTATGTGTTTGGCTGATCGACCAAAGTGTGTCACCGGCACGGACGACGTGTGTGCTGGCTGCTGCGACTTCGTCGGCCTGGGCGATGATGCTTACGGCGGCGATGGCTGCGAATGAGTACATGAGGCCGGACTTAGGGGACATGGGGTCACTTCCTTCTCTTCAATTTCAATTGACAATTATCGACAGGTAAAACGATACAAGTTTATTGTAGGGTTTACACATACGGCAAGCAATGGTGGAAATGGCTCAATCAGTGGATTCCGTTGAAAATAAGGTCAATAATTTTGGGCGTGGACGAAGAAGAAGTACTAAAGAAACAGGGTAATCGAAAATTGACTTTCTGTTGAATTTTGGAAACCTATTTATATATCTTTTCGTGCTATCATGAATGCAAAACGTTTGAACGAGAGTAGGGGACTTATGAACGAGGGGAACAATTCATCACAAACATACCGACAACATCAAGAGAAACTGTTCGAACTCGTCCGGATGCCCGACGTGACGGAGGAAGCGGTGCGACAGACGCTTCATTACATGTGCGAAGTCGTCTCCGATATGCTCAACGTCGATACGGTCTCGATTTGGCACTTTGACGAGACGTACGCATCGATCAGTTGCCAAGTCGCCTATTCGAAAGAGAGTGGCCCGAGTGAACCGGCATTGACGGTCATGCGTGGGGACGCACCGGTCTACTTCGACGCCCTACGGACGAACCGGGTGTTGCCGTTTGAGAACGTCCGGACCCATGAGTGGGTGAAGGACTTGTACCAGCAACATTTCGTGGAAGGGCAGCGGGTCTACTCGATGCTCGACGCGCCGATCTATGCGAACAATCGGGCCAAAGGGGTCATCTGTTGCGAGACGTTTGAGCCGCGGCAATGGACGTTCATCGAGGAATTGATTGTCAGCACGCTGTCCGATTTTATCGCCATCCTTTATCTCCGGCTCGACCGTCAAGAGATCGACGACCATCTCGCCAAGCTCGCCTATACGGATGAACAGACCGGACTCATGAACTTGAACGGCTTCATCGAACGGGTGGACGCGCTCCGGGAACAGACGCCGCATCAGCTCGGGTCATTGATTTATTTGCGGGCGGACGAGTTCCGCTCCGTCGAGACGGCGATCGGTATCCAACGGGCAGACGAGATCGTCATCGAACTGTCAGAACGAATCCAGCAAGTCGTCGATTCGACATTACTCGCGCGCATCTCCCAGTCCGGTTTCCTGCTATGGACGCCTTACGGGGACCGAATCAAAGTCAAAGGATACGCCGATTTGATTTGCGAGACGGTGACGAACGAGCCGTTCGCGGTCGGGGAACTCGATGTCGTCTTGACGATGAGCGCGTTCATCTCGATCGAGGACAAGTCACGTTCGACGCTCGAGATGATGGATACGACTCGGATCACGGCCAATGAGCGTCACGTGCAGCGTGGAGGGATCGCTTTTTACGAAGAAGAGATGAGCGAGAAAGCGACGGCACGCCTGACGCTTGAGATGAACCTCCGTAAAGGGCTCGCCTTGAACGAGTTCACACTCTACTATCAGCCGAAGATCGAAGCGGCGACCGGAAAACTGAATGGATTTGAAGGATTGATGCGTTGGATTCATCCGAAACACGGGTTGATCCCACCGCTCGACTTCATCCCGATCGCCGAGTCGACGGGCGTCATCATCGCCCTCGAGGAATGGGCACTCGCTGAGGCATGCCGTCAGTTGAAAACGTGGCACGCCTCGGGACGGATGTATCAACTCGCACTGAACTTGTCGGCTCGTCATTTTCTATCGGACGGGGTCGTCGAGAAGTTGGGCCAAATCGTCAAAGAGATGGATGTCTGTCCGAACTATTTGACGTTCGAGATCACCGAAAGCGTCGGGATGGAGAATCAACAGCACGTCATCGAACGTTTCATCGCCTTCCGGGAACAAGGTTTCTCGATCTCGATTGACGACTTCGGGACCGGCTTCTCGGCGTTCGTCTATTTGAAGCACTATCCGATTCACGAGATTAAAATCGATCGTCAGTTCATCCAAGTGACGGATAACGACCCGACCGGCAACGTCATCGTCCAGTCAATCATCGAGCTCGCTCGTGGGCTCGAATTGAAGACGGTGTGCGAAGGCATCGAGACGCCGGAACAGCTCGACACGCTCCGTTCGCTCGGCTGTGATGAGATGCAAGGGTATTACTTCTCGCGTCCGCTCCCAATCGACGAACTCGAGATGTGGATCGAAGATTATGAAACGACAAAAAAGGATTCGCTCCGTTGAGCGGATCCTTCTGAATGGACCGTAGACATATCAAATGTCTGCGGTTTTTGTTTGTCCCCCCAGACACGACTCGCTTTTCTGGGGGCAAGCAGGGAGCCGTATTGCGACTTTGTCGCTGCCAGGTATCCCTTTGCTTGCTAATCCCCTAGAAGTCGATTCGTGTCCTTGGTCGGGCTAGCTGTCTGTAATTGATTGTGTCATGCTGGCAACTCGATGCGAATCGTCGTCCCAGACCCGCGTTCACTCGTCACCGTGACGGTGCCGCCGTGCGCTTTGATGATGTCCCGGGAAATGGCCATCCCGAGCCCGCTCCCGAGCGCATCGGTCGTGTTCGTGCCCCGATAGTAGCGCTCAAAGATGTACGGGAGGTCCTTCGCATCGATGCCGGTGCCATCGTCTTGAATCGTGATCGTGTCGTGCGCAACGGTGACACGGACCGCGACCGTCTCGTCGTTATGGAGCAAGGCGTTATACAAGAAGTTGAGCAACGCCCGCTTCATGAAGTGCCGGTCGATGTTCCGCGTGGCCGCATCCGTGCTCGCGAATGAGATGTCACGCTCGGAAAACCGCGCGTCGTTCAACACGTCGATGACGAGCTCACGGACGAACGGCTCGAGTCCGGTCTCGATCGTTTCGAGCGGGAAGTCACCGTGCTGGAGCCGCATCGTCAAGTTGAAGTCGTCGATCAGTTCTTTCATATACAAGGCTTGGCGTTCGATGACCTCGGCGTATTGTCGTCGCTCTGCTTCCTCGAGGTCACGATCGTCGAGCAGCTCGGCGTAGCCTTGGATCGAGGCGAGCGGTGTCTTCAAATCGTGGGAGACGTTGCTCATCCACTCTTTCCGGCGTGTCTCGAGCTCTTCCCGTTCCGACTCGTACGTCGTCAACGTCTCGGACACGTCGTTCAAGTTGGCGAAGACGGGTCGATACATGCCGGGTCGTTTCGGTTCGACGGTCGAGAAATCACGGGCCTTCAACTGGGCAATCCGTTCGGTCAATCGATAGACGGGTTTCGTCAAAATCGAGGTGAAGGCGAGTCCAATCAGTGCGGCGACGGCGAGGTCGACGATGAGCAAGATGAGCCCGGCCTTCGACAAGTAGGCGAGGACGGACTGGGGATCGATCATCGTGACGATGCGGCCCTCGGTCGCCTCGGGGAAGCCGACGAGATAGCTGTAGTCCTCGAACTCGCCGATGAAATAGAGGACGAGGTCGTCGTCCTTATATTTATAGATGTGAATCAATTCGATCGGTGAGTACGCGTCCGGTGCCGTCGCCGGCGCATCAATGTCACTGACGACACGGCCCGACTCATCGAGCACTTGCAGGAACGCGTTGTTCGCCTCGAGCGCGCGCACCCCATCCGGACTGACGACCGGTTCGCCGTCCTCGAGCGTCATATATTGGTTGAACGTGCGTGTGAACGTCTCGCCGGAGCTGCTCTCGACGTCATCAATCCCGGTCCGCTGATTGATGAGGAGTGTCACGAGGATGATGACGTTCAAGATGACGACGATGGCGACGATGGCCAGGATCGATACTAAATAACTGCCGGTCAGTTTCCATTTCATAAGAGACCGCCTCCTATGCCTCGAACTTGTAGCCGAGCCCTTTGACCGTTTTGATGTAGGTCGGTTGGGACGGGTTCGGTTCGATTTTTTCTCGGAGTCGGCGCATGTGTACCATGACCGTGTTGTCGGCGCCATAAAAATCTTCGCCCCACACTTGCGTGAACAGCGTCTCTTTACTGAGGATCCGGTTCGGATTGCGCATGAAGCAGGCGAGCAGGCCGACTTCTTTGGCCGTCAGCTCGAGCCGGACCCCGTCGCGATCCACCTCGGTGCCGTCCGCGTTCAACCGGAACGGGCCGACGACCGTGTCATTAGGGAGCTCGGGCGCATCATAGAGCGACACGCGGCGGAGTTGCGCCTTGACACGGAAGGCGACTTCTTTCGGGCTGAACGGCTTCGTGATATAGTCGTCGCCGCCGATGGCGAGGCCGAGGATCTTGTCGACCTCGTCGGACTTGGCCGACAAAAATAAAATCGGGATGTTCGACGTGTTCCGGATTTGCCGGCACAGCTCGTAACCTTCGCCGTCCGGCAACATGACGTCGAGGATGGCGAGATGGGGTGCGAACGCCGTGAACGTTGCGAGTCCGTCTCGAATCGTGTGGGCCGTCCGAATCTCGCGGAAGCCTTCTTTCTCTAACGCTTTTTGGATGAGCGTACATAAGTCTCTCTCGTCATCGACGATTAAGATACGTGGTTGTTCCATGATCATCACCTCTCGTTCAAGCATAACATTTAAGGATTTCGTAAGGTACGCGTGATTTTCAGTTAAGGTACGGCCTGTATCGTTGTATTCAGAAAGAGGTGCTGAACAATGAATCCATTACTACAAGTTGATGCCATTAAAAAAACATACGTGACCGGGGGCAACGCCTTCCATGCACTCGATGGGGTGTCGTTCACGATCGACCACGGCGAGTTCGTCGGGATCATGGGGCCGTCGGGCGCAGGGAAGTCGACGCTGTTGAACGTGCTCGCGACGATCGATACGCCGACGGACGGGGACATCCTCGTCGACGGCGAGAATATCGCCAAGCTCGAAGAAGAGGCGCTCTCCGACTTCCGGCGCGACCATCTCGGCTTTATTTTCCAAGACTATAACCTGCTCGACTCGCTCACGGTCCGGGAGAACATCTTGCTCCCGCTCGCCGTCACGAAGACACCGGTCGAGGAGACGCGGTCGCGCGTCGATGCGCTCGCAAAACGATTCGGGATCCAAGCGATCCTTGACCAATACCCGTACCAAATCTCAGGCGGTCAGAAACAGCGGACGGCGGTGTGCCGCGCGCTCATCTCCAATCCGAAGTTGATCTTTGCCGACGAGCCGACGGGTGCGCTCGACTCGAAGTCGGCGACGGATCTGCTCCAGACGCTCGCCGGGCTGAACGAGGCCGAGACGACGATCATGATGGTGACGCACGATGCCTACGCCGCGAGTTTCTGTCGCCGGGTCCTCTATATCCAGGATGGACGGTTGTCGAAAGAACTGATTCGCGGCACGACGTCGCGCGACGCCTTCTATCAGACGATTCTCGACGAGCTGAAGGGCGGTGCGTCCGATGACGCTGTTTGATTTAGCGAAGAAGAACGTCGCCCGGAACTTGTCGCGCTATGCACTCTACGTCGGGACGACCATCTTTTCGATCATCATCTATTTCACGTTCGCGACGCTCAAACATAGCGATGAGATCAGCGGCATGGCCGAGACGTCGGGGCAGATCCGCAGCCTGATGAGCGCCTCGACGTTCATTCTGCTCGTCTTCGTCGCCTTGTTCATCGCCTACTCGAACGCCTTCTTTTTAAAAGGACGGAAACGCGAGGTCGGGCTCTATTCGCTGCTCGGGGTGCGCAAGAAACAAATCGGGACGCTTCTTTTGTTCGAGAACCTCGTCATCGGGGCGGTGTCGCTCCTCGTCGGGATCGGACTCGGTCTGCTCGGTTCGAACGCGTTGTTACAGCTGTTGCTCCGCTTGATGAACAGCGATTTGTCGATCGGCTTCACCGTCTCGACGTCGGCGCTCATCGAGACGACGCTCGTGTTCGTGGCGATTTTCTTGTTCACGTCGTTCCAAGGCTACCGGGTCATCTATCGCTTCAAATTGATCGAGCTGTTCCATGCCGACCAGAAAGGAGAGGACGTCCCGGAAGCGAGCCCGTTCATGGCGCTCCTCGGGGTGCTCGTCCTCGGTGCTGCCTATTGGCTCGCCTTGCAAGACTTGGCGACGTCACCGCTTTGGGGATACCTCACAGCAGCGATGCCGCTCCTCATCATCGGTCTCACAATCGTCGGGTCGGGCCTATTGTTCCATAGCGTCCTCATCTTCATCCTCGGCCGCTTGAAAGCGAATGAGCGCTGGGCGTGGCGTCGGCTCAACTTGTTGACGACGTCACAGCTGTTATACCGGATCCGTGGCAACGCGAAGACGCTGACGCTCATCAGCATCATCAGTGCGACGGCGATCACGGCCGGCGGTGCCATCTTCAGCGTCTATTATTACGCCGAGCAACAAGTCACGTCGTACGCCCCGTACACGTTCGCCTGGCAAGGGGAGACACGTGACATCGACGCCGACGTGCTCCATCAGACGACGGTCCTCGAGAAGACGGTTCGTGTCGCTGGAGAGATGGGAGAACGCGAATATGGCGTCATCGACGAGTCGACGTTCCGTGACGTCGCGTCCAATCTGGGCTGGGATACACCTGAAACGCTAGCCTCCGACCAGGTCTACTTGATCGATCCGTTCTATGACGAGCGGTTCTCAGAAAACGTGACCGCGGTCGAGCTTGATGGCGTGACGCATGAAGTCTCCTCCCGCTATGAGGAGACACCGCTCAACGTCATGACGTTCGGCGGCTTGCTGCTCGTCACGCCGGACGACGTGTTCACGGCACTGCCGGGAGAGGCGTTGGCGTATCAGGCTGTCTCGGTCGCCGATTATAAAGAGCAGACCGCCTTATCCGAGTCGTTGTCGATTGAGGCGAACTTCTCGAGCGCGACAGCGTTGTATAGCGAGGCGATGGCCGTGCACGGCGCGCTGTTGTTCGTCGGCAGTTTCCTCGGACTCGTCTTCCTCGTCGCCACCGGTAGCATCATTTATTTCAAGACGATGACCGAGGCCGAGGAGGACCGGGCCAAATACGCGGTGTTGCGGAAAGTCGGCATCTCGAAGCGGGATGTGAAACGGACAATCCGTCAACAGATTGCCGTTGTGTTCCTGGCGCCGTTCTCACTCGGGATTGTGCACGCCTCGGTCGCCCTCGTCGCATTCTCACGATTGCTGGCGATGGATTTCACGGTGCCGGTGCTCGTCTGGATGGGTGTGTACAGCGCAATCTATGCGCTCTATTACGTGCTGACCGTACGTCGGTTCACGAAACAAGTGATATGAAGGAGAGAACATCATGAAAAAAGGAATCATCGCGAGCCTCGCGCTCATCGTCGTCATCATTGGGCTCGTCAATATCGATTGGCAACGGATTGGGAAGGATCATGTCTATGTGCAAGTCGGGGAGGTCACGGAAGTGGAAGAGACGACACTCGACTCGGGTGACGTCGTCCGCCGCTACGTCTACTCGACGGAAGCGTTGACGAAGGACGGGGACTCGCAAGCGGTCACGTTCACGGCGGCGAAAGAACTTCGGAACGGGGCGTACTTGAAGCTGTACGTCAAAAATAAAGATGAGGTTACGTCATACGACGAAGTGTCGGTCGCGGACGTCCCCGAAGCGGCACGAGAGAAGTTATAAAAAATAAAGCACGATGCATAACCCGTCTGTGGGAATTGAGGTGTCGTGCTTTTTCGCATGTGTCATGAATTGGGGCGTCCCATCGAAATCGACTTGCTCTGGGTAACAAGCGTATAATAGAATCACTAACACTTTAAGAAAGGAAGCGGGCTATATGTTTGAGCAACTGACGAATAAAAAAGAGCAACTAGATCAAAGCCGACCGCTGCCGACGTATACGCTTCAAAGTTTGAGAGAAAAACTCTTTTTAGAATGGACATACAACTCGAATGCCATTGAAGGAAATACGTTGACAATCAACGAGACCAAAGTGGTGTTGGAAGGTATAACGGTTGGCGGGAAGACGATGCGAGAACATCTAGAAGTGATCAACCACCAAGATGCCATTTCCTACGTAGAAGAAATTGTTCGACGTGAAGAGCCGCTGACGGAGTGGCAAATTAAAAATTTGCACCGTCTCGTCTTGAAAGGCATTGATGATGCGTATGCAGGCGTCTATCGGGATCAGCAAGTGTTTATTGCCGGAGCCGCTCATGTGCCGCCGCCTCCTTATCTCATTCAAGAACAGATGGAGCAGCTGATAAATTGGTATGAAACAGAGACGAATACGATGCATCCAGTTGAACGGGGTGCTTTATTGCATGCTAAGTTCGTGGGGATTCATCCGTTCATTGATGGAAATGGTCGTACGTCTCGGTTATTGCTCAATTTGGAGTTGATGAAGTCCGGTTATCCGCCTGTCGTCATCAAAGTCGAAAATCGCCTGAGTTATTACAATGCGCTAGATCGGGCGCATACGACAGAAATGTACAACGACTTTATCAATCTGGTCGCTACAGAGGTCGAAACATCGCTTGATTTGTATTTGAGCGCCATCGCCCCTCGTCCATCCAAAAACAGCCCTTCCTGAATCGTCAGGAAGGGCTGTCTCATGTCCGCTCATTCATGCGGCAGTTTGGTTTTTAATTCTAACTGGAGTATGTACGCCAATTCTTTATGGGCCAACTCGGAGAAGTTCGTCTTTTTGACGTGTGTCCGGGGCCGTAGTCCGCATTCCAATGCGATGTCGACGATAGTCCGAATCTGATTTTCCGTATAGAAGCGCTTGCGTCCCATCGTGAACGGGGTCGGTGGCAAGACGCCGTCGGTTTCCCATTTGATCAGCTGTTGCTGGCTACGGGGAATCCCGGCGACATGAAACGCACGGCTCAGTTCTTTTAGTGGATAGACGGTCAATGGGCGTTCGTTGTACAGGAACGGCTTCGCGTTTTCAGGGCGATAATCATCCCAGTCGGTCGCGTAAAACGTCAGGTCGGTATGGTCGAAGTCGAGTTGAGCGGAAGGAATAGAAGTGTTGAGTGCGAAGTCTAAGCTGTTCATCTAGAGTATCTCCTTCTTCAAGTCAAACTGGTCATTTCGAAAATGTCCTCCTCCGTATAGTACCCCATTTTCAAGTAATTAACTGTCAGTTTTTTCAAAGTGGGGAAATGAATTCGTGGGACTTTAGGCGTGTTTTCAAAATTCGGTTGACGCCTATTAAGATACCCTAATTGGTATGTAAATTCAAGGAATAAAGCCGATTTGTGACGATGAATGCGCCTTCATTCAGAATGGGTCTATAGTCGTTACAAAAAGGTTACAAGGAAATATGAGCAAACATTCACCAACTTCGGTTAATAGGGGCGAAGGAGGTGAGACATATGGCAGTGTATCGAGAATACGCAAGCGTCTTTTATCTCGACACGAAGCGGCTCGTTGACGGCAAAGAAAAGCGTCAGCTCGTCCGGTTCGGTCCACTCGGTGCGCGGATGGAGACCGAGGAGATCAAGCAGTTCGGTGATCTGTTGATCCCGCTTCTTGCGGTCGAATCCGCCGCATACGTCGTGTCGCGTGAGTTCCACGTGACGTTCTAATTGGAGGAACCCCTGATGCGTGTATTAAAGCGTTCCGCCGGAGCCTTGTCCGATGAGCGGGTGGGCACATGAGCTGGCCCGAACTCATCTCGAATCTCGGCTTCCCGATCGTCGTCTCGCTCTATCTGCTCCATCGGATTGAGACGCGCCTTGAGCGCATGATTCAATTGCTCGAGCGTCTCGACTCGACCTATCCATCCGAATCGTAATCCATCCCTGAAAGGAGCCATCCCCCATGGCCGTATTGACTGAAAAGAAAGCGACGCTCGTCTTGACGACGCACCATGATTTGAACAGCTTGAAACCGACGAAGAAAACGCAGCGCTTCGGTCCGATCCGGGCGGCGCTCACGGCTGACAACGCCGAGGCGTTCGGCCACCTCATGCTCGACTTGACCGAGCAAGAAGATTTCACCGTGTCGGTCGTTCGCGAATACGATCTCGTCTAATCACACCCACATCCAAGGAGGACTAACCCATGACTGAGACTAAAGTAGAAATCGCATTTTTGGATATGTTCAATAAAGTATCACGCTTCCGTTTGAATAACGTGAAACAACCGGTCGATCCGTTAAAAGTTCAAGCACTCGCCGACTTCATGGTCGCCAACGACCCGCTCGGCAAGAGCGTCGTCAAATGGACAGAAATCAAGATGATTGAAGGCACGCAAACCGTGTTGAACGTCCAATAACGAATCAAGAGATGACTGAGTTTTCAGTCATCTTTTTTTATTTTGGTCAATTTCCTTTAGATTCCTCGACGTCAAGACGATATAGGAAGAAACGTTGCACGCGAGAGGGGAAAATACATATGTCAGTGAAACAGAAGTGGAAGGCGTTGCGGAACCGTTTGAACGTCCGGCGCTTTCAATGGAAACCGAAGTGGCGAAAGTCGAGCACGCGTGAAGGGAAGCGGGTGACCGGCAAGAACCTGACCATCCGTCAAAAGCTGTGGGGACTCGTTATCCTCGCGCTCCTCATGGTCGCAGGGGTCGGCGGCTATTCGCTTTTGTCGCTCGCCGATGCGAACCGGCAAGGCGATGATATCGTCAACAACTGGAGCAAAGGGCTCGACTACGCCCATGAACTGAACACGCTCGCGGCGAACTATCGCGCGCTCGAACTCGAACACATCGTGACCGACGACGCGGCCGCGAAAGAAGAATTGATGACCGAGATGAAAGACATTCGGACGCGCATCAATGAGATCGCCCCGAAATACGAACAGACGGCGACGGGCGAGACAGACAAAGAGCTGTTCGCCAACTTCAGTCGGCAGTGGGAGATGTATCAGCGTGTATCGGACAACATGCTCATCTTCAGCACGTCCGGCAATAACGGCATGGCCCGTTCGTATTATGACGCCCAGTCCCAATCGACATACGATAACTTCACGCAACGCCTGAACGAACTTGTTGCTTATAACTCGGAAGGATCAGAACGCGTCGGCGCCGACATGGAACGCGAGTTCGGGCAGTCGCTCATCGCACTGCTCGTCGTGACGATCGGAGCGTTCGTCCTTCTCTTGTTCCTCGGACTGAGCTTATTGCGTTCCATCATCAAACCGATGCGGGTGCTCCAAGAGAAGTTTGACGAATTGGCCTCACAAGGCGGCGATTTGACGATGGCCATCCCGGTCACGTCGAACGATGAGATCGCTCAAGTGAGCCGCTCGTTCAACACGTTCCTCGCCACGCTACGTGACATCATGGTCGACGTCGACAAGACGGCGAAAGTCGTCCTCGTGTCGTCGAAAGAAGTGGCGACGGAAGTGACACAATTGAGCCGTTATATGGAAGAGACGTCAGGCACGGTCGAAGAATTGACGGCTGGCATGGAAGAGACGGCCGCGTCCTCGCAAGAAATGAGCGCATCAACGATCGAGATGGGCGGTTCGATCGATACGATTGTCGGCCTCTCGAACGATAGTGCGACGACAGCGAGCGAAGTAGAACGTCGGGCCCATACCATGCGTGAGCAGGCCGTCGCCTCGAAGACGGAAGCGAACGCCATCATCGACAAGAAGCGCATCGAGCTCGACGACGCCATCAAAGGGGCGCAGTCGGTCGAACAGATCCGTGTCTTGACGAGCGCCATCTTGACCATCGCCGACCAGACGAACTTGCTCGCCTTGAACGCATCGATCGAGGCGGCCCGGGCCGGGGATGCCGGTCGCGGCTTCGCCGTCGTCGCCTCGGAGATTCGTAAGCTCGCCGAGAACTCGCGCCAGACGGTGAACGAGATTCAAGCGGTATCGCATACGGTCATCGACTCGGTCGCCCGGCTCAACACGAGCTCGGCGGATATGTTGACGTTCCTCGATACGAAAGTGCTCGCCGATTACGACCGGCTCGAGGAGTCGGCCACGCAATACGAAGCGGATGCGACCGTATTTGGGGAGACGGCAGAGACGTTCGAGACGAACGCGCTCCAACTTCGTCATATGACCGATAGCATCCTCCACGTCATCCAAGAAGTCGCGACGACCGTGACCGAAGGGGCGGACGGGACGCAATCGATCTCGGAGAAGGTCCAGCTGTCCGTCGAACGATTCAGTGACGTCCAAACACGGATGCAGGAGACCGAACAACGCGCGGTCGAACTGTCGAACCGAGTGTCACAATTCAAGTTATGAATTAGACCGTAGCCACTGGCTATGGTCTTTTTTTGTGACAAAAAATCGAACAAATAACTGTTAATAAAGGTCAATAAACTGTCTAACTTTTCATTTTTGGTAAAAATTCTGTTAAGTGTTCCGATGAAGAGTGTAGAAACAACATATTAATAAAGAAAGAGCGGTGGAAGAGGACGTGTTCCTCAAAAAAAAATGAAACGATTTAGAAGATTGTCATTAACCCAAAAGTTATTTAGTGGAATCGGATTGATTCTTCTATTTGTTATTACAGGAATGGGTTATAACCTACTAACTTTAGAAGACGCGACCAGTCGCTATGAGGAAATGATTTCCAAAGACGTCATGAAAATGAAAGCAGCAGATGATTTGTCTCTCGGGGTGGTCCGCCAAGCGTATGGACTACGCGGCTATATCCTTCAACAAGACGAGTCACTGCTGGATGCCGAGCGCCGTGGTTCGGAAGAAAAGAAAGCGGCGATTGAAACCCTGCTGAAGTTATCCGAGTCAGAAGAGGAAACAAAAGACTTAGAGAATCTCTTATCCGTCGCGACCGAATATGACGATTTGGCTCAACAGTTGATTCAAGCGACCGATGCAAAGGATGAAGAAAACATTGATCGGATCGCCTTACGTGTTATGCCGCCTATAACCGCTTCCATCATCGAATCTGGAGAAACGATGCAGCAAGAGACGGAAGCGCACATACTGACAAAGCAACAGCACTTGAAACATCGGGCAAATAGTGCCTTTCTTTCCTCCGCGATTATTGCCGGGGTGATCCTCATGCTCACACTCGGGGTCGGCTATATGCTCCAGCGCACGGTGAAGGCACCGCTCCGCCAACTATCTGACGAGGTCGGCATCGTCGCTGACGGCGATTTGACGCGCGCCGACCTTCAAGCGCTGACACGTGATGAAATCGGCCAACTCATCATTGGGTTCAATGGGATGAAGCGAAATCTTCGTGAACTGATCGACGAAGTGAGCCGGAACGCTCAAGAAATCACGGCCCAGTCGGAAGAATTGTACGCGAGCACGGAAGAAATGTCCTCACAGACAGAGGAGACGACGCGGATGATTGAACAAGTCGTCGGTAAAACGGTCAACCAGGCGGCAGCGGCTTCGAAGAGCGGGCAGGCTGTCGCGGCGGCCGATGAAGGCGTCGAACGAATCGCCACCTCGATCGGGACGATCAGCCAAGACGTCCAGACGAGTCTAGCGCTCGCCGAACGCGGCGAACAGACGATTCAACAGGCGAAACAAGAAGTGCTCGCGCTCGAATCGGAGACGGTCACGACCGGACAATCGATCACAGCGTTGAAACAGCAGTCGGACGAGATCGCGCTCATCACCGAGGTCATCCAGTCAATCACCGACCAGACGAACTTGCTCGCCTTGAACGCGGCCATCGAAGCGGCCCGGGCCGGGGAGCAAGGGAAAGGGTTCGCCGTCGTTGCCGAGGAAGTGCGGAAGCTCGCGGAACAGTCGAAACAATCGGCTTCCCAAATCGCCGGCTTGATCGAATCGATTCAAGCGCAGTCGAACGCGGTGCTCGAGCGTCACGCTATCAGCGCCCGCCGCGTCGAGACGAACACGGCGCTGCTCGAAGAAGCAACCGCCTCGTTCCAACAGATCGTCGGGCAATTGCACGCCTCGGTCGACAACACGGAACAAATCCGGGTCGCTTCGAATGAAATCGCCACGACGACGAAACAAGTCGCGACCGCAACGATTCATATGGCGAGTGATAGTGAAGGCATGGCCGAGACGATGCGCAGCGTCGGCGAGACGGCCGACGCCCAGCTCGCGATGATTCAAGAATTGAACGGAGTCGCCGAGTCACTCGGCAATATGACCGGAGATCTGCAGACACTCATCGGTCGTTTCAAAACATAAGACGGACCGTCCTTTCCCGTTCAGGGGAGGACGGTTTTTGCGTGTTCCAAGGATTGAGGGGACGGCGTTACGGGAATTGCCGAAGAGAGATATCGATCTCGATTACAGTGAAAAGGGGACACATCATGAAATATACCGTCATCACCGGGGCAAGTTCAGGCATTGGCTATGAAACGGCGAAAGTGCTCGCCAAGCAAGGGAAGTCACTCGTGCTCGTGGCACGCCGCCACGACGAGCTCGAGAAGTTACGGAGCGAAATCAAGGCAATCGCACCGAAAATCGATGTCATCATCAAGGCGAAAGACTTGTCATACAGCGAGAACGTATACGGGCTGTATGAGTCGCTCGCCGATCTCGACATCGAGACGTGGATCAACAACGCCGGGTTCGGTGACTCGAATCTCGTGAAGGACGTCGAGGTCGGGAAAATCGAGAACATGATCCGCTTGAACGTCGAGGCGTTGACGGTATTGTCGAGCCTATACGTCCGCGACTATCACAACGTCGAAGGGGCGACGCTTGTGAACGTCGCGTCCGTCGTCGGCTATCACATCGCCAAAAAAGGTGTCACGTACAGCGCGTCGAAATTCTTTGTCAGTGCGTACACGGAAGGACTCGCCCGAGAGCTCATGAACGACGGGGACAAACTGCGGGCGAAAGTGCTCGCACCGGCCGCGACGGAGACCGGCTTTGCGAGCCGTGCCCGCGAAGAAGAGGACTTTGATTATAGCCAAAACGTCGAGAAGTATCATACGGCCGAAGAGATGGCCGAGTTTTTGCTGCAGTTGCTTGAAAGCGACCAGGTCGTCGGCATCGTCAACCACGAGGACTACTCGTTCGAGTTGCGCGGACCGATTCATCCGTATATGTAATAAATGATTGGTTAGGTTTGAGTGCAAAAACGAGTTAAATCTGTTACATTTAATACATACAGTATGTATTGTAAGTATTTAATGTGGAGGTGTTTTTGTGCAAAAACTAAAAAGTAGTGAAAGAAAGTTAGTGAAACACGGAAATTCTGTTCATGTCTCAATTCCTATAAGTGAATTGCGGCATCTGAATTTAGAAGTGGGCGATACAGTTTCCGTAACTACGACAGATGACGGCATTTTAATCAAACCGACTAATAAGATTGAAATTCCTCCTAACATGGATATCGCTCCGAACTTCTTTAAAGAAATGGAGCAAATTATGAGTCAGCACGATGAAACATTTAAAGGATTAGTAGATCGTTGATTCAGTATGTAACGGAAACAGAAGTGATTGCTATCAATCGTTTAATGATACTGAGGTATTCACCTGAAGAACCAATTGGTATAAAAGACAGAGGTTTATTAAGCTCGTCTGTTCAAAGAATGAACCACTCTGCGTTTGGTGAAGATGCTTATATTACTGTATTTGAAAAGGCGGCTGCCTTATTCCACTCATTGATTAACAACCATTGTTTTATTAATGCCAACAAACGCACTGCTTATGGAGCACTTCAATTGTTTTTAGCCCGTAACGGATTTGCGCTCGTATTAGAGTCGTCTCTTGCAATCGAATTATGTGTTCGAGTAGCGACAGAGCAAATGGATATTCAACAGTTGGCCAATAATATAGAAATTAACTCATCACCACTTTGATTAATTTGACGACAGCAAACAGCCCGAACTCTTTCAAAAAGTTCGGGCTGTTTGTTTACGTTTACGACGAACGCATCGAGTCCCCGTAACCCCCGGTCAAGCGGTGCGTGAGCCGATGGTACCAGTAGCGAAGACGTAAGCGATATACATACAGTCTGGACGTGTTCGGCAAGACGACGTTGTCGATATAATCGGCGAACATGGCGCGGAACATATGGTCCTCACTGTCGTCATATGTCGCACTCCACATGCCGTGCTCTTCGACCTCGAGCAGCATCGCAATCGTCTCGTCATCGAGCTGATGATTGTCTTCCGGCAACCGCTTGACGAGCATCTCGACCCGATGGCTGCAAATCGACGCATAGAGCGAGTGGGCGCGCGGGTTGTGCGGGTTCGCGTTCAAGTACCCGATGGCCACCTTGAGCAGTTCATCATTCATCTCGAGCGGAATCTCATCGAACGCTTGGAAGAATTCGAGCAGCATCGGCACGGTCTCTTCGTTGAACCCGGCGAGCCGGACGTAATGCATCAAGTGGAGGCCGGCCTCCCCGTAAAACTTGCGGTTGAAGTAATGGACGGCAATCGCGCGCTGGACCATCGGCACGTCCGGATAGCGCTCGACGGCACGGAGGAAATGCTGCTCGGCCTCGAACGTGAAATTCGTATCATCGCTCAAGAGGCCATGGAGGCAGTGGATCATGTAATGGTCACCTTTTTCGCCCGCTGCTTCGAGCACGGCGCGGGCCCGGCCGAACTCGCCTTCGCGGATGAGCGGATACGCCCGCATCGCCGGGAAGAACGGGTCCTCGGGAAAGTGCGTCTCGCCGCGGACGATGAGCGACTCGACGGACTCGGCGTTATAATCGTCAATCAGTTCTTCAAGGAGCATCATCTCGAGGAAGGTGCGTTGAAAGTCTGGATGGTGTAAATCGATGGTGTGTTTCATGAGGGTCCCTCCCAAGTTCATGAGTGTGGCTTCATTATACCGAGCAATCGGACGGACGAGTAGATTTTTTTCAAGAAATGGGAAAAGAAAAGGAAAGGATTTCCGAAGAAATGGAGGAATGGAGATGGTCACGTTCACAGGGTATATCGTCGAGCTCGAGCCAACGCGGATTCGAGTCGCGCCGAACTTGGATGCCGAGCCGTTCGATGGGATCGTATTTCACTGGGAGGAGCCGTTGCGAGAGGACGAGACACCGCTCGCCGTCGGTCAACAGGTGCGCGTCGAGCATGATGAGAAGATGACCCGTTCGCTGCCGCCCCAGGCGACGGCGCATCGAATCGATGTGCTATGATGGTGTCGAGGTGAATTGAATGGGACAGTCGAATTTCTTATGGATGGGCGTCGTCATCGCCATCAGTGCGCTGATCGTCTGGTTGTTGCAGGACGTGATGCCGTTTTGGATGTTGTCGATCATCCTGCTGTTGTTCGGGGCCGCGGTCGGCAACGTGCAGCGACGCTCTAGAAAAGACACATGAAAAAGCACGTCATCATTCAGATGGCGTGCTTTCTTCGTCTTCTGCCGGCTCGTCCGGGACATCCTCGGTCGCGTCAGTTGCGTCCGGGTTCTCCTCGGTGACGGGCGGTGACGTCGGTTTGTCGTTCTTGTCTTGTTTCGGTTTTGTGTCGGGCTGATCTGCCTTTGGTTTTGTGTTCGGTTTGTCTTGCTTTTTGACCGGTGCCGGTGCTTCCGCTTCTTTCTCCTGAACGGCTGGCTTCTCTGGCTCGACCGGTTCCGCCGGTTCAGTCACTGGGACGTCAGGCTCGGTCGGTTGCTCCGTGACGGGAGGCGTCTCAGGTTCTTCGGTCGGTTGTTCCGGCTCAGCTGGCGCTTCCTCTTCGACCAGATCCGGTTCTTCTGCTGGCTCCTCGGTTTCAGTTGGAGCTTCGGGAGCAGCTTCTGGTTCCGGTGTCGGTTCCGGTTCTGGAGCCGGAGCGGGTTCTGCCGGGTCCTCTCGTTTCGGGATCGGTGTGATCGGTGCGACCGGAGCCAGTTCAGCGGCCGGCGTACTGCGTTTTTTCGTCGGTGGCGGTGCCGGCGTGTCAGACTCGAGGAACGACAACACGTCTTGTTCGAAC
The DNA here is from genome assembly GCF_018618195.1 of Exiguobacterium sp. s7. Lineage (NCBI taxonomy): Bacteria > Bacillati > Bacillota > Bacilli > Caryophanales > Exiguobacterium > Exiguobacterium sp. s7. The sequence continues at coordinate 171,132 of NZ_JACSLO010000006.1, read as the reverse complement.
AAGGCGACCGGGAGCGTCTTCGTCACCAAATGGATGCCGAGCACCCGGCCATTGACCGTGACGATCGGGCTGCCGACGGCGCGGTTCGGTAAATCGAATTCCCGCTTATAGCTGTCTTCTTCGAACGTGAGCGTTCCTTCGATCTGCTCATCCGGCGCGAGCGTTAACACCGGCTCGTCCGGTCCGACAATCGCGTGGCTGAACGAGAACGGTGTCGCCTTCACTTTCTCGATGCGGATGACGGCGATGGCGTCGGTCCGACCGACGACGGTACCGTTCACGGTCTCGTCACCTTGTTTCAATGTGACGCGAGTGATGCCGGCGACGTTATGGGCCGCTGTCAACACGTCTTGCGGGCTAATCAAAAAGCCGGAGCCCGTTCCAATCGTATATAAGCTATCTTGCAACGTCTCGAGGTCGACGGTGTTAGCCCCGTTAGCCGAGACCGTATCTTCGGTGATGTTCAAATCGACTTTGTCGGCGAGCGATTCACTCGAGCGCGGAGTGTCGGTGAGATAGGCGTTCGTCAAAAACGAGACGAACGCGATGAGTGCGATGACGATGGGGACAGCAATCCATTTCAAGCGACGTGGGCGATGGCCACACGTCGGACAAACAGTGGTTTTCGAGCGGGTCTTCGCTCCGCAGCGTGGACAAGTCACGGGATGACACCTTCCTTTATAAACATAGATGATATGCCTATTCCTCATATGAGTCAGGGGTAAACAAATATTTGTCGGGGGCACATATGAAACAGGTAGGTGGACTGAACTTATTCAAAACGGGAAAGAACTAATTTGACACTCCCACGATTGAAACCGTGGGATTCTGAAGTGCTTGTGCGAGCGCAGTCCATTTCTGTTTTGCTCAAGCCTTCAGTTGAGGGTGTGTCACCACCCCTCCTGAGACAGACCCTATAGGTTCTCAGGCTGATAGACTGTTACCATCCACCACAGGTCGTTGCAGGTGTGTCCACCAGATGTTTTAGCGTCTTTTACGTGACGACAGGCATCGTTTTACCGGTCACATGTTTTCGTGACCGAACCGGATACGATTCTCAAGGAGCGATGGACACGGGCGTTTTAGAGACTTGTACTTGTCTATGGGATATATATACCCGAATGTCGGATGTTTTTCACATCCGAACTCACTTCATCCCATGCCTAAAGGCGGGCTATGCCCGGTATGGGCTTTCCCGCTCGTAAAATCTGTAATAACAGGATGTTGACATGCGTCCTATGCCATCACAAAACCCTGCTCAGAGGTTTGATGGTGAAAGTCTAATGGAAAAGGGTTAGTCTCCTATACTTTCGAGTGTCGTTGGAAGCCCTTGTACTTTAGACCCTTACCACCTAGTGGTTAGAGTGTCAGAATAAAGGAAGAAGGATTCTATAAATCTACGGCAGGATGTCACAAGAGAGAATTTTAGATAGTAATTCCAAAAAAAGTATTGTCTAGAATCAGTAGCAAATATTATGCAGAGACGAGAAAATTTCTAAGAGTATGAGTTGTGAAAGTAATTTGGTGTCAGTCGGACGGCTTAACAAGTGCACTCAATCAGATGACGGCGAAGGGTACTCATCCCTCAGTGAGGACTTGGCGCGTTTGATATTTAGGGAAAAACCGACAGATATAATCGTATACGCCGTGTTTCTATATCGAGACGGTGACCGAGGACGCCTCGGGACGTACGATTGAATATTCACGGTCCTACTTTAGAGGGGATAAGACGAGCTTCGCCATCGAGCGAAGCTATTCATGAACACGCCACAATCGGGCGTGTTTTTTTTGTATGGATTAAAGGGGTTTCGCATCCGGCAGTCATGGATACGTCTCATTCATTCATTGAAACGAGAAGATATGTTGCGTACAGTTAGAAGTAGAAAGGTGGGGGTAGGATGTTATTCAAAAAGAAAATAGCAGAAGAAGCGGCAGGATCGAAACGGTTTCACGTCAAGTTGACGGAACAACTGCCGGAACTTGGACAAATCACCATCCTCGTCGATACGGACACCGGCGTGAACTATATCCAGACGTGGGTCGGGACAGGTGGAGGCATCACTCCGCTACTCGATGCGAATGGTGATGTTGTGGTCGAGGAAGGGTACCGATCGTGATGTCACTCAGCACCAATCGGCTGACGTTACGGCGGGTGACAGCGGACGATGCGCCACACCTGTTGGCATATTTATCGAAACCTGAGGTCGTCCGCCATATGGGACTCGACCCGTTCACGTCGTTAGAGGATGCGTTAGAAGAGATTGCCTGGTACGATTCGATTCTCGAGGAAGGGACAGGTGTCCGCTGGGGAATCACGTTGACCGGGCAAGACGAGGTCATCGGCAGTTGCGGATTTTTGAACGTGTCAGCGAAGCACCAGCGAGCCGAAATCGGGTTTGAGCTCAGCTCGAATCATTGGGGAAGAGGCATTGCCGGTGAGGCGCTCCGCGCGGTCGTTCGTCATGGGTTCACACAACTCGGCTTCCATCGTATCGAGGCGCTCGTCGAGCCGGCGAATACCGCGTCACAACAGCTCCTCGAGCGGGTCGGATTTACGCGAGAAGGGTTGCTGAGGGGTATGAGTTCACACGTGGTAAGTACGACGATTTATATATGTATTCATTGCTTGAGACAGACAGCATGACATGATGGGAGGCGACGCCGATGCAGATTATTGAATTCAAGAACGTGAGTCATGGAGACATTTTACATAACGTGACGGGTTATTTTCGGGAAGGACGGATCACGACGTTCGTCGGTCCGAGCGGTGCCGGCAAGACGACGTGCCTGAAGCACATCAACGGCCTGTTATCGCCGGACGCCGGCGCGATTTATTTTAAAGGGGAGAACATCGATTCGATTGATGTCATCGAGTTGCGCCAACGTGTCGGTATGGCGTTCCAAAGTGCGCCGATGATTGATGGGACGGTGTACGACAACATGAACCTGCCGAAAGCCATCTTCGGCGAGACGCTCGAACGGGAGCGGGCGGCGGACCTGTTGCAGAAAGTCGACTTGGGCGGCATCTCGCTCGACCAACCGATCAAGACGTTGTCGGGCGGGGAACGGAGTCGGGTCGCCATCGCCCGGACGCTCGTCAACAAACCGGACGTGCTGTTATTGGACGAGATCACGGCGAGCCTCGACTATCGGACTGTTAAAGAGATTGAGCGATTGATTGTGAGACTGCAAAAAGACTTCGGGGTCACCGTCGTCTGGATTACGCACGACCTCGATCAAGCCCGTCGTGTCAGTGATGACATGTGGTTTTTGCGAAACGGGGAACTGATTGAGTTCGGCGACGCGACGTTCATCGACGAGTCGGACAACCCGATGATCGGTCGTTTCGTGAGGGGGGAAGAACTATGACGTTCATCGAACTGATGACCTCGTTGGTTTTCGTCGCCATCCCGCTCGGTTTGGCGCTGTTCTTAAAACTCGGACTCGAGCGCGACATCTTGATTGCGACGGTGCGGTCGATTGTTCAGTTGCTCATCATCGGCTATATTTTGACGTTCGTCTTCGAGAGCGACAGCCCGGTGTTCATGTTGCTCATGATCCTGCTCATGATCGGGGCGGCGACACAGAACATCATCAAGAAAGGGGACGGCATCCCCGGCATCACATGGATGATTCTGCTCACGCTTGTCACGGTCGAGACGTTGACGATGGGTCTCATGCTCGGACTCGGCATCATCCCGTTCGAGCCGGAGAAAGTCATCCCAATTAGCGGCATGGTCATCGGGAACTGTATGGTATTGTCGCTCCTGTTCTTGAACAAGTTTAAAGACGAGGTCGAGCGGAGCGATGAAGTGATTGAACTCATCTTGTCGTTCGGCGGCACACCGAAAGCAGCGATTGAGCGCAGTTTGAAGAGCGCCATCCGCACGAGCATGATTCCGACCGTCGAGGCGCAGAAGACGATGGGGCTCGTCCAACTCCCGGGTATGATGAGCGGACTCATCATCGGCGGGGCCGACCCGATGGAGGCGGTGCTCTATCAATTACTCATCTTGTTCCTCATCTTGACGACCGCGTCGATCTCGGCGGTCATGGTCGGTTATCTCGCGTATCCGCGCCTGTTCAACCAAAAGCTTCAGTTCGTCGGGTTGACGTATCGAAAGGGGAAAACGACATGATTCAAGGCATCCATCACGTGCAAATCACGATTCCGAAAGGCGAGGAAGCCCGTGCCCGTTCGTTTTATTGCGGCGTGCTCGGTCTTCCAGAAATCGAGAAACCGGCGTCGCTTCAAGGGCGGGGCGGCTTTTGGCTCGAGGTCGGCGACCGTAGCGTTCACGTCGGTACCGAGGACGGGGTTGACCGGCTGCCGACGAAAGGACACGTCGCCTATGCCGTGACCGATTTAGCGGAATGGGGACAGAAACTTGAGGCGGAAGGAATCGAGCGGCTCACGGGCATCCCGATTCCCGGATTCGACCGGTTCGAGTTCCGCGACCCGTTCGGCAATCGAGTCGAGATGATTCAAGCCCTCTGAATGGAGAGTGCCCATAGTGGGTGCTCTTTTTTCGTTCAAGAGATGCCGAACAGTTCGATGACAGCTTTCCAATTGGAAGGATAGGCGTTGCTGCCACTATGCTGGTGCAACAGTTTGCCGTGACGGTTCACGGTGAAGTTCCATTGCGTCCCGTCCATCGTGAAGCATCCTTTCTCTTCGAACACTTCAGGCCAGCGATGGGAGACGAGCGACACGAATCGCTCATGGACGCGGAAGGCATCTGTTTCGTTGTACCAACCGGATTTGGGGATCGCCGTGCTCAAGTCGAACTCTTCGCGCCAGATGATTTCCCGTTTGACCGCGCCATCTTCAAAAAACGTGAAGGTGGACTCGTTATGGACGCCGAAGCCCCCGACCGTGAACGTGACGGTGACGGTCGGTCGTTTTTTACGGATGGCATCGAGCGGGATGGTCGGCTCGAACGTCAATTTCGTTTCACGCGACGCTTTGAGGGCCAGTTGTTCTTCTACGGAACGCCTCGGACGAACGGATTGAAGCCATTGCGGTTGTTTGTGTTGACTCATGTTCATCTTCCTTTCATCTCATCGGATGGCTTGATTATAAGTAAAATGAACATGAGGGGTATGTACAAAAATGAACCAGGTATGATGAAAGGGAGTGTCGATTGGGACACTCCCTTTTGAGGTGACGTATTTAGTGTCAAGAAGGCGGAACGATTGTCCCTTGATGGAAACGCATCTTCCACTGGCCATCAACGTTCACCCAAATCGAACTGCGCAAGGCGATGCATCCAGTGGAGTGGTCTTCGGTCCGATACGTGGCCAGGATGATGTCGTCTTGAACGCTATCCAGTGAGAAGTCGGATAAGGTGATGTGAATCTCGCCGAGGTCCATCGTGGCGGCAGATGCCGTCCGATATAACATGCGCCCCGAACTGCCGATTTCAAAAAAATCATCCGTGAGTAGACGGTGCAAGTGCTCAGGCGATGTGCGCACTTCGGTCGTCAGTAACGCCCGTTCCTGTTGTTCGATCAAGTCAGCCAGCATGTGGTTGCTCCTCCCGTTTTCCAAGATTCATGACGATGACGCCGAGCACGATGACGATCAGGCCGATGCTGTTCAAGGTCGACAGCACTTCCCCATACACGAACACTCCGATCAGCCCGGTCGCGACCGTGCCGAGTCCGGCCCAGACGCTATAGGCAATGCTGAGGGGGATGCTCTTCAAGACGATGCCCATCAACGTGAACGAGATGGCGAAGCTGATTAAGAGAACGAGACTCGGGAACAGATTGGTGAATCCGTCCGACAGCTTCAACATCGACGTCCCGAGCACTTCGAACGCAATCGATAACAGTAAGATTCCATAGGATTTCATGATTTCCCTCCTCATAGTTTCATCAAGACGAGCCCGACGATGACAAGCCCGATGCCGACAACGGTCTGAACTCGGACTTGTTCCTTGAAGACAAGAAAACCGATCAGCGCCGTCGCGGCCGTGCCGACCCCGCTCCAAAACGCATAAGCGAAACTGAGCGGGATGGAAAGGAGGGCGAGCGACAACAAGTAAAATGCCGTCATGTAACCGAAGGCGACACCGAGAACGGGCAGGCGGCTCGTTGTCGTCGCGTTCAGCTTCAGCATGCTCGAACCGAACAGTTCAGAGACGATGGCACCGACGAGATAGACGAAGCCCATGTTACGATTCTCCTTTTGACAGCGCGTCGCACTTTTGTCGGATGATGCGGGCAGCCCGATCTTTGAACGCAGCGCTATAGTCATATGTCAACGCGAACCAAAACCCGTCACAGAGCAGTCGAAGCTCGAGCACGCGATCAGCGTCAGGACCATCCGCGGCGAACTGTTTATCCCAACGTTTGGCGGCGTCGTTCCAAAGCTTTCCGCTCGCATCTTCTTGTGATGAGATGAAGACGGCAATCAAGTCGGCATCACCATCGCTATAATCGAGCGTCGCGAGGGCGTAGGCGCGTGTGAACGGATAAGGACCATCTAACCCGGTTTGATGATGGACGATCCGATTTTCAAATTCATCGAGCGCCATTCTATTCATCTGCTGCAACAGGTTGGCCTTGCTTTCAAAGTGGTATAAGACGCCACCTTTCGTGATACCGGCGCGTTTGGCTAAGTGGTCCATCGACAGTTGTTGAATGCCCTCGGTTTGAATGATTTGTGCGGCGGTCCGCAGTAACAATTGTTTTTTACTCATGTGTGTCCTCCTCACTATACTGAACGGTCAGTATAGTGAGCGTATCAGACTAGAGTTGGCTTGTCGAGATGAATACATGAATGGGATAATTAGGAAAAGGGGGGAGAGATGATGGGTTCACATTTGATGCATCTCGTCATCGGGAATGAGGTGTTGGCGCATTTGACAGATGTCGATCGCACGGCTTTTTTGTTGGGAAATCTTGCGCCCGATGCGACGACGTCTAAACAAAACACCCACTATTACGCGGGACGGCATGAGGATATGACAAGACGGCTCGATCTTGATCAATATTGGGTGGACAGTGCGGACGAGAATCAATCGTTCCGCCTCGGCTATTATTGCCATCTCGTCGCGGACGAGATTTGGTTGCAGGGGTTTTATAAAGCCTGGCTCAAGCAAGTCATTACGAAAGACCCAGAAAAGCAGGCGATGTATTATGCCGATTTTGATTCATATAACGCTCGTTTAGTGCAGCGATTGGACGCCTTCGATTTCGACGTGTTAACCAATGCCGCACAAGGCGATCTGCTGGCACTCATCCTCAAAATCAAGCAAGATGCGAAGGCGACAGAGGAAGGGACGTATAAGATGTTTTTGCCGCACCAGCTCGATGGATACGTCGAGACGTGCATCCTTCGTTGCCGACAGATGGTGCAACAGAAAAGTGAGGTGACCACATGACACAACGCCGCTATGCGCCGCTCTACGTGACGTTTGGACTCTCGTTACTGACCATCTTGGCGCTGTTCACCTTGAACGGCCGCTTCTTTCCGAATCTGGATTTGATGACGGCCGTTTGGGTCTACATTGCCTTAGACGTCGCCCTCGTGGCCACATTGATTTGGGGCCTATTCTCGAAAGAGAAGACGGTGCGCGTGTTCAGTCTCGTCGGGAATTTGGGATTGATCGTGCCGCTATCGATTTGGATCTTTTTGTTGCTACTCGCCAACGGCATTTCGGAAGCATAGGGGAGGGGGAGTCCTATGAAAGAAACCGAACCTAAATTACCATTTCTCATGCGTCCGGTCCCATTCTTTATCTTGTTCGCCTTATGTGGACCGCTCGCGCTTATCCTCGTCTTGATTTATTGGCGGGACTTGCCAGAAGACAGGCGAGGTCCCCATCTCATGATTTCAATCTTGTTCTCACTCCTATTCATTTCAAAAATTCTTCCGGACGGATGGTTGCGAATCCTCGTCTTTTCATTCACGTACACACTCATTCTATTTCTCACCTACAGCATATGGGGTCGGAAAAGAAAAAGAGAGAAAGAATAGCATAACCATTTGGAAAGCAGCCATATCAACTGCTTTCTTTTTTATTGGCGTTATATAGAAAGAATAATATTTCCATTTCCAATTTGAAAATTTGGCATTGCGCAACCTATTTTTGTTTGTTATGCTTCTCAATGAAAACGACAATGATAATCATTATCAGTTAGAAAGCATCAGTATTCCTTACATAGAGCAGAAACGTGGACTAGTCGCGGACTCACTGAGAAGGTCGTCATTCAAAAACAGATACATAGGGAGATGGAAAGAATGGGGAAATGGAAAGCAGCAGTTATGCTCACATCACTCGTCTTCACGCTAGCCGCATGCGGTAGCACGGACGAAACGAAAGACGAAGGAAGTGCGGAAGCCGAGACGGCACCGAAGACAGTTGAAATCACGGACGCACATGGAACAATCGACGTACCGGTCAATCCGGAGAAGGTCGTCGCGCTCGACAACCGAACGTTCGAGACGCTCTCAGATTGGGGAATCGACTTGGTCGCGGCACCAATCGGATTGATTCCAGCGGACTTGCCTTATAAAAATGATAAAGACATCGTAGACGTCGGGATGCACAATGAGCCGAACCTAGAAGCGATCGCCGGTGTGGATCCGGATGTCGTCATCGTCGGACAACGATTCGCCGACTACTACGAAGACATTAAAAAATTGGTCCCAGAAGCAGCCGTCATCAACTTGGACATCGAACTTCCCGAAGATGCGGGCACGCCAGGAGAAATTTTGGTCGAAGGCTTTGAGACGACGACACGTTCACTCGGCCAAATCTTTGAAAAAGAAACGGAAGCTGATGAACTCATCGCCAGCTTCGAAGCATCGATCGACAGTGTGAAAGAGGCATACGATAGTGAGGACAAGGTGATGTCAGTCATCGTTTCAGGCGGCGATATCGGCTTCTCGGCGCCGAACACAGGTCGTGTCTTCGGACCGATGTATGACATCTTTGACTGGACACCTGCCCTCGAAGTAGCGAAAACGACAGGTGACCACCAAGGGGATGAGGTTTCGGTCGAAGCGATTGCTGAGAGTGACCCGGACTGGTTGCTCGTCCTCGACCGTGATGCGGCCATTTCAAGCATGGAAGACGCTGTACCTGCAGCGGACGTGATTGATAACGCACCGGCACTCCAAAAAACGAAAGCCGTGACAGACGAAAAAATCGTGTATGCGCCGAACGATACGTACATCAACGAGTCGATTCAAACTTATTCTGAACTATTCAACGACATCGCAGCCGCGCTTTCGAAATAAGGGAGTCACGTTGTGCAAAAACCAATGACAGCAAGGGTTGAGACATTGTCTCAGCCCTCCTTTTCTAACATTTGGACGAAGTCCTTTATCGTAGCAATGCTCGTGGTGTTCATATTGGCGGGCCTTTCGCTCGTGACCGGCGTCTATGACATTCGTCAAGAAGGCGGGTCGGACATGTTTTGGATCACCCGCGTTCCGCGCACGGTCGCCATCATGTTGACCGGTGCCGCCATGGCGATGTCGGGGCTCGTCATGCAACTGATCACACAGAACCGTCTCGTCGAACCGACGACGACAGGTACACTCGAATGGGCGGGGCTCGGCCTGCTCGCTGTGTATCTGCTCGTCCCGGCTCCGACGCTCATGATGCGGATGACGGGGGCAATCGTCTTTTCATTCATCGGAACGATGGTCTTCTTCTGGTTTCTGCGTTCGGTCAAACTCCGCTCGTCGTTGATTGTCCCGATTATCGGACTCATGCTCGGGGCGGTCGTCTCGGCCGTGTCGACGTTTCTCGGTCTATTCTTTCAAGCCAGCCAGACAATCGAAGGTTGGTTCGTCGGGTCGTTCGCATCAGTTCAGGTCGGACGGTATGAATACTTGTGGCTCATCATCCTCGTCACGTTCTTCATCTTCATCCTCGCGAACCGCTTGACGCTCGCTGGTCTCGGCGAGGACATCGCGACGAGCTTAGGCGTCAATTACAATCGTCTCATCTTGATTGCGACGGGATTGATCGCGCTCGCGGTCGGGGTCGTGGCGACGGTCATCGGTAATCTGCCGTTTCTCGGGCTGATCGTCCCGAACATCGTCTCGATGTTTCGCGGGGACGACCTCCGCAGCAACTTGCCGTGGGTATGCGTCATCGGGATGGGAACGGTCCTCGTCAGCGATTTGATTTCGCGGACGATCATCATGCCGTTCGAATTGCCGGTATCGCTCATTCTCGGTACGGTCGGGTCAATCGTATTTATCGTAATTCTCTTGAGACAACGGAAGACGGGAGGGGTACGATGAGCACACTTATTGAAAATAAGACGAAGCATCGGGAAGCATACGATGTTGATGGTCGGTCCGTGCATACAGACGATCGGTGTGCGACGGCGTTCCGTTCGAAACGAGAACAGCGCCGCTATTGGTTGTTCCTGGCCTTCTTTATCGTCGGGGGACTGCTCTGTGCGTTCGGGTTACTCGTCTTTAACAATCCGGTCCCGTTCGACTCACCGTCGTTCGTCCCGGTCGTCGAGCGTCGGGTCGTCGCCGTCATCACGATGGCGATTGCCGCGCTCTGTCAAAGCTTGGCGACGGTCGCGTTTCATTCGGTGACGAACAACCGCATCATCACACCATCCTTGCTCGGGTTCGACGCGCTCTACTCGACGATTCAGACGAGTATGATCTTCTTCTTCGGGGCGGGTGCGCTAATCGGCTTTTCGGGAACCGGTGCCTTTTTGACCCAGGTTGGCCTCATGGTGCTCATGAGTCTGCTCTTGTACGGCTGGCTCTTGTCCGGGAAATACGGCAACCTGCAACTGATGCTTCTCGTCGGGATTATCATCGGGACGGGATTGAATTCGGTGTCCTCGTTCATGCGACGCATGCTCGCGCCGTCCGAGTTCGACGTCCTGCAGGCCCGTCTGTTCGGATCGGTCATGCATGCCGATGCGGCCTACTTCCCGATCGTCATTCCGATTGTGATTGTCGTCGGGACGTTGTTGTATAGTTTCTCGAATCGCTTGAACGTCGTCGCACTCGGCAAAGACGTGGCGACTTCGTTCGGGGTGAACCATCGCCGGAGCGTCATCTTTACGCTCGTCTTGATCTCGCTTCTTATGTCGGTATCGACGGCGCTGATTGGACCGTTGACGTTCTTTGGATTCTTGGTGGCGACGCTCAGCTATCAAGTGGCAGCGACGTACGATCATAAATACGTGTTTCCGATGGCGTTCGCGCTTGGGTTCTTCGTGTTGACGAGCGCGTATTTCTTTATGTATCACATTCTCAATACGCCGAGTGTCGTGTCCGTCATCATTGAACTGTTCGGCGGCATCATTTTCTTGGCAGTTATCTTAAGGAGAAAATCGCTATGATTCAATTGGAACAAGTACAAAAATCGTATTCGGATAATGTCCAAATCGGACCAATCAATCTCGACATCCCGAAGGCCGGGTTCACGTCGTTGATCGGACCGAACGGGGCTGGGAAATCGACGACGCTCATGATGATCGGCCGTTTGCTCGATTTAGACGCGGGTCAAATCCAAGTCGCCGGGATGGACGTGTCGAGCACGAAATCGAAAGATTTGGCGAAAATCGTCACGATTTTACGGCAAGAGAATCATTTCGTGACGCGTCTCACCGTCCGTCAGCTCGCGGGTTTTGGACGTTTCCCGTACTCAAAAGGGCGGTTGACGCAAGAGGATGAACGGATCATCTCGAAATATATCGACTTCCTCGACTTGACGTCGCTCGAGCATCGCTATCTCGATGAATTGTCGGGCGGACAGCGCCAACGGGCGTACGTCGCGATGGTGCTCTGTCAGGAGACGGAATACGTGCTCCTCGACGAGCCGCTCAACAACCTCGATATCGCTCGCTCGGTCCAGATGATGGAATACTTGCGGCACGTCGCCGACGAGTTTGGACGGACGATTGTCACGGTGCTCCATGACATCAACTTCGCGGCGAAATATTCGGACCGCATCTGTGCGATGAAAGACGGGAACATCGCCGCCTTTGGTACGGTCGAAGAGATTATGGACGCCGACATCCTATCTGACATTTTTGAGACGAAACTGGAGATCATTCAAGGACCGTATGGACCGATCGCGGTCTATTAATAGAAGGAGGGGATCAGCATGCAGATTTATTGGACACCAATTCAACAAGTCGTGCAGGAAGCGCGAGACACCTACACGTTCAAACTGGATCTGCCCGAGGGCTTCACGTGGGAAGAAGGGGCGCACACGCACTTCGCGCTCGAAGGATTTAACAAGGAAGATCGACCGAACCGGACGTTGATTCGGCACATGTCGATCTCGACGTTGCCGCATGAAGGCGCGATCGGTATCACGACTCGGGTCAAACCGGAATGTTCGACGTTTAAATCAATCTTGCGTGACATGAACATCGGGGACAAGGTCGCCATCTTCAAGACGCATTCGAACGTGCCATTGAAGCGGGAAGGGAAGAACGTCTATCTGTTATCGTGCGGGGTCGGCATTGCGACGTTCCGCCCGCTCGTACTCGCGTATTTGGCGAACGGGGAAGGTGTGCCGCACCTCCACTCGTTGAACGTCGACTCGTCGAAAGAATATTTGTTTAACGATGTGTTCGCGTCAACGAATGGATTCACGGCCGAGTTCGTCGACAATCGTCCGGACTATTACCAGCTGGTCGAGACGCTCGCCGCAGACAAAGACGGACTGTTTTACCTTGTCGGCAGCGATGACTTCTTGCATGAGACGATTGCCAAATTGCGTCAAAATGGCGTGACGCCGGACCAAATCATGCTCGACAAACATGACTTCCAAATGGAAGATTTCTTGAAGGCCTGACGCTCAGACCGAGGACGCGTTCCTCGGTCTTTTTGCATGGCACAAGTCGACGAAGCGCTTGAACACGTCACGTCCGTTTGGCGTTCCAATCGATTCGGGATGGAACTGGACACCATATGTCGGGTGCTCGGGATGTTCGAGCGCCATGATGACCTCGTCATGCGTGCGAGCGGTCACGACGAGGTCCGTCTCCAAGACGACGAGCGAATGGTAGCGCATGACCTCACTCGGACTCCCGTCGAACAAGACGCCCGGGGTCGTCTCGATCACGGACGTCTTCCCATGCATGACCTGTTCGGCCCGACCGACCGTGCCACCGAACGCCTCGGCGATGACTTGATGTCCGAGACAGACGCCGAGGATGGGGATGGTGCCGGACAAGGTGCGGACGACATCGAGCGAGACACCGGCATCCAGCGGGCCACCTGGACCTGGGGAGATGATGATTCCAGCCGGATTGAGGTCGCGAATCGCGTCGATTGTCAGTTCGTCATTGCGGACGACCAAGACGTCGCTGAACCGGGCGACATCTTGATACACGTTATACGTGAACGAGTCGTAGTTATCGATGAGTAGAATCATGCGAACACCTCCAAGAGTGATTTGGCTTTATGCAACGTCTCTTCATATTCTGACACCGGGTCCGAGTCGTAGACGATGCCGGCACCGGCTTGGACATAGGCCGTGTCACCTTGAACGACCATCGTCCGAATGGCGAGGGCGAAATCATAGCCGCCCCGGACGTCGAGATAGCCGACGGCCCCGGCATATACTTCGCGCTTCACCGTTTCCAATTCGTCAATCAGCTGCATCGCTCGAATCTTTGGGGCGCCCGAGACGGTACCGGCCGGGAGACAGGCCCGCAGCGCGTCAATCGGATTCAAGTCGTCGCGCAGTTCACCTTCGACCTCGGAGACGAGATGCATGACGTTTTTGAAGCGCTCGACTTCCATCTGTTTCGGTATCGTGACCGAGCCGACTTTGGCGACCCGGCCGATGTCGTTGCGACCGAGGTCGAGGAGCATCCGGTGCTCGGCGAGTTCTTTCTCGTCTTGAATGAGATCAGCGGCGTGACGCACGTCTTCTTCGATTGTCTTGCCACGGGGGCGGGTGCCGGCGATCGGGTTCGTCGAGACGCGATTTCCCTCGACGCGGACGAGACTCTCCGGGGACGCCCCGAGGACGATCGCCTCGCCGAGGTCGATATAGAACAAGTACGGACTCGGGTTCTGTTTCCGGAGCGTCCGATAGAAATGGAACGGGTCGCCGGTGAACGTCGCATCGATTCGTTGGGATAAGACGAGTTGGAACACCTCTCCGGCGAGGATGGCTTCTTTCGCTTTTAGGACGCGTTCGACAAATTCATCCTTGCCAGTCAACACCCGTTCACTCGTGCGGACGACGGGGGCAAGTTCGTGTGTCTTCGCCGTCTCGAGAGCCTGTTTGACGTGGTGGAGTCGCTTCTCAGCATCATCATCCCCGGTGTCGATTACGATGACCTGCTCCTCGACATGATCATAGAGAACGACCGTCTCATATCGTTGGAACAAGGCGTCCGGCAAACCACGCGTCTCGCTCGGGGTATTCGGGATCGGTTCATAGACGCGCTGCATGTCATAGCCGATATAGCCGACGGCACCGCCGATGAACGGATAGGGGGCGTCCGGTGTGTCCCGCGCAACCAGTTCCGACAACAAGGCGAGCGGATCTTCTGTGTGCATCGTGCCGGATGCGTCGGTCACTTCGTTGCCGTCGGCGCGAATCGTCTCGACCGGGTTCGAAGCGATGATCGAGTAGCGGCCGTGCTTGCCTTCGGCGCGACTCTCGAGCAACACTTTCCGTTCTCCTTCTAATCGATGAAAGATTGCCACCGGTGTCAGTTCGTCGCCGTTGATGATGAGTTGTTTCATATCGATAACCTCCTTATAATTTGAGAGAAAAGGGGAAACTATGATGCACATCTTAAAACCGAATCAATTCTCAGGAGATGCGCTCACTGAGCACATCGAGCTAGAAGAAGAATTAAGTCCGTTTCTCGATCAATCGGATGAGTTGAATCAAGCGTATTTCGATGCCGTGATACGAAAAGCGAAGGGGTTGTTCGACACCTTGTTTCCGAACGGTGAGGGCTTCACGCTCGTGTATCATGTTTATGGTGATCACCCGGGCAACACCGGTATGTTTCGATTGATTCGCGACAAATCGCTCCGCTTTCAGACGGCGTTGATTCGTTCCGAAGAAGAGGAGGAGACGCTCTGGACGTATATCGTGCCGATTGCTGATCGAGACCAGATCCGGATGTCTCGTTTGTTGGAGGCGATTTGTCACCAAGACTTTCAACCATTGAGACCACGACTGCGTGGCTGGGCCATGTCGTATCCTGCCGTTCAGTTCATTCATCAGGAAGCAGGACATGTACTATTTGTTTATGATGACCGTGGTGCCTATATCCGCGGGACATCACCCGAACACCTCCAAGCAATCAAACAAAAAATCTCCCCGCCCCTCATGCCCGATCGGACATGAAGGACGAGGAGATTTCCCCGTGTTGCCACCTTCGTTGAGAGACTTCGCGCCTCCCCACTCATCGCGAACCATCATTCGCTGTCCTCGGTAACGGGAGGACCCGTCAGAGCCTACGTATCGGTCTGAACGCTCAAAAGCCCATTCACGTGCAACACGTCACCGGTTCACATCGACCACCGGCTTTCTGGAGACGTATCTTCACGCTACTCTTCTTTCTCATCGCGAGTTCGTATGAATGTTATCGTTACTTTAACGGGCTGAAGTCAGAATGTCAATATCGAAACTGTCAGAATGATTAGGGCTCAGGAATGTTTTTCTATCTGGCGCTCGGTCTTCCGTTTACTGAGAAACGTATAGGCGATGAGAAACGTGGGAATCGGGAAAAGCCAATTCCAAGACGATGGAGAAGTGAGCGTCCCATAGTACACGAGGCCCATCGTCATTTCAATTGCGAGATTGAGCACCAACGTGATGAGCGGGGCGATATAAGCCTTGTCGAATCGTAACGCGATGAGGACACCGGTCCCGATGGTGAGGATAGGGACGATGACGAGTTGTCAGATGAACGGGTCGATCAAATCCATGAGCATCGTCCTTTCTAAATGGGATAAATTGTATATTGCTAAGTACACAGGGAATAGGGGATAAGAAACAGAATAGTACCGATGTGGTTACGTACAATCAAACAATTGAGACGACCATTACGAGTGGGACGACTCGAGCATACGAGTATGTTATGATGGACGCGAAAGGTAGGTACATCAATGGAAACAATCAACTTAAAACAACTTTCTGACGAACGGGCCGCGCTTCAAGTCAAGGGCGACCTGGACGCGATGCGCGGCATCATGCACGACGAGTTTCGTTACGTCGACTCGAGCGGACGTCAGTTCGATAAAGAAACATTTTTAGACCAGTTCGTCGACCCAGCGTCGGTCCAGTGGATCACGCAGGAGACCGTCACGTTCGACGAGACGGTAGCAGGCGAGATCGCCCTCGTGCAACTATTGCTTGAAGAGCGTTTCATCCTCGGAACGAACGCCTACGAAGGTCGGTTCTGGGTGCTGCATGTCTATGTGAAAGAGAACGACACGTGGCTTTGGCAAGGCGGCCAGGCGACGATGATTCATGAAGTATGAGAGGGAGGACTGCTTTGGTACATCCAAAGCAGTTTTTTTTTATGAAATCATTCACCTGATGTTTAAAAAAACGAACTTTTTATTAGAGATGTTATTACAATAAAATAGGGAAACCAACCAAAATAATGATAAACCTAGATAATGGAGGAAAGTCATGAATCATTCATCGTATTTAAAGTTTTTCTTAGCCGGTTCGCTCATCGTCTCGCCACTCTTGCCGCTTCAAGCACAAGCAGAAGGCTCGACGACAGAAGAGCCACCGGTCGTCGAGACGGTCGACGTCACGGCGCCACTTGCACCGGTCGTCTCGATACCGCTCCACACGTCGAAATCAATCGTCATCGAAGGTGAGGCCGGTACGACAGCTTTGATTGGCATCAACAGCAAAGTGTATACGCGCGTCGTCACAGAGGCAGGAACGGCTCAATTCAACATGAGCCCGCAGTCGGTCGGAAAAGTCATCTCGGTCAGTTTGCGTGACGCTGCCGGAAACGTCAGCGAGACGACACAAGTCGTCGTCGCGGTCGATCCGGCCGCACGTCCGGCGACGCCGAAAATCGGCACAGTCAACAGCACGGCCCGTCACATCGTCGTGACCGGCACACCGGGTGCAAAATTGACGCTTCAAGTCGGGAACGCGACGTACACGGCACGTTATGACGCGAAAGGCGTCTATCGCCGCACGACAGCGGTCCTTCCAATCGGCACGGTCATCCGGGCGACGACAGTCGACGCGAAGGGGGCGACGAGCCTCACGCGCTCGACGAAAGTCATCAAAGACGGTCGTGCCCCGATGCGTCCACGCGTTACGCAGAGCGTGACGACGACCGCAACGGCAATCACTGGTACGGCCGAAGCGTATGCAACTGTCTATGCGAAGATTGGGACGAAGACGTATAAAGCCCCAGTCATGTCGACCGGGAAGTTTGCCATCAAGATCCCGAAACAAAAACTCGGACAACCGATTGAGTTGTATGTAGTAGACGGAGCCGGCAATAAAGGCGGCGCCCTCAAGCTCGGCGTGCAACATGCGCTATACAACAAGTTCTATCGTTTGCCTGGCCAAATCACGCTTCATAAAGAAGTGTTCGATAGCGAAGGGGACGTCCGCTACGCTGAGACGTTTGCGCCTGTCTTCTTCGGGAAGCCATCAAAAGCGAATATGGCGTTTCTCGTCGACATCGAATCAGACGAAGGTTACCTCGATATGGAGACGCTCCGCATCCAAGTCGGCAGCAAGTCATACAAAGTGAACATTGACCCGGAAGAGGTCGAGTACATGGAGTATGAGGATGGTTCGGTTGGGGAGTGGTACATCTTTGAGCCGGATGCAAAACTCATTCAGTTCATCAAAACGAACGTCCGTCCACAGAACCGGATCATCGTCACGGTGGAAGGCAGCGAAGGTGTCGTCAAATGGCCGCTCTACGCTGGCGAGAAACGCGCCTTCATCGAATCACTCAGCTACGCTGGATATTAAAAAGCAATACTTCAGATCGCCCTTCTCAGGAAGGGCGATTTTTGTGTGTGATCATTTAGCAAAATGACAATACAAGAACCGTACTCCGATTTCTCGATAACCATTTACTGGATATTTTCTGTCGTATTGAAGAAAAAACGTCTCACCGGCTATGAATCGTCCATATTCATCTGACCCAAAAGTCCTATTCGAAAAGCGTAATTCGTGTCGGACGAATCAGTAGAAGTTCTTAATTGGTAATGAATTGGTTTATTAAAAAACATTACTCACATAATTAAATGGTAATTAAAGGTAATATAGGTTTATTAAATGTAAAATCCAAAACGGAAACTGGAAATTATATTTTAAGTGTTCATTTCATAAAAATCGAATCCGATGACAGAAGTCTGATCTTGATTAAAAACGTTGATAGCGCTTACTTTGTTGATTTTATGCGATTTTAATCACACTGGTAATTCTAGATTGGCATCTTGAATATTCTAAATAAAAATACGAAAATGCATTATCATTTCCCTTTTTCGATAAAAAGTCGCTTGTTTCAATTGGAAACGTTATGTATATTATGGATGTAAGCAATCTGGGACGATGCATAGGCTAAAAGTCAATGTATGGTTTTAGATACCTGTTTTTGTATGACCCAAGTCCTATCGATGCTATACATAACTCATGGCAGTAAGGGTGCCTTGAGGCGTGATCGAGAGGACGAGGGGGAGTCGAAGACGCAGAAATCGCATTTTACCAAAGGGAGGATTTAAACAAGATGGCAAACAAAAAACAATTTGTCACGGCAGCGGCAGCGTTTGCAGTGACAGCGGCAGCGGTCGCACCAGCAATGTCAGCTTCAGCGGCAATGCCTGTCGTCAAGCTCAGCTCGGACTATGTACGTCAAGGGAACTTGGATGCAGCGCTTGACAAGACGTATCACGGATCAGAGATTCACTGGTACAAGTCTTCAGTCAACATGAACAAGCTCGGTGTCTTCCAAACGGCGGTAGGTTTCGTCAAAGGGAAGGGCATCAAAGTTGAGAAGCGCGTTCGCGTTTTGAACTACGCTCAAGAAGTGATCGGACCGAAAGAAATGCTCGTCTTCGAAAAAGGACAAGCCGTCTCAGGTATCCGCTCACAGCCGGTCAAATTTGCAGACCGCGTCTACATGAAGCCGGGTTCATGGTCTGGTATCGACACGTCGCAAGTCGGCGAGTTCACTGCGACGTTCACTTACTCGAACAAAGCGTATGGAACGGTTTCGAAATCGTTCAAGTATAAAGTCGTCGAGTCAGCACCGATGGTATCAAGCGTCGAGTTGCTCAACGCCAAAGAACTTCAAATCAACTTCTCGAAACCGGTTGACGCGAGCACACTTCTTTATAACGGCATGCTCAAAGATGGAACGGTCGAAATCGATCACATCCCAGATGCGCAACGCCTTAAAGGACTGCGCGGCACACTCTCGAAAGACGGCAAAACGCTCGTCGTTCGCGCCGAGAAGACATTCGACGGCCGTTACGCCGTGCTTGCCAGCTCGAAGATCAAAGGTCTTGACGGCAAAGATCTCGTACCGTTCAAAGGAATCTACACGCTCACAGATAACGTGCGCCCAGTCCTTAACGATCCTGAGTACCTTGAAAACAACCGCGTGAAGTTCACGTTCTCTGAGCCGGTCAACGTTGACTCAGAAGAAGCGCTTGAGAAGAAACTTGAGTTGACAGACGCTTCTGGCGCTGGCTACAAAGTTGATGTCGACAAGCTCTCGTGGGACGGTAAGTCGTTCATCCTTGACTTGTCAGACGCTCAGTTCGTCGCAGGAAAAGATTACAAGTTGACGCTCGTCGGTCTCCGTGACTTCGCTGGCAACTTCATCACACCAAACCCAGTGACGAAGGTCGTTCAGAAGAAAGTCGTTGACGGTGTAGCACCTGCAGTCGTCGGCATGTCGTCTTCGAAACCGGGCTACCTCACAGTGACATTCTCTGAGGCTGTCTATGTGGATCGTTACAACCATGTTGCGAAAATCACGCTTACAAACGGTGACATCGAAGCTGACCTTGACGACAACGCATGGCTCGACGAGTCAGGCAAAGTCCTCACTGTCCGTGACAGCACGTTCATCGGTCAAATCGACGTGAAAGTTTCTGAGTTCCGCGACCTCGCTGGCAACTACGGCGCAGCGTCAACGAAACTCGTCAACTTCACAAACGATGCGACTGCACCGACTGTGACTGGAGCAGAAGTGAAAGTCATCGACGGCAAGAACCACCTCGTCCTCACGTTCTCTGAAGAAGTGAACGCGCTCTACGATGGTGAGATGGTCGGTTCGTACATCACGCCGAACGGTGTCGAGAAGAAAGTCAAAGCATGGACAGACGCTTCGTACTACTCGAAGAACCAAATCAAGACGCCGATCTCGGATCTTGAACTTGGAAACTACTCGGTCACGCTTCCGAAGAACCTCGTAGAGGATGTCGTCGGCAACGCGAGCGCGGCTCAATCAATCAAGTTCTCAATCACATCGAGCCCAATCGAGAAAGAGAAGCCGACGTTCGATGGCTACTACTTCCAAGAGAAGGACAACAGCACACTTTACCTCAAGTTCAGCGAGAAACTTGACCCATCATCACTCTACTTGGGCAACTTCTTGATCGAAGGCAAAGCGATCGCTGAGAAAGCCGTCTTCACGAACGAGAAACGTGACGTCATCAAGTTGACGCTCAAAGAAGGCGCGATCCAGACATCTGGTAAATACGCGTTCACAATCCAAAACGTTAAAGACGTGGCGGGCAACGTCATGGATACACTCGCCTTGAACGAGAAGTTCGCTGAAAACGACCTTCCAGGTCTCACTTCGGCAGTTCTCACGTCGAACAACGTGTCAGGCGACTACGCGATCATCACGCTCACGTTCGATGAGTCGATCGCAGACTACTCAATCGAGGACGGCTATGAAGACTTCAAACTCTTCGTCGGCGACCAAGACCTCGCGAAATCTGCGAAAGTCTCAGAAGTCATGGGATCGCAGTCGAACCAAGTCAAAATCACGGTTGACCGTGTGTTGACTCCGGCTGAGACGGCTCAAACGCTCACGCTCAAACCAGGTGCTGCGTTCGAAGTCCTCGACCTCGCGAACAACAAACACCCATTGTTCACTTCGGTGAACATCGCTAAGTAATTAGCGCTGACATTTATTGACCCTCCCTTAGGGTTAAATAGAGCAAAGCCTTCGGGCGGAGCCATCTTGAAACCGGTAGCGTTTGACGCTGCCGGTTTTACTATGTAGTAAACTGAAAAAAATACATATTAATCCCAATAAATTATGGAAATTTAAAACAAATAAGGTATTATTATATTGGTTCTATTTTCTTTAGGAATAATATATAATTTGGAGGGGTATTATGAGTCGTGCACAACGGAAACAGAGACGAAAGTTCCAATTTCTCGTCAGGACGTTCGTCTTGGTCTGTCTGATTTTATCTGGCGTCATCTATCAACAAAACCAAGAAGCCGAGGCGAAAGTGAAGCTTCATGCGTCTACCTTGGGAAACGATTTGCGATTTAGCGGGATGGCGCTACGGTTAGATGCGAAAGGCCTATACATACACTCGAACAGCAGTCATAAACCGATGGGCTTCACAGGGGCCCAAATCGACCCGAAACGTGGGACGATCATCGTCCGTCGTGATCGCGGCGATTCGGTCGTCTCTATCATTGCCGAACCGGACGAGACGCTCACGAAACGAGGCATCACGATCGGGGCTTCTGGTGGCGGGAGAGTGACCCATTTGTATTTATATCAAAACGGTGTTCAGCTCAATTTGGCTAAACCGGCTGACTATGCAAAAGCAGCGGGTTCTACCTCTAATATTTGGATGACCATCATCAGTCAATCTCGATGAGTTACCGGCACGTCCGGTGCTCATCTTTTTTCGAGTCGAGGCAAGAATTTACTATAGAATGAGGGAAAACGATGCAAGCTTATCAACGTGGATTTTTAATGACGCCGACACAGACCACACGTGACGGGTGGGATATGGTCACTTTGCCGAACGGTGACTTCTTTTACTATGACCCAATCACTCAGGTCGACTTGATTCAAAATGGAAATCGGTGGATGCTCGCTATGGGGGATGTCATTGACATCCGAGCGATGAAGCGTGACCGGATGAACTTGCTTGCGCGACTGAGCGCAGAAACGACGGAAGCGTTTCATGAGTCACTCGACTTCATGGGCGGTCGTTATGTGCTCATTCGTGGCGACGAGGCATCCGTCCGGCTCTACCACGATGCGACAGGGATGCGCGGCGTCTACTTCACGACAGAAGCGCCGCTCCGGGCCGCCAGTCATTTAGAGCTGTTGCAAGAAGACGTCCAGTCCGCACCGCACCCGCTCTGTTCAAGCGAGTTGCGTCAACACAACCATTACCACTTGCCGGGTCACTTCACGATCTATGAGACGATCCGGATTCTCGTTCCGAACCATTTCGTCGATGGGTCATGTGTGATGACCCGTTATTATCCACGGCGTCCGCTTGAATCGCTACCAGTCGAGGCGGCGATCGAACCGCTCCGGACCTGGTTCGACAACCAGTTGCATCAGCTGTTCGAGACAGACGAACGCATCATCTTCTCCCTCACGGCCGGGATCGACAGCCGTCTGTCGCTCGCGCTCCTGAAACCGTTCCTCGCAAACATCGAGGCGTTCACTTACCAAAACGTGGCGCACGTCGAGTCGCTCGATATCGATGCGGAAGTCGCCACGATGATGGCGCGCGACCTCGGATTCGCCCATCGTATCATCCCGGTCGACGGCCGAGCGTTCGAACAAGCGGACGAGACAAAACCGTTTCGCGATATGATGCGCCAAAGTGTGACGTCAAATCACGGTCATGCCCACGCCTATGAATATATGAAGCTGTACAACGACCGGCCGACGCGACATCTACGGTCGAACATCCTCGAGATCGGTCGTGCCTTTTACCGGAAAAACCGTACCCTCCCGGCCGAGTTCACCGTCGAAGGCGCGATTCGTTGCTATTCATGGAAGTCGCGGGAAGATGACCGTGTCGTCGCGTTATGGACGTCTTACGTTGAAGCGGTCGGGTTGACCGAGGCGACGCTCCACGGCTATGACCCGTACGACTTGTTATATTGGGAGTACCGGATGGGCATGTGGCACCAGCAAGTGCTCGCCGAGAGCGACGTCGCTTTCGAGACGTACATTCCGTTCAACGCCCGGGCCATCCTCGAGTTGTTCCTCGCGCCTGAATATGGGGACCGTCTATACGCAAAGCTGTTCTATGAAGTGATCGGTCATGAGTGGCCGGTGCTCGCGTTCTGGGGCGTGAATAAACGAGACACGATGCGCGATTATCTGCATCCGACGCTCGACCAAGACTGGATGCCGCTGAACGGGGTCATCACGAGCGGACGGTTGGACGAGTCGACGATCCCACTGAACGTACGTCGCTTGACGACGAACGTGTCGTATCATCTTGAGGCGAACGCGATGAAAAAAGGCGATCACATGGTCTACACGCAAATTCTACCGACGAAATCAGGACAGACGTATCGCTTGAACTTGAACGTGCTCAACCCGTTCGAGAAACGGTCGTCCCTTGGCTTAGGACGGATGCGCTACGAGATTTGGGTCGACGGGGTCTTGTACTTGTCCGAGGATATCGCGGCCTGGGGCGGCCCGAACCAAGTATGGGTCGAGTTCGATGCGACGGCTGAGACGACCGAGTTCATGGTCCGGACGGTCGCCCTCCGTGACTGTGGACCGAACAAATGGGGCGCGGCCTCAAAGATGCAACTTGAGGCGCTGCGTCTTCAAGAAATCGAGCACGGTCATTTGAAGGCTGGGGCATCGAGTCCGTTCACACAAGTTCATGAGTTGATTGAAGCGGAGTAAGGCTTTTTGCCTAACGTGTTTCAATTTCCAAGGAATCCCTCGATGTTGCAGTCGGGGGATTTTTTGGAAAAGATACACGGAATTAACGAAAAATTAATTGTATTTACTAGTGGAATTGGATATGTTTAGAGAGGAGAGTGGTCTCTGAAACGATAGGTCTGAAGACGGAATAGGGAGCAAGGCCAATTGTACTCCGTCAGACATTGTAAGCGCTATCATTCGTTTTAGTTCTGCTTCACCACATTTGAAAGGGGAAAATCAAATGCTCACACGTAAAACGAACAAGTTGTACGCTTCACTCGCTGTGGCGGCCATCACCGCTTCATCGATCGTTCCGGCAGCGACAGCTGACGCGGCACCGAAAGCGAAGACGGTCAAACTGAAAACGGACTTCGTCCGCGGAGGGGACCTCGACGCGTCACTCGACAAGACATACAAAGGGGCCAAGATTCACTGGTACAAGTCTTCGGTCAAGATGAACAAACTCGGTACATATCAAACGGCGAAAGGAATCGTTCTCGGCAAGGGGTTGAAAGTCGAGAAGCGCGTCCGCGTTTTGAACTATCCGGTCGCCATCGAGCCGGCTGAAGCACTCTCGTTCAAACAAGGGGAAAACGTGCCGAGCGCACTTCGTCTCGATGTTCGCTTTGCGAACGGTACAGTCGAGCGTCTCGTCCGCGTCCATGGCATCGATACGTCAAAAATCGGATCGTTCACGGCACATGCGAAGTTCACGAGCAACGGCCGCACAATCGAAGCTGAGCTTCCATATTCGGTCGGTGGGAATACAGTATCATTCATGCACACGAACGACACGCACGCTTCACTCGACTTGGCGCCGAAACGCGCGACAGCCGTTAAGCAAGTTCGTGCCGAGAAGCCGAACGCTCTCTTGATCGATGCGGGGGACGTATTCTCAGGTTCGCTCTACTTCAACAAGTTTGAAGGTATGGCTGACTTGAAACTCATGAACTACATGAAATACGATTTGATGACGCTCGGAAACCACGAGTTCGACCTCGGCGGCGACGAAGACGGCAACGCAGAGCTTGCCAAGTTCATCCGCTATGCGAACTTCCCGTTCGTCAGTTCGAACCTCGACTTCTCAGCTGATGCGAACTTGAAATCGCTCTACCGCGATGCGGTGACGGACAAGCCATACAACGGTCGTCTCTATGAAGGTGTCATCAAAGAAGTGGACGGCGTCAAAGTCGGATTCTTCGGTCTCACAACAGAAGAGACGGCTGACATCGCCAGCCCAGGCGACACGCAATTCCAAGACTACATCGCGGAAGCAAAAGCAGCCGTGGCAGCGTTCGAGGCAGCTGGCGTCAACAACATCGTCGCGGTCACGCACTTAGGCTATGATGACAATCCAGCGGTCGACAACGATCAAATCCTTGCGGAAGAAGTTGAAGGGATCGACGTCATCATCGGCGGACACTCGCACTCGTTGCTTACGAAACCGGTCGTGAAGAACGCGGATTCGGATAACCCGACCATCATCGTCCAAGCGTACCAGTACAGCCAATACCTCGGCACACTCGACGTCACGTTCGACCATGACGGTAAAGTCGTCGCACATGAAGGTTCGGTCATCGACGTGTCGAAACTTGAAGCAGACGCGAAAGCGACGCAACTCCTCGCGCCGTTCAAAGAAGATGTCGACGCCTTGAAAAACCAACCGACCGGCGCTACAGCGACGGCAGCGCTCACGAACCCGCGTACGAGCGACATCGGTAACACGACAGGTGAGAGCGTCCGTAAAAACGAGACGGCGCTTGGTAACTTGATCACAGACGGTATGCTCGCGAAAGCGAAGACGTTCAACGCGGACGTCATCGGCGCGATGCAAAACGGCGGCGGCATCCGTGCAGCCATCGATGAAGGGGAAATCACGATCGGCGAAGTGCTCACGACGCTTCCGTTCGGCAACACGCTCGCCATCGCTGACCTCACTGGGACAGAGATTTACCAAACGTTCGAGCGCAGCGTCGGACCACTTCCGAGCGAAAACGGCGGTTTCCTTCACGTGGCTGGCTTGAAAGTGACGTACGATAGCTCGAAACCGTCAGGCGAACGCGTGACAAAAATCGAGTACTTGAAAGACGACGCATACGTCCTCGTTGCGAACGACACGACGACATATAAAGTCGCGACGAACGCCTTCACGGCGAAAGGCGGCGACGGCTTCGAAGAACTCGGCAAAGCTTATACAGAAGGACGCGTTCAAGACCTCGGTCTCTCGGACTGGGAAAACTTGCGTGACCATGTGGCCGGTCTCAAAACCGTTGAGCCGAAAGTGGAAGGTCGCATCGTCGACACAGCAGCAAACTAAGCAGTTTCACTCTCCTGATTTTTTCAGGGGAGTGTTTTTTTGTTAATGGTCGTGAAAGTCGGGTATACGACAAGAGGGACGGGTCAATGGATTGTCATCTGACTGAAATTGCTTGCCTATCTGATATTTGATACTATGACAGAGGGTGTAGGTGTGAAGCCTACGATACGACATGATGAAAGAATGAGGCGAATTTAATGGATGTAAGACGATTATTGTCCGACGTTCAAGCGCACACGAAATGGGTACGTGCCGAACGGGAACGGATTTCACAAAAAGAACCACTAGATGAAGGCGATGTCGTTCTCATCAACGACTTGCCGTCTTTGACGAAGAAAGCCCAGCTCCCGTATTGGGACGACGCCAAACTCGAAGCCTACCACACGGCTCTCGAACAAGAATGGGACACGGCGTCCGAGCGATTCCCGAGCGACGTGGCTTCATTCCCGTCGTCGAACGGAACCGCGTATTACTATAAGAAGAAACTCATCGACGTGGCGTTCGTCGGACCGGTCGAACGGGCCGAGACGTGGCGTAACGTCTGCAACATTCATACGTTCAGTACGGTCACCGAGTTTTTAGAGCTCGTCAATTCAAACGTAAATATCGAGTTCCTGATGATCAGCCCGATTCTTCCAGGAGAAGCGGCGACAAGTTTTGATCATATGAGCACACCACGATCGCACTCGCGTGAATGGCTCGAAAAACTGATCAAACAAGCGAACTATCGGGACATCCCGACCGTGTTCCATACCGAGGTCGATACGAACCATTACGCTCGTTTTGCATCACTCGCGGCAAAATGTGATGTCGTCTTTACGGCCAACGAAGAACGGGTTCAAGATTACACGGAACTGTGCAACCATGACCGTGTCTTCGTCATCAAGCCGTTCGTCAACCAATTGCTTCACAATCCGATCGGGATGACGCGCCCGCGTCTGAACGATGTCCTCGTCACGAACGAGTTCCCGATGCGCAACGTGTTCATGGACGACGTCAACAAATTGATGGACGGTGTGTTAGAGACGGACCATCAACTCTTTGTGACGAAGTCGAACCGTGATCAACATACAGAAGTCGGCGAGGCGTATCGTCCATATCTCGTCGCCAGCGAGACGAACATGGATGACTTGAAAAAATCGGTCGACTGGATTCTTCATGTCAACGAAGTGAAGAACAGTCCGACTTACTGCGCCCAAGAGATCTATGATGCACAGGCGCGCGGCAACCTTGTCTTGACGAACTATAATATCGCCGTCAACAACGATTTCCCGAACGTGTTCATCGCGACGGGTCGTTTGGACGCAAAACAAATCTTGAACATGTTCAAGACAGAAGACGAGATGGTCCGCCAGCAACTGTCTGGTGTTCGCACGGTTATGGGCGGCCATACGCTACACGACCGGTTTGAAGAGATGTTGTTCGCGCTCGGACTCGAGACGGAGACGCTCGGGGCACGCCCTGTCCTCGTCGTCGGCTCGGGTGACGAGTCGCGTCTCCAAGCGATGATCGACGCACAGACTTATGCGAGCGTCCGTTTCCGCATGGCGGACGCCGTGACCGAGACAGATTTACAAGAAGCGGCGTTCGTCGCGTTCTTTGACTCGGCCTATACGTATGAGGCGTACTACTTGGAAGACATGATTAACGCCTTCAAATACACGGACGTCTCGTTCGTGACGAAAACGGCCTACTTCGACGGCGAGACGTTCGTCTCGGGCCCGGAACATGACTATGTGACGGACGTGACCGACGTCCACCGTTCGGTGTTCGTCGCCGAACAGTTGTCGCTCAAAGAAGTCGCGACGCGGACGCTCAAAACGCGCACGTTACCAGGTTATGCGATTGACCGATACGAGCTCGTCAAAGGCGAGGTCGTCGTGACGCCGAACGCACCGCGTGACTATAAACTGTCTGTCGTCGTGCCGGTATATAACAACGGCCGTTACTTGTATAACAAATGCTTCTTCAGTTTGAAGCGGAGCTCGATGTTTGACGACATGGAAATCTGGCTCGTCGACGATGGTTCGACCGACAACGAGACGGCTCGTTACGTCGAGCGCTTGGTACGTGAGCACGCGAACGTCTACACGTACTCGTTCGCGGATGGCGGCAGCGGTAGTGCCTCACGCCCCCGCAATAAGGGCGTCGAGCTCGCGACGACTCCGTATATCGCGTTCCTCGACCCGGATAACGAGGCGGTCAACGACGGCTATCATGAGCTGTATCAGTTGATGACACGCGAACCGGGACTCGACCTCGCCGTCGGCAGCATGTTGAAGCTGTCGAACCGTGAGGCGATGATTGAACTCGAAGGGCTTGAAAAAGATGGCATTCGCATGATCGAAGATCCGCGCGCCTACTTGCTCGAGCACAACTTCAAAGTCCAAAGCATCCAAGCGATGGTCATCCGCCGCGACTTCATCGTCGAGAACGGATTGAAGCAAGTGATCGGTGCGGTCGGTCAAGACTCGCTCTTCTTCCAAGAGATGTTCTTGTCGGCAGAACGGGTCGCACTCGTCGATTTGACGATCCACGATTATTACGCGGCCGTGGCCGGGTCGACCGTCAACACGATCACACGCCGTTACTTCGAGAAGTGTCTCTTGCGTGAGACGGCCCGAGCGAAAGCGTTCGAACGTGAAGGTGTGCTCGACGTTTATCGCGAGACGCGCTTTGAACGGTTCTTCGAGCTATGGTATCTCCAGTTCATTCGCCGGTCGCGGGAAGAGGACTTCCTCGGCAATGCGGACCTGTTATATGCCATCTATGAGCAGTTCAAGCCGCTCGAACCGAGAAGCCCGCGCTTCAAACAGTTCATCGATCTGTACGAGAGCGGTCAAAAAAATGAATTGAAACGTCTATATTTCGACGTATTCCGTTGAGGTGACAACCATGAGTGAACAATTGAAACAAGAAAAGAACCTTCTCGAGATGCAGCTCGCTGAACAAATCGAGGAGAACAAACGACTTCAACGTGAATACCGGATCAGGGGTCAACAATACCAACGTCTCTTGCATCGTTATGCCGAACTGCTCTATACGGTAGAGTGGATCTCGAAAGAAGTCGAGAAGGCCGATAAACGCTATCACCAAATGAGTCGGAAATTTACTCAAATCAATCGTAAATATCAAAGTTTGACACAGTCTAAAGTCGGCAAAGTACTCCTTAAAGTGCGGGCCATCCGAAGCCGCGTCGGCAAAATCGTCAAACGAAAATGACCAACCGGGAGCGACATGTGATATGTCGCTTCCTTATTAGTGAAATCGAGGGGAACATCCCCGCAGTTTGGAGGAAAGACATATGGGTTGGCAAACGAAAGCACGTCGTGCGGCACATCTTGGTTTACAGCGCTCACGTCGCGTCGGGAAACGAATCATCAATAAGACGCGCAATCGCGTGATTTCCCGTAAAGGGGGACCGATCGTCCCGAATTGGTATACCGCATCGAATGCGGTGCACTTAGAAGGAGCGGACGTCATCGTCTCACGGCCGGAAGCGGTCGCACTCGCGTACCGAGCAGATGGGAAAGAAGAGGCGCTTGACCTCAAGCAAATGTTCTCAAAATCAACTCGTCATCTGCACGTCCAGTTTCGGGCGAAGGCGACAGGAGACGTCAATCCCGTCGTCAAAGTGTCGCTCTACCAACGGAACAAGCACTCGCGTGACGTGTTCGTCTACAATCAGGCACCGACCGACATCGCCTTGCTCGCGAACGAGACGCGAGTCCGCTTCGCCATCGAGACGGAAGGGAAAGGCTCTTATAGCGTCATCGAGTTGAACGTCAACGGTGTCTCGCTCTGGGACGTCGAAGGTATGGCTTACCATATGCAAGACGCTGATTTCGAATATCGCATCGATTTGACACCAAAACAGCTCGAGTTGATCTCGGCGATCAACCGCGTCGTCGACTTCGAAGACGATAAACTGTTGCTTCACGGCGTCGGCAGCCAGTACGTCCATTTCGGCGTCGGCGAGTCGGCGCTCCCGCACGTGAACACGAAACGTGCCATCGATTTCCCGCTCGGGGACATGGACGATGACGTCTATCGTTTCTATTTAAAAGGGACGGTGACCGGCACGGCGAACGCTTCCCTGTTCGTCGTCACGTACACGGCGGACGGCCAAGACCAGATGATCGAGGTCCCGCTCGGGCTGAGTGGCATTATCCGCCTGACACCGAGCCATACAACGGTCCGCTATTTCGTCCGTTTCTCAGGTCACGGTGAGCTCCATGGATTGAAGCTCGGCATGGTCCGCGAGAAGAGCGTCCGGCGCGAAGAAATTTTGTCGCTCAAACCGTCGATGTGGACGGTGCCTACGCCGGATACGATCAAACTGAAACATAAGCACGACCAGCTCGTCGTCAAATTGAAGACCGGGGAAGGCAATCGCCGTTACATCTCGTATGCCGAGACGAACAACAGCTTCAAACTGTTGCCGGTCGATTTCTTGTTCGACGTCAAATCGAACAGTCGTTACCGGGTCACGGTCGATGGGGAGATGGGCGAAGGGACGAACGTCGTCCTCTATATCATCACGTATTCGACGGAAGGCCGCTTGAATATGCAGCAAGTCCAACTCGGTTCAGAGAAAATCTTCGAGTTCGAGAAAGAGGCGCGTCGCCTCCGTTTCGCGCTTCGTGTCGACGGCGACGGGGAAGCGGTCATCGACCGGATTCGTGTCACCGAGGAAATTATCAGCGACCGGACGCGCAGCCCGGAATGGCTCGACGTGCGTGAAGCCCGTCTTTTCCGTGCCGTGCCGCGTGAGCTACACGAACTGAAAGTCGCGGCCATCTTCGATGAGTTCACGACCGCATCGTACCGTCCGGAATGTGATTTGATTACGTTCACACCGGACAACTGGACGGCTGTCCTTGCCGATGAACAACCTGACTTCTTGATGGTCGAGTCGGCGTGGAAAGGGAACGCCGGGGCGTGGGAGAAGAAAATCGTCAAATACGGCACGAACACGTGGGAAGAACTCGACGGCCTGCTCGAATGGTGCCGTCATAACAACATCCCGACCGTGTTCTGGAACAAGGAAGACCCGATCCACTACGATCGCTTCATCGAGACGGCCAAACGGTTTGACTACGTCTACACGACCGATGAGAACCGGGTCGAGGATTATATCCGCGACTGCGGTCACGACCGCGTCGGCGCGCTCCCGTTCGCCGCGCAACCGAAAGAGCACAACCCGATTCGCTTGCCGGGTACGCGTGAACCGTACGCGTCGTTCGCGGGCTCGTATTACGCGAACCGCCATGAGTCGCGCCGTCAAGATATGGACCGTCTGTTCGCCGCGGCGAACCGTTACGGCCTCGTCATCTATGACCGCAACTATGAGATGAACCAACGCGGCGAGACGGACCAGCTCCAATTCCCGGAGCAGTTCCGTGACTCGATTCGCGGCAGTTTGAAATATAACCAGATCGCGAAAGCATACAAAGGCTTCAAAGTCATGCTGAACGTCAACTCGGTCAACGATTCGCCGACGATGTTCTCGCGTCGTGTGTTCGAAGGACTCGCCTGTGCGACACCGGTCGTCAGCACGCGTTCGATTGGCGTCAAGCAGATGCTCGGCGATTACGTCTTCCTCGATGAGGGCGATGCCATGCTCGACGAGACGTTCAAGAAGCTGTTGACGGATGACGCGTTCTATGAGGACGTCGCCATGCGCGGGATGCGTCACGTGTTGACGTATCACACGTACACGCAACGACTCGCCCAAGTCGTCGGTGCGATTGGCATCCCGTATCGGGTCGATCACGCCAAAGTCGCCATGGTCGCCATCGTCCGCTCGAAAGAAGAGATGGAGCGGGTCGTGTCGATCTATCAAGCGCAAGACTATGCCCATACGCATCTCGTCGTGTTCCTCGACAAGTTCGACGGTTACATCGACGTCTATAACGAGTACAACACCGAGGAGATCTCGACGTTCATGCTCAGCTATTTGACGCAGTACAACGCCTTGTCCGAGATTTTGGACGGCTTCGAATGGATGGCGTACGTCAACCGGGAAGACTACTACGGCCCGTCGTACGTGTCCGACTATATCTTGGCGGCGCGTTATGCCGACGCCAACATCTTGACGAAAGGCGACCATTACACGTTTGACGGGACGCTCGAGAAACAAGACACAGATGCGAGCTATCGCTACGTGTTCGACGCTCTGCCGACACGTTCGCTCGTCAAACCGGCGGCACTCCGCTTCTATAGTGTGAAAGAGGCGCTCGACGTGTTGACGAAAGATGCGTCACTCCAAGAACTGGCCCAGTCCGGGGAGCGCATTTTCAGCATCGACCCGTATCAATACGTCAAAGGCGGAGCTAATCTCTCCGACGCAATGGTCCAGGAGGTAACGTTATGACGAAAGCACCGCTCCGCGTCCTCGTCTATGGGGACGTGAACTTGAACTTGATCGACGGGTCGGCCATTTGGCTGACATCCGTCGTTCATATGTTGAAACAAGACCCGTCGATTCACGTCGATATCTTATTGAAACGCTCGATCGTGAAACCGGAAGTGACGGCGTCGATTCGTGAGTTGCCGAACGTCCGTTTCCTCGACGTGTTCAGCGAGACGTCGCCGAAGAAGGACGAACCTTATTACGAGAAGAAAGTGCTTGAACCGTCTGAAGCGGCCCAGCTCATCCATGAGCTCATGATGAGCGGGTCGTACGACTTGGCGTTCATCCGCGGCTTCCAGCTCGCCTACAACTTGTCAGCATATGAAGACACGATGGCGAAGACGTGGACGTATATCACGGATTTCACGCACGACCATACGCAGGCGTCGGACGAAGAATTGGCCCGCTTGAAACAAATCGCCTCGCGCTCGGCCCGCATGCTTTGCCAGACGTCGGCGATGAAAGATTATTTTGAGACGTTCCTTCCGACAGAGCGTCCGTTCCTCATCTTGAATCCGATGATTCCGAACGTGAAAGAGGCGACGCCATCGTTCACGAAACCGAACGACCGCCTCGTCTATACCGGCAAATTCGCCCCGCTCTGGTATTCGAGCGAGATTTTGACGGCGTTCGCGAAACTGCGCGCCGCGCATCCGGCGGCCGAGCTTCACGTCGCCGGGGACAAGTTCAATCAAGACCCGAACAACCCGAACTTCCGCAAAGACGTGACACACCGGCTCGGTCACGACCCGGGTGTGACGTGGTTGAAAGGTATCCCGCGCCGCGACGTCGAGACGTTAATCGAGTCGAGTGCGGTCGGCGTATCTTGGCGCCATCCGGAACTCGACGCCTCGCTCGAGCTGTCGACGAAGCTGCTCGAATACGGGGCGCTCGGAAAACCGGTACTGCTCAACCGTAACCCGATGCACGAGCTCATTCTCGGGGCGGACTATCCGCTCTTCGTCAACTCGGAGACGGAGTTCATCGACAAGGCACGCCTCGCACTCACGGACGCAGGCATCTACCGTGAGGCAGCCAAGCGTCTATACGACATGGCCCAGTACTACACGTTCACGAACACGTACGCGCGTCTGCGCGACGAGTTGTGGGCGATGAAGAAGTTGACGATCGTTTTCGCCGGTCATGACTTGAAGTTCTTGAAGCTGTTCATGAAGCAGTTCTCGGAGAACCCGCGCTTCAACGTGCTCGTCGACCAATGGGATGGCCATAAGATTCACAACGTCAACCATAGTAAGGCATGTCTTGAGCAGGCCGACATCATCTTCTGTGAGTGGGGACTCGGCAACGCCGTCTGGTACTCGGAGCATAAGCTGCCGCACCAGAAGCTGATTGTGCGGATTCACCGTCAAGAGAAAGAGACGCCATTCCCGCGCCAATACAACTTGCACAATATCGACAAAATCATCCTCGTCTCGCCGTATATGCTCGAAGAGATGTACCGTCTGTTCCGCATTCCGCGCCATAAGATGACGATGATTTATAACGCCGTCGACGGCGAGCGTTTGGCGCAGCCGAAAGTGAAACAAGATTTGACGTTCCACCTCGGTATGATCGGCGTCAACCCGAAACTGAAACGGCTCGATTTGGCGCTCGATTTGCTCGAGCAACTGTTACAACAAGACAGCCGCTATAAACTCTTCATTAAAGGACATCATCCGAACGAGATCTACTGGATCAATAAGCGGGAAGAGGAGCGGGCGTATTACGACAAGTTGCTCGCCCGTCTCGAAGAGCCGCAATTCCAATCGAGCGTCCAGTTCGACGGCCACGGCGACGACGTGCCGGAATGGTTGCAAAAGATCGGTTTCGTCCTCTCGATGAGCGATCTCGAGAGCTTCCATTTGGCTCCGGCCGAAGCGATGACGTCGGGGACGTATCCGCTCATCCGTCACTGGACGGGAAGTGAGACGATCTATCCGGACGACGTATTGCTCGAAAATGTGTCCGACGCCGTCGACATCATTCGCTCGTACGCCGACGATTCAGACCGTTTGCTCGAAGCTGCAAAACCGCTTCAAGCCTATGCGTTTGAGCACTTCGCGGTCGAAACACTTGCTAAAAAGCTGGAACAGCTTATACTAGAGGCGTTGTCCGAAACGGAAAAACATTGATTTGTCATTAAAATGTAATTGCTCGGCTGATTTGTTCAAGAGTATAATGAGTATTGTTTTATTGTCGAAACTGAAATAAAATGATGGACATGCTCGCACTGAGAAATCGCAGGGCACACACACACTTGGAGGTTACTACAAATGAAAGTATGTACAGTAGGTCTTGGGTATATTGGTTTGCCGACATCGGCAGTCTTCGCTAAATACGGCGTCGACGTCGTTGGGGTAGATATCTCTCAAAACGTCGTAGATAAATTGAACCGTGGCGAAATCCACATCGAAGAGCCAGGTCTTGGCGAAGTCGTAGCCGACGTCGTCGCAAAAGGTAAATTCCGTGCGTCACTCTCACCGGAGAAAGCGGACGCCTTCATCATCGCCGTACCGACACCAAACAATGATGACGAGCACAAGTCGTGCGACCTCACTTACGTTTTGGACGCGACACGTAAAGTCCTTCCATTCGTCGAGAAAGGGAACGTCATCATCGTCGAGTCGACAATCGCGCCACGTACGATGGACGATTTCGTCAAGCCGATCGTTGAAGAAGCTGGATTCGTCGTCGGCGAAGACATCTTCCTCGTTCACTGCCCAGAGCGTGTCCTTCCAGGACAAATCTTGCATGAGCTCGTGCACAACAACCGTATCGTCGGCGGCATCACGCCTGCCTGTGCGGAAGCTGGCGCACGTGTCTACGGCACATTCGTCGAAGGCGAAATCGTCAAGACGGATGCGAAGACGGCTGAAATGTCGAAACTCATGGAGAACACGTTCCGCGACGTCAACATCGCCCTCGCGAACGAACTCGCTAAAGTGTGTAACGACCTCGACATCAACGTCCTCGACGTCATCGAGATGGCAAACAAACACCCGCGCGTCAACTTGCATAGCCCAGGTCCTGGCGTCGGTGGTCACTGCCTCGCGGTCGACCCGTACTTCATCGTCGCGAAGTCACCTGACCTTGCTCAAATCATCAACTTGTCGCGTGAGACGAACGTCTCGATGCCAGCTTACGTGGCCGACAACGTCGAGAAGCTCGTTGCGGGCATCGAAGACGCGAAAGTCGCTGTCTTCGGCGTGACGTACAAAGGAAACGTCGACGACATGCGTGAAAGCCCAGCCGTCGACATCTGTGAGCTCTTGCTCGACCGCGGCGTGAACATCTCGGTTCATGACGGTCACGTCGAGAAGTCGACATCGAGCCGCTTCGACCTCGTATCGAAAGAAGAAGCGATTCAAGATGCGGACCTCGTCCTCGTCCTCGTCGACCACAACGAATTCAAGACACTCGATTTCGCTGAACTTAGCGGAGCGATGCGTCGTCCGATGATCTTTGACACGCGCAACATCGTGAAGCCAGCTGGCGACGATGTGGCTGTCGTAAACTACGGCAACTTGTACAAATTTACAAAGGAAACGAATCTCGTACGTTGATTCAAGGTGAATTCACATGTTTAAATCCGCGAAAGCTATTCTTTCAGAACTGCAATCGAGTAAGTATCTGATCATGCGTCTCGCGACGTATGAGACGAAGAGCAACTATTCAATGCAGTACCTCGGATTTTTATGGGAATTCGTCACGCCATTGCTGCAAATCGCAGTCTATTGGTTTGTATTTGGATTTGGTATTCGAAGCGGCAGGCCGATTGATGGCGTGCCGTTTCTGCCATGGCTCGTTGCGGGGATTGTCGTCTGGTTCTTTATTGCCGCGGCAATCACTTCCACGGCTCGGTCTGTCTATTCGAAGATTGGGTTAGTTTCTAAGATGAGCTTTCCAATCTCAACGATTCCTGCGTACGTCCTGTTATCGTTGTTTTATCGCCATGCCATTTTAGTGGCGGTATCCTACGTGTTAATGTGGGCGTTCGGCTATCCGATGGGGCTGCATTCGCTTTGGTTCATTTACTTGGCGATCAGTGCTCTTGCCTTACTTTACTCGCTAGCGTTAATCACGTCCGCACTGACGACCATAGTGCGCGACTTACAAAACTTATTGCAATCGCTCATGCGAATGCTCATGTACTTGACGCCGATTTTTTGGGTTCCGACCGGCCGTCTCGCAGATATTCTTCAAGTCAACCCATTGTATTACTTGATTGAAGGCTATCGTTCGATGTTCCTCGGTACCGATTGGCTCGCGAACAACTGGGCGTATGGTCTCTACTACTGGGCGATCGTGCTCGTCCTCTTCTTTGTTGGTTCGATGATCCATATGCGCTTCCGTCGATATTTCATCGATTACATTTGAGGAGGCTATCATGTATCAAGTTAAATTTGAAAACGTGTCAAAACGTTATACGTTATACAACAAGCCGACCGACAAATTGAAGGAGATTTTCCTCAATAAAACGAACGGGAAGCAATTCTATGCGCTCCGGAACGTCACGTTTGAAGTGCCGCCGGGCGAAGTCGTCGGCATCATCGGCATCAACGGGTCAGGGAAATCGACGATGTCGAACCTGCTCGCGGATGTGATGCCGCCCACCCACGGTCAAATCCAGTTAAAAGGCAAGACGGCGCTCATCGCGATCTCGTCTGGCTTGAACGGGAACTTGAGCGGGATGGAGAATATCGAATTGAAAGGGCTCATGCTCGGGATGACGAAACAACAAATCGCCGAGCTGACGCCACAGATTGTCGAGTTCGCCGATATCGGTGACTTCATCTA
Organism: Exiguobacterium sp. s7; assembly: GCF_018618195.1. NCBI lineage: Bacteria > Bacillati > Bacillota > Bacilli > Caryophanales > Exiguobacterium > Exiguobacterium sp. s7. The sequence goes on along the minus strand of NZ_JACSLO010000006.1, from coordinate 133,723 downwards.
TCAACCCGTCAAGACATACTCGAGCGGGATGAAGTCGCGTCTCGGATTTGCGATTTCGATCAATATCGACCCTGACATCCTCGTCATCGATGAGGCGCTCTCGGTCGGTGACCAAACGTTCACCGACAAGTGTCTCACGAAGATGAACGAGTTCAAGGATCAAGGCAAGACGATTTTCTTCATCAGCCACTCCGTGTCACAAGTCCGGCAGTTCTGTACGCTCGGACTTTGGCTCGAGTTCGGCGAGGTCCGCGAATACGGACCGGTCGAAGAAGTCGCACGTGAATACAACAAGTTTTTAAGATGGTTCCGTAACTTATCGAAAGACCAACAAGACGCGTTTAAAGCGGATAAGTTGAAACGCCGGACAACCGTTGTCGAATCTACAGAGCTCGGCGAGACGTATATCTTGCCGCCGCTCACAGAAGAGGAGTTAGCGAATCGATGAAAAAAGTAATGACTGTCTTCGGGACACGCCCGGAAGCGATTAAAATGGCACCACTCGTCCTCGAGTTGAAGAAACGTGAAGGGGTCGAACCGATCGTCGTCGTCACGGCGCAACATCGTCAAATGCTCGACCAAGTGCTCGAGTTGTTTGAAATCAAGCCAGACTACGACTTGGATATCATGAAAGACAAACAAACGTTGTATGACGTGACGTCACGCGTGCTCAAAGGCATGGGTGAAGTCATCGCTGAAACGAAACCGGATATCGTCCTCGTCCATGGTGACACGACGACGACGTTCGCGGCATCGCTCGCGGCGTTCTATAACCAAGTCGCGGTCGGACACGTCGAAGCGGGTCTTCGCACGTACAACAAGTACTCACCGTTCCCGGAAGAGATGAACCGTCAGCTCACAGGCGTGATGGCCGACCTTCATTTCGCACCGACGGAAACGTCGAAAGAGAACTTGCTTCGTGAAAACAAACCGGAAGACAAGATTTTCGTCACGGGCAACACGGCCATCGACGCACTCAAAACGACGGTCCGTGAAGACTACACGAACGAGTTGCTCGACTCAATCCGTGAATCAGGCCGCCGTCTCGTCTTGCTCACGGCCCACCGTCGCGAGAACCTCGGCGAGCCGATGCGCAACATGTTCCGCGCCGTCCGTCGTTTGATCGAGAAATATGACGATATCGAAGTCGTCTATCCGGTCCATATGAACCCGGTCGTCCGTGAACTCGCTAACGAGATTTTGCACGACATCGACCGTGTTCACTTGATTGAGCCGCTCGACGTCTTCGATTTCCACAACTATGCGTCAATCTCGCACTTGATCCTCACGGATTCAGGCGGCGTGCAAGAAGAAGCACCGTCACTCGGTGTTCCGGTCCTCGTCCTTCGTGATACGACGGAACGTCCGGAAGGCGTGGCCGCTGGTACGTTGAAACTCGCTGGTGTCGAGGAAGAAGTCATCTTCGGTCTCGCTGATGAGCTTCTTTCGGATGCAACGGCTTACGAGAAGATGTCGAAAGCCTCGAACCCTTACGGTGACGGGGAAGCGTCACGACGCATCGTCGACGCCATTTTGGCAACGGATTTCTAATAACTTAATGTAAAAGAATAAGAGTTGTCTCGTACATGCGTACGGCGACTCTTTTCTTATAAACGGAGGAAACGATATGGCAGTCAAACGAATTCGCCCTGCGATTTATCATTATTATCCGCGCGGCTTTCAAAAAGACCATTTACGGATGCGTGAAGAAGGGTATAAGACAGAAGTTACGTTCATGCCGGAGAGTGAGTCCGACTCAATTTATGTGCAACTGTTCGATTTGAAATTTGAAATCCCGCCGTCACAAATGTTTTTACCCGACGCCAAGATGGACCCTTGTAAGACAATTGGCCTCGATACACAGATTCACGTGCTCAGCGATGCGACCGTGAAGCTCGAGATGTATTTCATGCAATATAAAGATAAGGAACGTGTCTCGAACAAACGCTTCAAGTTGACGCTCAACCCGGGCGTCAACCAGATCGAGGAGTCGATTCCTCAAGTCGAAGGTGCGGAGTATTTCAAACTCTCTTACAAGTATGTGATTGAGACGACGGAGCCCCGGACCATTCGACTCGACGATTTATATCTCTCGTTTGAGGAGTAATCTTGTAGGAAGGGACTAACTCAGATGCTATTTAGTTCAACCGTCTTTTTATTCTATTTCTTGCCGATCGTCATCGGTTTGTACTTCATCTCGCCGCGTCCCGTCAAAAATATGATTTTGCTTGCCGCGAGTCTGTTTTTCTATGCATGGGGCGAACCGCGATTCGTCTTGATCATGCTCGCGTCGATCGTGATGAACTACGTCTTCGGACGGCTCGTCGATCGTGACCGACAACATGAAAAGAAAATCAAGTTATGGATGACACTCATGGTGCTCGGGAACTTAGGGATGCTCGGGGTGTTCAAATATGCGAGCTTCTTCGTCGAGAACGTCAACAGCGTCCTCGGCTTCTCGCTGAACGACCCGGAAATCCCGCTCCCGCTCGGCATCTCGTTCTTCACGTTCCAAGCGATGAGTTATGTCATCGATGTGTATCGCAAAGACGGTCAAGTCCAGCGCAACATTTTCGACTTGGCACTTTACGTCTCGTTCTTCCCGCAATTGATTGCCGGACCGATCGTCCGCTATCAGACGGTCGCCGATGAGATTGTCGACCGGCGTGAGACGATTGATGACTTCGTGTCTGGGATTCAGCGCTTCGTCATCGGTCTCGGAAAGAAGATGATTTTAGCGAACAGTGCCGGCTACGTCGCCGACCAGATTTTCGGCATGCCGGCCGGCGAGATGTCGACGACACTCGCCTGGATCGGGGTCATCGCCTATTCGCTCCAAATTTACTTCGATTTCTCAGGTTATTCGGATATGGCCATCGGGCTAGGGCGCATGTTTGGGTTCCACTTCTTAGAGAACTTTAACTACCCGTATATCTCACGTTCCGTTTCGGAGTTTTGGCGCAGATGGCACATGTCTCTCGGAAGCTGGTTCCGAGACTACGTCTACATCCCACTCGGCGGAAATCGCCAAGGCGAGTGGAAGACGTATCGTAACTTGGCCATCGTCTGGCTCTTGACCGGTGTATGGCACGGGGCGAGCTGGACGTTCATCGCCTGGGGTGTATACTATGGAGTATTCATCATGCTCGAACGTGCATTTCTTGGGAAATGGTTGAAAGCGATGCCGTCTTGGCTATCGCTATCGTTCACGCTGTTCGTCGTCATCATCGGTTGGGTGTTCTTCCGAGCCGACGATTTCCCATATGCGATCAGTTATTTACAGGCGATGTTCGGTCTTCACGGCGGTCCGCTGTTCGACCAACAAGCGCTCTATTACTTGGTTCAATACGGTGTCGTCCTCACGATCGCCATCATAGGGGCAACGCCAATCCCGCGCATCGTCGTCGGGAAACTATTGAGCCAAGAACTCGATGAGACGAAATCGATGACGACTCGTCGCATCGTCGGACTCGTCCGTGTGACGGGCGTGACCGTGCTCTTCTTCTTATCGATTTCGTATATCGTGTCGAGCACGTTCAATCCATTTATCTACTTCCGCTTCTAAAGAGAAAGGAGCAATACGATGCAGAAGCCGTTAGATTCTCGAAAGCCTGGTCCACGCCCGATCAAAGAAAAACCGAAAGGGCTCGAAAAGTCCTGGTTCGCTGACTTTCTATTGCTCGGTGTGTTTCTAGGCGTACTTTTTCTCGGTCTGGCCACGTATTGGTTCGGTCAAGATCGGGAAGTGTCCGTGTTAGAAGGGCGTGAACTCGCACAACAACCGGAAGCATCGGTCAAGGCCGTGCGCGATGGCTCCTATATGGAAGCGTTTGAAACCTATTCGAGTGACCAAGTGTTCCAACGAGACCGTTGGATGGGGCTCCAGGCCGGTTTCCAAAAGAACGTTTTCCGACAACAAGTCAATAACGGGGTGCTCGCCCTCGATAATGATGTGCTCGTCAGTCCGGACGAACCGGTGCGCGGGTTTGACAACATGAAGCGCCTGTTCCCGGAATTCGGGGCGGCGATGCAAGAACAGGACGTCCCGGTCTACTTCGCCTCAGCTCCAAGTAAGCCGGCTTTCGCCTCTAAAAATGAGTTGATTCCGGATTACGTCATGAGCGGGGACTTGGAGAGCCGCGGCAATCTACATGACGCGGTCGAAGGGGCCGAGTTCGAACTCATCGACCTCGGCGAGACAATCTTCAATCAACCGATGGAAGACATCTATTTCTACAACGACCACCATTGGAACGTCCACGGGGCTTTCCTTGGGTATCAACAAATCATCGAGCGGCTCCAAGAAGACTATAAGGATGTACCGAAACTTGAGGCGTCCGATATGGAGACGTACAAGATCGACCAACCGTACTTCGGCTCGCACGCCCGTGAAATCTCACTCCCGTACGTCGAGAGACTCGACTACTTGGAATGGTTGGAACCGAAAGACGGCTTCACGACCGAGGTCTGCCGGAACGGTGATGACTGCGGCCACTCTGTCATCGCCCGCGAAGAAGCCGAAGAGACGGCACGGTTCTCTGACTTCTATAAAGTGTTCATGAAGGACAACTATGGACAGCTGCGCATCGAGCAGAAAGATCCAGTCAACGACTTGCACGTGCTCGTCTTGAAGGATTCGTACGCCAACCCGGTGCTCGGCTTCCTCGGTGAATCGTTCGGGACGGTGTCGGCGATTGACGTCCGCTACGCGGAAGGCAAAGTCGATATCACGGACTACGTCGAAGAGAACGATGTCGACCTCGTCTTGTTCATGCATAACGACCGCATCTCCGGGATGTCTGGGGATTACGAAGATTCGTTCTAAGCTGTATATCACACGAAATTGAGAAGGGATCAATCAAATGAGGATTCTGTTACCTGTATTTTTCCACTCGGCGATGGGTGGGCTGCACCTTCACATTTTAGCGTCGGTCCGCCATTTACGTAAACATGGACACGATATCACGGTCGTCTCGAAACCAGGTCCGTTTGCGGATGAGATTCGCTCGCTCGGCGGGACCGTCATCGAGACGGACTATACGAACGAGAATGTCAAAGACGTGATCGAGCAGTTGATTGAATTGCCGTTCGACGTCGTCTATGCCCACCCGTTCAACTCGCGCCAACTCGGTGTAGCGGTGGCGGAGGCAAAGAATATTCCGTTCGTGCTCGTCATTCATGGGATGTATCACGATGACATCGATCAGTACCATACGAGTATCTCAAAAGTCATTGCCGTGTCTGATAAAATCGCGGAGTATTTGGTGGAGCATTGTCCACAGATTGCCCCGAAAGTAGAAGTCATCTTGAACGGGGTATCGGATTTGTTCCAACCGAAAAAACCAGCGCGTAAGAAAGAACGTCTCGTCGGAATGTTCTCATCCCGCATTGACCCAGATAAGCTGTTTATTTTAGACGTCTTTTTAGACGGTTTGAAAGATGAGCGCGTCCAACAAATGCCGATTGATTGGTATGTGATTGGAGACGGGACTCAGCGCGAGAAGTACGAGGCTCGGTATAAAGAGACCGTTGAAGGGACGAACCAAAAAATCGAATGGCTCGGCTGGCTCAGTCAGGAAGAGCTTCCAGAGACGATGAGCGAAGCCGACTTTATTATCGCTCCAGGTCGAGCGGCACTCGAAGCCATGGCTGTCGGAAAGCCAACGATTGCCGTCGGCAGTAAAGGCTACCACGGCTTGATCACTCCAGAGTCATGGCGTGACGCTGCTAAAATTAACTTTGGCGGTATCGGGAAAAAGTATGACGGCTATAAGAGCGGCTCGATTGGTGATGAAATCAAGCGCCTACAGGACGAGTCGTACCGGGCTGAACTCTCGACATTCTCAGCCGAGTTGGTCGACCAAGAATTCCGAGACGTGGTCCCCCAAACTCGTCTGGAGCAATTGCTTCAAGAAGTGATCGCCGATGGCGGGCCTGCTGTCGAAGTGGAGGCGGTGTATCCGTACAGCCGTTACGAACAGCTCAACTATTACCGGGCGGCCCAGTTGTTAGAAGGGAAGCTCGATAAGAAAGAAGCGCTTCGGAAACAGACGAAAGAAGAACGAGACCAAGCCCGTAAGAACACGAACCAAGTAAAACGTGACTTGATTGCGGCGAACCGTTCGAATCGTGACAAGGACAAGCAAGTGTCCACCCTTGAAACGACGGTGAAGCAACTTGAATCTGAGAAAGAAGGTTTGGCTAAAGAAATCGAGACGTTGAAGCAACAACTCGACAAAGCGAAATCACATCCGATTGGTAAGTTCTTTATGTGACTTGGCGGCTATAACGAAGGACCGGTGGAAATTCCATCGGTCCTTCGTTGTCCCTCGATTTTAAAAAGATTGCTATAATCATCCCGAGGCAGGTGAGAGAGATGGCACAAAGAAACGCTGACGGCACGTATCGCTACGTCCTCGTCCTCGGTGCAAAAGTGAACGGGATTCAACCGTCCCGTGCCTTGTTGCACCGGATTGAAGCGGCGGCTGAATACGCGAATCAATATCCGCACGTCGAACTCATCGCTTCTGGGGGACAAGGACCTGATGAAGGGATGGCGGAGGCCCGCGTCATTGCCCGGGAGTTGACGGCACGTGGCATTGATGCGGCGCGAATCCATATCGAAGCGGAGTCGACGTCGACGTATGAGAACTTTCTGTTCAGCCGTTCGATTTGGAGTGGAGAGTCTGGTCTGACCGTCGTCACGAACGACTTTCATGTGAGGCGGGCCCGGCTCGTCGGACGCCTGTACTTTGGGCTCTCGACCGACGCACTGTATGCGAGAACGCCGACGGCCACAAAACTGAAGTACGTCGTCCGTGAACAGTTGGCGTACGTGAAGCTGTTCATCAACTATATGCGCTGGAAATGGCGGCCATGACAAAAGGGACTTCGCGAAGAAGTCCCTTTTTCGTGTTATAACGTGCCGATGATCATCCCGCCGATGACCCCGCCGATGACGAGCGCCCAAGGCGGCATCTTCCAATACGCGATCATGGCGAACAAGAAAGCAGCGAAGACGAAGTCGACCGCACCGTTCACCGTGCTCGTGAAGATCGGCTGATAGAAGGCGGCGATCAAAATCCCGACGACGGCAGCGTTGACACCGATGAGCGCACCGGCGACTTTTGGGTTGCGACGGAGTGCATCCCAAAACGGCAAGGCGCCGAGGATCAACAGGAACGCCGGCAAGAAGATGGCAAGCGTGGCGAGCAGACCTCCCGGCACGCCATTGATGACCGTCCCGAGATAAGACGCGAATGTGAAGAGCGGTCCCGGTACGGCTTGGGCGGCCCCGTAACCAGCGAGGAACGCCTCTTCACTTAAGAAACCGGCCGGTACGAGTTCGCGCTCGAGGAGCGGCAAGACGACGTGGCCGCCGCCGAAGACGAGGGCCCCCGCGCGGTAGAAGCTATCGAATATGGCGACCGATTGACTCTCGATCGTCTCCCGTAAGATCGGCAAGATGACGAGGAGCGCCCCGAACAGACCGAGAAGCGTCGCCCCGAGTCGTTTCGAGAGCGGGAACGAGGCCGACTTGACGTCGAGGTTTTGCGGTTTGAACAGCAAGAACCCGGCAAGTCCGGCGAGCAAGATGACGAGCACTTGGCTATAGGTCGTCTGCCATAACAGGACTCCGGCGAGTGCGAAGAACGCGATCGTCCGCGTCTTCGCGTCCGGCGTCAATTTACCGGCCATCCCGAGAATGGCATGGGCGACGATGGCGACGGCGACGACTTTCAATCCATAAAGCCAGCCCGCGTCTGAGACGTCGAGTCCCGATACCAATAGGGCGAATAAGATGAGGGCGATGACGGACGGGGCCGTGAACCCGATGAACGACGTGATCCCGCCGAGGATGCCGCCACGGACGATCCCGATGCCGATGCCGACCTGGCTGCTCGCCGGACCCGGCAAGAACTGACAGAGAGCGACGAGGTCGGCATAGGCGCGTTCGTCCATCCATTTGCGACGGCGGACGTACTCCTCATGGAAATAGCCGAGGTGGGCGACCGGTCCGCCGAACGATGTCAGGCCGAGCCGGGTCGATACGAATAAAATCTCAAGTAACGTTTTGAACGTTACGCGTTGGTTGGGCATGTGCTTCACTCCTTAATTTCTTTGAATAGTTCATACGCTTTTTGACGGGCTTCCGCCAAGACGACGAGGCCTTTTTCGGTCGTCGTGTAATTCTTCCGGATATGACCCTCGACGAGCTCGTTCGTCCGGACGAGCAGCCCGTCTTCTTCCATCGAGTGCAAAATCGGATAGAGCGTGCCGGCGCTAATCGAGTAGCCGTGCTCACGGAGCTCCTCGACCATCCAAGCTCCGTACACCGGGTGCTCAGAGGCGTGGTGCAAGATATGGATATGGATGAAACCGAGAAACAGTTTTCGAAGAACGCGGTCTTCCACGTGCATCATCTCCTTAATATCGGTTTTCGATATCGGTTTTCGTAATCATACTAACAATCGAGATGGGGAGGTGCAAGCCGAGAGGTGTCATTTACAAAAACTTAATGTGCGCATATTGGCGAGAATCGATTCGGAAAATATAGGGAATTTGTAAGAAATGAGGTAAACTGAAAAGTAGAATTGAACGGAGGAGGGACCGACGTGGCAGACTTAGACCAGACCAAATTTCAATCCTTGTTGCGCCATATGCCCCAAGGCTACGTCGAGTTTAAAGTGCTCTACGATGAGGCGGGGGAGCCCGTCGATTACGAGTTTCATGAAGTGAACGAAGCGTTCGAGCGCATCATGAAAGCAAAGCGCGAACAGTTTCTCGGTGGACGGATCACCGACAAGTTGAAAGATTTTGAATACAGCGAACGGGAATGGATCGTCCAAGTCGCGCGGGCCGTCGGCAGTGGCGAAGCCATCACGTTCGAACATTTCTCACGTCGCAACAAGGCCTGGTATGAACTGTCTGTCTTTAGCGAGCGTCCGGGTCATGTGTCGACGCTGTTCCACGACATCACACCGCACGTCCAAGAGAACAATGCGCTGAAACAACTCGTCAACGTGTCGCACCGCTTCGTGACGACCGGACGAGAATTGTTGATGAACCAACATTTCCTCGACCAGATTCGAGGGTTCACCGGTGCCAAGGCCGTGACGCTCAATTTAGTCGACGATGATGGACAGACGTACTCGACCGTGGCGCTCTCGGGCATTGATGAACTGCTCGAGCGCAGCCTCGATGTGCTAGGCTTCCATCCGGTCGGACGCAAATGGCCGATGAGCCCGAAACGGTCCAAGTTACTCGAGGCACCGAGCCCAATCGTGTTCGACGACATTTTACCGCTCGTCGACGGGGTGTTGCCGAAACGACTGATCAAAAATATTTTACGGATTTTTAACCTTGGCCAAGTCGTCTTGTTTAAAATCGAGAAGGACGGTGTCTTTTACGGGGATTTGACGATTGTCATGCAAGGAAATAAAGAGGCGAGCCGCCTTGGGCTCGTCGAATTGTATATCGTGCACATCCTCGAACAGATGACGAAAGCGGACCGGCAAATCGGGGATGCGAAGGAGTCGATGTTCGAAGGGTTCGCGACCGTCGACTTGGAGTGCATCATGTCCCTGACCAATCATGAGATTTTCCATTTGAACGTGGCGTGGGAGCGTGTGCTCGGGTTTCCGCTCGAAGAACTCGAGAACATGGACTTCACGAGCCTGATTCATCCCGATGACGTCGAGAAGACGAATGAAGCGTTCGCCTTGCTCGAAGAAGGGAAGGACATCTTTCGTTTCGTCAACCGATACCGGACGATCGATGGAGACTATCGATCAATCGAGTGGCATTCAAAAGTCCAAGGCAACTATATTTACGCAGTCGCCAAAGACGTGACGGAACGCGTCCAGCTCGAGGAAGAACTCGCCGAGCGGGACCGATTGCTCACGAAGCTGTCCGATCAAGTGCCCGGTGCCATCTATCAGTTCGAGCGGCGCCCGGACGGCAGCTTCCACTTCCCATTCTTTAGCCGGGGGTTCGAGGTGCTGACCGGTATTACGTTCGAGGAGATGAAACAAGACCCGGGTCTCGTATTCTCAAAAATCCATCCCGAAGATTATCCGAACGTGATGGCAAGCATCGAGACGTCGTACGAGAACTTGACGATTTGGGATGCGGAGTTTCGCGTCCTGACGCCCGACGGTCGGACGACGTGGATCTTGGGATCGTCGCGTCCAGAGAAGCTCGATGAAGGGCACGTCCTTTGGCACGGCTATATCGGTGACGTGACCGAGAAGAAGAAATATGAGATGGAAATCGAGTATTTGAGTTATCACGACCAATTGACCGGGGTGAAGAATCGCCGTTACTTCGATGAGGCGCTCATCACGTACGATGAGCCGGACTATTATCCGCTCGCCTTAATCGTCGTCGACGTCAACGGGTTGAAGCTGACGAACGACGCGTTCGGTCATCTCGTCGGGGATCGCTTGTTGATTGAGGCGACGATGACGCTCAAACGTGAGATTCGAGGGAAGGATACGGTCGCTCGAATCGGTGGGGATGAGTTTGTCATCATCATGCCGAATACGTCACTTGAAGAGGCGAACCGCTTGTCCGATCGCCTGAGCCAACTGTTCCTCGCCAAATCGATCGAAGGGCTGCCGATTTCGGCATCGTTCGGCGAAGCGGTAAAGGAAGATGACGCGCTCTCCATCGCGGAAGTGTTCAATTTGGCCGAGGACCGGATGTATCACCATAAAGTGTCGGAGAAACAAAGCCGACGCCATCATTCGATTCAGCTCATCATGCGAACGCTCTACGAGAAAATCCCGCGCGAAGAAGCACATTCGCAACGCGTCGCCGAGCTGTCGCGGCAACTCGGACAGGCGATGGGGTTCACGAGTGCTGATGTGAACGAACTCGTCACGGCGGCGACACTGCATGATATCGGCAAGGTTGCAATCAGCAATGAGATTTTAGATAAGGAAGGAACGTTGACGGAGTCCGAATGGCGTGAAATCAAACGTCATCCCGAAGTGAGCTATAACATCTTGAGTACGGTGCCGGAGTATGGGCCGCTGTCCGAAATTGTACTCGCCCACCATGAACGATGGGACGGGAACGGTTATCCGAAAGGCATCAGCGGCGAGCAGATCCCGCTCGCGTCACGCATCATCTCGATTGCGGACACGTTCGACGTCATGATGACGGGACGCCCATACCGGAAAGCGAAGACGCTCGACGAAGCGCTCGCGGTCATCGCAGAAGAAGCAGGCCGACAGTTCGACCCCGAACTCGTCGAGGTGTTCTTCAAGAAAGTCGTGCCGACGTTGCAGAGGTGATTGAAGCATTATAAAAAGGAGAGCCGTCGCGGCTCTCCTTTTTCATGTGAGCGGCCGTTTCTTCAACGTCCAGGCGCTGAGGAGGAAGATGACGAGCGCCATCCCGAGCATGATGAGGACAGATTGGAGTGGGAAATTGTCCTCGTACATTTGGGCGACCCCGTAATTGAACCAGTACGTCGGCAAGAAGCGTCCGACGACCTGGAGCGTATCAGGCAGCCACGTCAGACTGATGAAGGCGCCGCCGGTGATGGCAGCGGCCATCGTGACGGACGTCTGCCAAATGTTCGCTTTCTCCCGGTTCGTCGCCAGGATGGCGATGAGCGATCCGATGGCGAGACAGACGAATAAATAGACGATAAACAACAGCGTGAGGACAGGTAGGTGCGCGAGTATGTCCTGTCGATAGAGGACAGCGCTGAAGGCGAGCAACATGAGCACGTAGAGCAGCCCGACCGCGCAAAACGACACGAACAGCGAACCGATGTAACGCCGGGGCGTGACCGGGGCCGCAAATAAGCGCGAATAAATCTTCTCGTCCCGGTCGTCGGCGACGAACAGCGGGATGAACTGAAGGAACGCCGACATCATGACGAACGACAAGAGGCCGAGGAACGCCTGCGTCCGCGCCGTCGTCGCCACGCTCTGTTGGAACGGCTCACTCGAGAGGGTATAGCCGTTTTCCGTCTCACGTTCGGCGAGCTCGGTGAACCGTTCCTCGTCAAACTCACTTGCGATCAATAGTTGTCGCTCACGGGACAAGTGTGAATTGAGCGCTTGTTCAATCAATGCGGCATCACTCCCTTCGGTCGCACTGAACGACAATCGCGGCGTCTCGCCATCCAAGAGCGCCTCGCTGAATCCGTCCGGAATCACTAAGACGATATCTTGTCCTTGTAGCAACGCCTCGTCGGTCTCATCCGTCTCAAGCGGTGTCACCTCTCCGAACCGTCCCGCTTCTTCAATCACGCGACCGGCGAGTGTTCCGCCGTCGCGGTCGAGAATGCCAATCGAGGCGTTCAAGGCGGACGTCGAACTGAGGAACGACAGGATGAGGGCGAACCCGAACACGGAGACGAACGTGAACACCCATAGCCCTTTTTTCCGAAGCATACGCTTGGCGACATGTCTAAATAGCACCACGGCGGTTCACCCCTTTCCATAGCAGCAGGCTGATCCCGGCAAAGACGAATAGATGGATGGCGAGCCAACCGAGACTTTGCCAAAACACGGACGTGTCTCCACCGCGCAAGAGCACCTGAAGCATCCCTTCCCGCATGAAGATCGGCATGAAGACGTACTTAGCCCACGGCACGACGCTCAGCGTCACTTGGTCGAAACCAGGGACATAGCCGCCAGAGAGTATCATGATGATAGCGACGAACCCGTTGACGATCGCGTCTTTCGTCGCGCGCGAGAGACGGGGTAAGCTTGAGATGAAGAAACCGAACGCGGTACCGTATAAAGCGAGGGCGAGCCAAGAGATGAACAATAGACTGAAGTGAACGTAGTCGAGCGAGAAGCTGCGATAGACGAAGTGACTGAACCAAAACACGAGCACAAGTTGCAAAAAGATGAGCGTGTAACGGCTCAAACTGCGGGCCAGGCGATACTCGATTCGTTTGACGGGAGCGGCTTGGATCCGAAGATAGCTCCCCGTCATCGGTTGCTCCTCACTGAGCATGCCCGTGATGTAGAAGGCACCGAACAGCGCTGTCATGATGGAAATCGTGACGGTGAAATATTCGAGTGACGTCGGGTTCCGGCCCGACAAGTCGACGCTCTCGCTGTCGATGAACGACTCAGGCGTAAACGGGGCGGAGACGCCCGCCTCAGCGAGTGTGATTTGCTGATTGGCGACGTCCGTATATTGCCGGAGCACGGCCTCGAGCACATCGAACTCGATCGTCGACGGTTCCTCGTACAGTAAGCGCACGTCAGGACCGTCCAAGTGGAGAATGACGTCGGCATCACCGTCGTTCACGCCGGTCTCGGCCGCGGCCAGACTGTCATACGGGACGAGACGGATAAACTCTTTTATGTCATCGTCGGCGAGGAACGTCTCGAGCGGTACTCGATAGTCGTCGGTCGACTGTTCGACGTAGGCGACGTCTGTGACCGGGAGCGAGAAGTTGCTGTTGAAGATGGCCGACAGCATCGTGCCGAGCCCGAAGATGAGAATGATTGGGAAGATGAGCATCCAAAAGATGGTCGAGCGATCACGCAGTTGCTGTTTGACATCGTATTTGATGAACGTCCATAGTTTCATCGGACTCACTCCCTAAGTGTCTTGCCGGTCAGGGCCAGAAAGACGGTATTCAAGGACGGACGGTCGACGGTGATCGAGGTGAAACGGACCCGTTCGTCATGGAGCACGTCAAGGAGCGGGGCGAGCGGTGTGTCTTTCTCGAGTGACACTTCGAGGAACGGTTCCTCGTAATCGACTTTCTTCACTCGCTCGAGCGATTCGAGACGTTCGAGGAGGCCAGGGGTGAGAGCGTCGACTTTGATGCGGGCCGTCTCGAGCGTCATGACTTGGTCTTTCAGTTCGTCTTGCGTCCCTTCGGCGATAATCCGCCCTTCATCGACGATGGCGACGCGGTCGCAGAGCATCTCGACTTCTTCCATATAGTGGGACGTATAGATGATCGTCGCCCCGCGTCGATTCAACTCGCGGATGTTCTCGAGGATGGTGTTGCGCGACTGTGGATCGATGGCGACGGTCGGTTCATCCATGAAGATGAGTTCGGGCTCGTGCACGATGCCGCAGGCGATGTTGAGACGACGAAGGAGCCCCCCGGACAGTTCCGGCGGACGTTTCTTTTGGTGCGCGGTCAATTCGACGAAGTCGAGGGCAGCCTCGGTCTTTTGTTTCGCTTCAGACGGCTTGAAGCCATATAGCTCAGCGAAAAATTGGATGTTTTCAAAGACGGTCAGCTGATCGTACACGGAGACGTGCTGCGGCACGATGCCGACGCGCCGTTTGATCGTCAGTTCGTCCTTCGGCATCGCGTGATCGAAGATTTTGATTGAACCGCTGTCGGCCGGATATAGGTTGAGCATGACCGAGATGGCGGTCGTCTTGCCGGCCCCGTTCGGTCCGAGCAGGCCGAACAGTTCGCCGGCCTCGACGTGAAGTGAAAAGTCGTTCAAGGCAATCGTCTCACCGAACCGTTTTGTGACGTGATCGAGGGCGATGATGGACACGTGGACGCAACTCCTTTCAACTCCAGAACGTGAAATAGCGTACAAGGTTTTGTTCCCGTTTGCAGGAACTTCCGAACCCGTTGCCGAATGAAATATAATAGTTGAATTATTCAGACAATTAATGGAAGTCGAAGTGAGGGATCGCGATGAAAAAGTGGCAGTTCAATAAAGAAGAGTCGAGTGAGAAGTTTCCGGACGAGATGGCGTGGGCGTTGTTTTGTACGGTCGAGCCGAAACGGATGGACACGACACTCCCGTTTTATTACGACGAGTCGGTGTTCCGTTTCTCGAACGGGGCAGAGTCGTTCTACTTCAAAATCTCACCAAGTTATCACGAGTTCGAGGTGAACGTGAAAGACGCGACGGGGGAGTTGCTCTATTATCAGCTCCTCCGCACGGTCGGGAAAGTCGAGGTGCTTGAGGATCGGCGCGACCACGGCGAGCTGTTGATCGTCATGAACGAGGATCGGAACCGCACGGTGACGACGATCGAGCTGACCGTTCGACCGCGTTTCCGGGTGCTCGTCAAAGAGCATTATGTTTGAGTTTTTCTCACAGTGGTACATGAATTAGACATGATATCACGAGGAGGAGATTCACATGAAAGACGGACTTAACAAAAAAGTCGATGGCTTAATCGATAAGGCGGCAGGCAAAGCGAAAGAAGCGGTCGGCAAAGCGTCGGACAATCAATCGCTCAAACGTGAAGGACAAAAAGACCAGGTGAAAGGGACGGCCAAAGAGAAGACGGGCCAGGCCCAACAAAACCTTGAAAGCCTGAAAGACGAACGCCGCTAAAAAAACCGGGAAATCGCGATCAATGCGACTTCCCGGTTTTTCATTTCGTCAAAAAGACTTGGACGTGAATCGTCGACCCTTGTGCGTTCTTGGCGGCGCCGACACCGAGGTGGGTGAAGTTTCCGTTCAAGATGTTGGCGCGATGACCTGTCGAGTTCATCCAGGCACTGACGGCTTGCGTGGGGTCGCTCGATCCCATGTAGATGTTCTCACCCCAACTGCGATAGCTGACGTTGTAGGCGTCGAGCGTATTCCCTGGGCTTCCGTTCTCACGGAGCTGGTGCGAGAACTGTCCCGTCCGTGCCATCTCGTCGGCCCGGACTTGGGCGACGCGGTTCGCCTCGCTCGACGCGGAGAGCGCTGACAAACCGGCCGCCTGGCGCTCTTCATTCGTCTCGGCCAAGACCCCGCTCGCCGGTGCTCTAAACGTGATGTGCTTCGCTAAGATATAACCCGTCTTCGTCCCGACGCGTACTTTATACCAGCGCGTCGTGCCCGTGTACCGATACGAGATCGTCTCGAGCTTCATCCCTTGGCGGAGGAACACGACGTTCGGCGAGGTCGTGAGCGGACGCGACTTCAAGTAGACGCTCGACGGGGCGACGTACGTTGTCTTCGTGAACGCGACTTCGGCTGTCGATAGCTTGACGTATGCGGCCGGAACGTATGCGTAACCTGTGCCCCATTGGATCTTGTACCATCGGGCCCCGTTCGTCGTGAACGACGTCCGGACCATCATCGTGCCGTTCCGATCAAGTTTACCTAAACTTGTCGCTGAGCTTGATGGTGTTTTCCGGACGTTGATTTGACTGATTCCCGTGACGGAACCTTTCGTATTGACGGCCGTCTCACGATAAGACGCCTCGACCGTCGTCGGATTGACGGTGAGCGGTGTCGGCGGGGTAAATGTGAACGCAGTCGCCAAGGCGGCAGCGAGCAAGACTGAGGCAGGTTTTTTCAAAATGGGAAGCTCCTTTTTCGATAATATAACCATATAATATATTGAATAGGGCGATGATGGGTATTACCATTTGATTACAAAAAGAGGCAGACTCCGTTGAGCCTGCCTAGTTGTCATTTGTACAGCAAATACTCTTTCCGAATCGGCAAGAACGCATCGCGCTCGGCGTCGACTTTGTCCATGATCGCCTCGAGCGACTCACCGGCGAGGATCATGTCTTTCACGTAGGCGTTCCCAGTCAGTTTCGTGATGAAGTCGTTGGCGAGGAACTCGAAGTCGTCCGGATACAGGTCGTGCGCCGTCTTGACCATGGCGATGCCGGTCTTGACCGCTTCAAACTTCGATGGCTCGGTGACATACACTTCGACGCCGTGCGACAGTTTGCCCGCGTTCTTCGAGAACGTCGGCGTGAACGAGGCAGCGCGGAACGTAACGCCCGGAAGCTCGAGTTCGTTCAACGTCTTGGCGTAGTCATGCGCCTTCACGTAAGGGGCACCAATCAACTGGAACGGCTTCGTCGTGCCGCGTCCTTCCGACAAGTTCGTCCCTTCGAACAAACCGGTCGCCGGATAGACGTTGACCGTATCCGTCGTCGGCATATTCGGGGACGGCATGACGAACGGAAGTCCCGTATCTTCATATAGCATCGAGCGCTTCCAGCCCTTCATCTTGACGACTTCGAGGTCGGCCTGAAGCTGATATTCTTTGTTGAACAAGCGTGCCAGCTCACCGACGGTCATGCCGTGCTTGAGTGGAATCGGATAGAGGCCGATGAAGCTCGAATAGGCCGGGTCGAGCACCGGTCCTTCGACGCGGAGCCCGCCTTGCGGGTTCGGCCGGTCAAGGACGACGAACGGGATGTCATTCTCGGCCGCGGCTTCCATCGCATACGCCATCGTGTAGATGTACGTGTAGAAGCGGGTGCCGACGTCTTGAATGTCAAAGACGAGCACATCGACGTCTTTGAGCATCTCGGCCGTCGGTTTCTTCGTCGCGCCGTACAGGCTATACACCGGAAGCCCCGTCACTTCATCGATGTATGAGCTGATCGTCGATCCGGCTTGTGCATCACCGCGGACGCCGTGCTCCGGTCCGTACAGTGCCGTCAGTTCGAAATCATCGGAGTTGTGGAACAAGTCGACGATGCTCGTCATGTTGGCATCGACCCCGGTCGGATTCGTGATCAGTCCGACTCGTTTACCCGCCAAGATTTCAGGATTGTCCATCAACCGGTCGACCCCGAGCTCGACTTTCGGCTTTTTCGGGACAGACTTGGCATCGGCATCGAGCAATACGACTGATGACGTGACGAGCGTGAGGGCGGCGAGACCGCCAATCCATTTCTTCATAACAGTTCCTCCTCTAAAATGTAAGCGCTTCACTACTTACTCGAAAGTGTACCATTTTGTATTTTTAATTCAATGATATGTAACATAAATAGGAAATTATATTTCTTAATTTGATTCATTGTACCTAAAAAGCCATCGGAATTTTCCGATGGCTTTCACATGATGCTTGCAACTCAAGATGAACGGCTGATGAATAAGAGCCGTCTCGAGGCGATGAACAACGTGGCGGCGATTAATAAGATGCCGCTGACAATCGGCCAAACGAGTAAGCTCTCGCCCATGAGCACTTCGGCCGATAACGAGCCGAGCCGCCATGGCATCCAATCCCATTCGAGCCAGCCGAGGAGGAGCGACATGATGAAGTGGAGACCGAGCGTGATGACGAGGGCGACGAGTCCGCTCTCGAGCAACGCCGCAAGCATGAAGAAAATCGACAGCTGGACGACGAAATGGAGCATGAGCAGTCCGGTCGCGAGCAAGAAGTCGGTGACATCGAACGAATCGAACAAGACGATCGTGTAGTAGGCGGCACTCAGTTGGGCAAGTCCGATCGCGACGACGGCGAGTAGCGAGTAATGTCCCCATTTGCTGAGGACGATTCGCGTGGCTGGGATTTTCAGTGATTTGAGCCAGGCGAGCGTTCCGAGCGACCGTTCGTGGCTGAACGTATGCATGGCGGACAAGAGGACGACGAGCAGTCCGATTTGCCGCAACTGTTCGCTCGCCGACATGAGCACTTCTTCCGGTGACGGGGTCGGGATCTCGATGACCGCACCGTCCGGCAAGTTGCCGCCCGAGGCCAAGATGTCCGGGAGGAAATAGAGCGTGAGCGGTTGCATCGCCGCAAGCAACATCAAGGCGATCGGTACCCAAATCATCCGTTTATTGCGCCATGACTCTTTCCACTCTTGTTTGAAGATGGCCAGTTTCATCAGGCGTTCACCTCCAAAAAGAGTGACTCGAGCGATGGATGCCCGACATGGAGCGATTGGAGTCTTAGACCGCGCTCCAGCAGCAGCTGCAGCATCGCTCGTTCCGTCACGTCTTTCGCGTCCGTCTCCAGTTCCCATGTCGTCCCGGAGCGGGTGACGTGACTGACACCGGGGAGCGTCCGCCATTCCTCTTCCGTCAAGACGTCGTTGAACAGACGGACTTGGATCGAGGACTTCGAACCGAGCAAATCGGTCACCGTCCCTTCCATGAGCAGGCGCCCTTGCCGGAGCAGGAGCACCCAGTCACTCGCTTCCTCGGCGTCAGGGAGCACGTGCGTCGAATAGAGAATCATCCGCTCCTGCTTCAAGTCGCTCAATAAGTCGAGTACTTCCCGACGGCCGCGCGGGTCGAGCGCCGACACCGGCTCATCGAGCAGTAACAACTCCGGGTCATGTACGAGTGCCTGGGCGATGCCGAGCCGTTGCCGCATCCCGCCGGACAAGTGGGCTGCTGGCCGATCGACGGGCTCGAGTCCGACCCGTTTCAGCAGATGGACCGGGTCGACACCCGTTACCCCGGTCAACTCGGCCGCATAACGGATCGTCTCGACCGGGGTGAGCGATGGATAGAGCGCTGGCCGCTGCGGCAAATAACCGATGCGAATGGCGTCGTGGCCGACGATTTGACCCGACGTCGGTGTCGTCACGCGGGCGATCATGTTGAGCAATGTCGTCTTTCCGGCCCCGTTCTCACCGAGGAGCGACGTGCAACCCGGTCGGAGCGAGAAGCTGACGTCGTCGAGCGCGGTGAACGTGCCGAATCGTTTCGTCAGTTTGGTGACGTTCATCGCTTCGTCCGTCCCCATAAGAAGTAGACGATCGGGCCGAGGATGTTGATGAACAGGATGACGAGAAGCCACACCCATTTCGGTCCGTTCGTTTCTTGTCGCTTCAGTAAATCGATCAAGGCGACGACGAGCAAGATGAGTTGCAATACGAGCAGCGGCAAGAGGATGAGCAATAAATTTGAGTCATTGGCAATGTCCAAGTATGTTCCTCCTTCATAAATTGAGTTCACTATCCCATTCCACACCTAGTACTTATTTCCTGTATGGAACAGAAAAAAAGCCCTTTCTCCGCAAAGAAAGGGTGACCATCATTTGACGATGATGACCGGGGCGAGAGCGCGTTTGGCAAGCTTATGGCTGACGCTGCCAAGCACGAACTCTTGGAACGTGTTCAGTCCGCGTGAACCGACGACGACGTACTCGTACGGCTGATGGTTCGCGTATTTGACGAGCTCGACGTCCGGTTCGCCGCGAAGTTCGATATATTCATATTCGAGCCCGGCTGCAACGATTTGATCGAAGAGCGGTTGTAACATCAATTTTCGCTTCGCTTCGAGATCGAGTTTTCCCGTCGAGTTGAGCGCGGCTTCTTTCGATTCTTTGGCGCTGACGACATGGACGATGTCAATCGATGCGTCTGATGCCTTGGCGAGCTGGATCGCTTTCTCAAGCGCCCGCTTCGAGTGGGCAGACCCGTCTGCCGCTAAAAATACCTTTCCCATAAAAACGTCCTCCTCTTTCACACAATCTACTTTTAGTATATGCGATTTTGTAGAGCCATGGATAAAAAAATGGGAGTGAACGCGAATGTCCACTCCCGTAGAGACCAAATCAATGGCCGGCGTTTGCTTCTTGTTGTTTCAAGTGAAGCGCGAGCGTATTGAGCAGTTTCTCTGAATCTTTGTTCAAGTTCAATAGTTCCGGCTCGATCCCGACTTCGCGATACTTGAAGACGACTTTATCGATGGCACCGATGGCCGAGTCGTCCCAAAGATGGGTGTTCGAGAAGTCGATCGTGACGTGTTTGACACCGGCTTCGGCGTCTTCGGTCACATCGAACTGATTGACGAACTCAGACGTCGAAGCGAAGAAGAGCTGACCGTTCACGATGTAACGGGCACGATCGGCGTCTACACTGCGATCGAGTTCGACTTTCGAGATTTTTGCGGCGAAGAGGATCGCTGCCGTCAAAATCCCGGCGAATACACCGAGTGACAAGTCGTGGGTGACAACCGTGACGAGCACCGTCACGAGCATGACGACCGTATCCGATTTTTGAGCGGTACGCATCGCTTTGAGCGAGCCCCAGTCAAACGTCGCATACGAGACGAAGAACATGACACCAACGAGAGCGCCGACCGGGATGAGCATCAATACATCACTCATCGTCATAATCATCAGGAACAACGCGAGTCCGGCGACGAACGTCGACAGTCGGCCGCGAGCACCAGACGATACGTTGATGACCGATTGGCCAATCATCGCACAACCTGGCATCCCGCCGAAGAAACCAGCGATGATGTTGGCGATCCCTTGACCGCGCGACTCACGATTTTTGTTCGAGTCCGTACCTGTCATGTCATCGACGATTTGTGCCGTCAACAGCGATTCGATCAATCCGACGAAGGCGAGGGAGATCGAGTAAGGAAGGATGATCATCAACGTGTCAAACGTCAACGGGACGTTCGGGAATAAAAATTCCGGTAGCGTTGCTGAGATCGTTCCCATATCACCGATGTTTTTCGTATCGAGACCGAGCGTGATGGCGAGCACCGTCATGACGACAATGGCGACGAGCGGGGCCGGGATCATTTTCGTGACACGCGGGAATAAGAAGATAATCGCGAGTGACGCGGCAACGAGCGCCCAGATGATCCAGCTCTCGCCTTCAAAGTTCGACAATTGCGCTTGGAAAATCAAAATCGCGAGCGCATTGACGAAGCCGACCATGACGGCGCGCGGGATGAATTTCATCAACCGGGCGATGCCGAAATAGCCGAGCGCGATTTGAATGATTCCCGTCAAAATACCGGCCGCGAGCAAGTACTCGAGACCGTGATCCGCGACGAGCGAGACGATGACGAGGGCCATCGCACCGGTCGCGGCCGAAATCATGGCCGGACGACCACCCGCGATCGAGATGACCATGGCGATGATGAATGACGCGTATAATCCGACCATCGGGTTGACTCCCGCGATGAGTGAGAACGCGATTGCCTCAGGAATGAGTGCGAGCGCGACGACAATCCCCGCAAGGACGTCTGCCCGGACGTTGCCGAGCCAATCTTGTTTGATCGTATTCAATTTTTCCAAAAGAACACACCTCTCTATATATTTTTGACTTTGATCTCCGAGTCTCACGAAGATCAAACGCCGCATTATATGAAAGAAGTCGTTCGACCGACACATGGTTTCACAACGTGTTTCATCATACCGGATTTTTTCTGAAAAGACAATTGCCGCGAATGAAAAACTATGGTAATTTCATAACGTAAAGGTTATATAACGGATTTGTTATACAGAGAAGGAGAATGACGATGCATACGGTAGATGATTTAAGTAAAGTGCTCAAAGTGCTCGCCGACCCGACCCGCTTGACGATGCTCAAGCAAATGCAGGCAGGGGAGCAGTGTGCCTGCAGTTTTGTCGACTGTTTCGACATCTCGCAGCCGGCCATCAGCCGTCATTTGAAGATGATGCGCCAAGCGGGACTGTTGTTGGAACGCCGCGACAAGCAGTGGATTCACTATCGGTTGAATGAGACGAGCCCGTTCTATGCGATCGTCGTCGAGCTGCTCGACAACATCGAGACGGTCGATGCGAGTTGTGACTGTGACGCCGAGTGTGCGATTTAAGGAGGAGTCAACGATGAAACTTGAAGTGTTCGAACCAGCCATGTGCTGTTCGACCGGACTATGCGGTCCGTCGATCGATCCCGAACTGACGCGGATCGCGACCATCCATTACGTATTGAAACAACGCGGCTTTGATGTGGCCCGTTATAACCTCGCCTCCGAGCCGAATCGGTTCGTCGAGAACGCCCACGTCCAAGCTGAAATCGCGAACGGCCTCGAGACGCTTCCGCTCACGGTCGTTGATGGGGACATCGTCAAACGGGGCGCCTATATGACGAACGAAGAGATCGCCCGATTGACAGAACTCCCGGTCGAGTCGTTCGCCACACAAGACGGCGCGAAACCGAAAGTGCGCATCACGCTCAAAAAATAAGGAGGCGCGTCATCATGAATCGCTTTGACTTCACGACAATCGAGCCGACCCGTTACGTATTTTTGACCGGGAAAGGCGGTGTCGGCAAAACATCGACGGCGTCGAGCCTCGCCTTGACGCTCGCTGACCGCGGAAAACGTGTCTTGCTCGTCTCGACCGATCCGGCGAGCAACCTACAAGACGTGTTCGAGATGGAACTTGACGAGACACCGCGTCGCGTCCCGGATACAGGTCTCGCCATCGCGAACTTCGACCCGGAAGAGGCGGCGCAACAATACATGGAACGCATGGTCGGACCATATCGCGGCGTGTTGCCGGACGTGGCCATCCAGTCGATGGAAGAGCAACTGTCCGGCGCCTGTACGGTCGAGATTGCGGCGTTCGACCAGTTCACCGAGCTGTTGACGTCCGAGTCGGCACGTGAGACGTACGATCACGTCATCTTTGACACGGCGCCGACCGGTCACACGCTGCGGTTGTTGACGTTGCCGAGTGCGTGGGACGAATTTTTAGAGACGAACACGACCGGTGCGTCGTGCCTCGGTCCGCTCGCCGGCCTAGCCGATAAGCAACTGCAATACAAACGGGCCGTCGAGACGCTCACCGATGGCGAGGAAACGACACTGTTGCTCGTCGCCCGTCCGGAGACGTCGACGCTCGTCGAGGCGGCGCGAGCCGCGACCGAACTTCACGCGATCGGGATCGAACGGATGCAACTCGTCATCAACGGCATCGTCGCAGTCGAAGAAGGGACGGATCGCTATACGAAACGGTTCATCGAGCGTCAACAACAAGCGCTCCGCGAACTTCCAGACGGCGTCGCCGACCTCGAGACGTTCACGTTGTCATATGCCTATGAGAACCTCGTCGGTGTCCCGGCGCTCCGCCGTTTTGTGAACGGAGAGACGGTCGCCGTCCCGGACACACGTTATGACACGAACCGTTACGGATCCATCGATCGTCTCGTCGACGAAATCGAGATGGACGGACCAAACGTCATCATGACGATGGGGAAAGGCGGGGTCGGCAAGACGACGCTCGCCTCGCTCGTCGCCGTCGCGCTCAGTGAGCGGGGGCACGCCGTCCATTTGACGACGACGGACCCGGCCGCGCATGTCGCCTTTACGATCGGGTTGGACGTCCCGGATACGTTCACCGTCGATGCGATCGACCCTAAAATTGAGATTGAGAAGTACCGGATGGATGTGTTCCGGGAAGCGGGGGAAATGAACGACGAGCAGCGCATGATGCTCGAAGAGGACTTGCGTTCGCCGTGCACCGAAGAGATCGCCGTCTTCCGCGCCTTCGCCGATCAAGTGGCGAAAGCGAAAGACCGCTTCGTCGTCATCGATACGGCGCCGACGGGTCACACGCTTCTCCTCTTGGATGCGACCGAAAGCTATCACCGCGAACTCGAACGGTCGACCGGGGTCGTCCCGAAAGCGGTCCGCGAGCTGTTACCGAAACTGCGCGACCCGAAACAGACACACGTCGTCATCACGACGCTTCCTGAAGCGACCCCAGTGTATGAAGCCGAGCGGCTCGTCGCTGACTTAGAACGGGCTGAGATTCAACCGTTCGCCTGGGTCGTCAACCAATCGTTCACACCGCTCGACGTGACGAGCAAGCTGTTTACGGCGAAAGTCGCGAGCGAGGCGCCTTGGCTCGAGCGTGTGAACGCCTATCCGCGCCCGACGTTACTCGCCTGGCAAGAACAGCTGCCGGTCGGTTATCCGGCACTGTCACAACTACTCAAGGAGGAAGTTACATGAACGTCACGAATGAAGCGATCGATTTTATGAAAGATGCACTGATTGAAGAGGAAATAAGATCGGTTCGCATCTGTACGGAAGCCGGGTGCTGTGGCCCGACACTCGGTCTCGTCGTCGCGGCTCCGGAAACGACAGATGATGTGAAAGATTTTGACGGACTCACGTTCGCCGTCGCGAAAGATGCCGAAGCGATGGCGGAGAACGTTACGCTCGACGTCGAGTCGACAGGAGACGGCGTCAGCCTCGTGCTTCGCGGCTTACAACAGACGTGCTAAACAAATAGAGAATTATTGGAGGAACTCATTGTGCAGTGGATTGCTAGTTTGATTTTTTTGGTGACGCTCTTCCTCATCATCAAGCAACCGAAAGGCCTCGGCATCGGTTACTCGGCGATGGGGATGGCGGTCATCGCCTTACTCACCGGGGTCGTCAATTTGGACGACGTCGGTACCGTGTGGGGCATCATTTGGAACGCGACGTTCACATTTATCGCCATCATCATCATCTCGCTCATCTTGGACGAGATCGGATTTTTTGAATGGGCTGCCTTACATATGGCCCGCATCGCCAAAGGCGGCGGCGTGAAGCTGTTCGTCTATATCACGTTGCTCGGTGCGCTCGTCGCGGCGTTGTTCGCCAACGACGGAGCGGCGCTCATCTTGACACCAATCGTGCTCGCCATGGTGCGAGCGCTCAAGCTGCCGGACGCGGTCGTGTTGGCATACGTCATGGCGTCCGGGTTCATCGCCGATACAGCGAGTCTGCCGTTCGTCGTCTCGAACCTCGTCAACATCGTCTCGGCCGACTTCTTCGGCATCGGTTTCGCCGAATATGCGGCGCGGATGGTGTTCGTCAACGTATTCGCAGTAGCCGGAAGTTTGCTCGTCTTGTATTTGTATTTCAAAAAAGACATTCCGAAGCAATACGATTTATCGAAACTCGTCGAGCCGGCCTCGGTCATCAAAGACCATAAAATGTTCCGTTTGTCGTGGGTCGTGCTCGCACTTCTCGTCATCGGATACTTCACGAGTGACATCATCGGCATCCCGGTCTCGCTCGTCGCAGGCGTCATCTCGTTGTTCTTCCTCATCATGGCGAACCGTTCACCGGCCGTGCCGACCCGGTCCGTCCTACGCGGTGCGCCTTGGGCGATCGTCTTCTTCTCGCTCGGGATGTACATCGTCGTCTACGGTCTGCAAAACGCGGGACTGACGCAAGTGCTCGCCAACTTCATCGACTGGTTCGCCGTGAACGCCTTCAGCGCCACGTTCGGGATGGGCTTCTTGGCCGCCATCTTGTCATCGGTCATGAACAATATGCCGACCGTCATGATTGACGCGCTCGCCATCGATTTGACGAATACGACCGGTCAGATTCGGGAAGCGCTCATCTATGCGAACGTCATCGGGTCCGACCTTGGTCCGAAGATTACACCAATCGGGTCACTCGCAACGTTGCTTTGGCTCCATGTGCTCCGTACGAAAGGGCTTAAAATCGGTTGGGGTCAATACTTTAAAGTCGGCATCATCTTGACGATCCCGACGCTCGCCATCACGTTGCTCGGACTATATATCAGCCTAATACTTTACTAAGGAGTGTTTTTTATGAAATTGGTCATCATCGGTTCAGTCGCCGCCGGTACGTCGGTCGCGGCAAAAGCACGTCGTAACAATGAAGACGCACAGATTACGATTTACGATCGCGATTACGATATCTCGTACTCAGGTTGCGGCATCCCGTATTACGTCGGCGGCGAAGTCGAGTCACGCGACGATTTGACGCCTCGTGACGCGGCGTTCTTCAAAAAACGTTATCAACTTGACGTCATGACACGACATAACGTGACGGCAATCGATGCCGACGCACAGACGATCACGGTCGAGAACCTCGAGACAGGCGAATCGTTCACGGACAGCTATGACCGCCTTGTCCTCGCGACAGGCGCCTCGAGCATCATCCCGCCGATCCCGGGTGTCGACTCGGACAACGTGTTCCCGATCCGTAACATCCAGAACGCGGAAGCGACACGCAACTTCGTCGACGCAACGAATCCGAAGCACGCGACGATCATCGGCGCCGGCTTCATCGGCCTCGAGATGGCCGAGCAGCTCAAATTGCGCGGCATCGATGTGACGATCATCGAGCGTTTCCCACAAGTGATGCCGCCGCTCGACAAAGACATGGCGTGCCGGGTCGAAGATCACCTCGAGAAGAACGGCATCGAGCTCATGCTCGGTGAGACGGTGACGGAACTCATCGGTGACGGTCACGTCGAACGCGTCGTCACAGAGAGCGGCAAGACGATTGACACGGACCTCGTCATCCTGTCGGTCGGCGTCCGTCCGAACACAGAACTCGCCAAGTCGATCGGGGTGACGATCGGGGAGACGGGTGCAATCGCCATCAACGAGCGCATGGAGACGAACGTGAAGAACGTCTATGCGGCCGGCGACGTCGCCGAAAGCTTCTCGCTCGTCACGGGTAAACCGATTTGGCGTCCGCTCGGTTCGACGGCGAACAAGATGGGGCGCGCTCTCGGTGACCTCATCACGGGCGGCGACCTCGAACACCGAGGCATCCTCGGGACGGGCATCTTCAAAGTGTTCGGCCAAGCGGTCGCGCAGACCGGTCTATCGGAACGTGAGGCACGCGAACTCGGATACGACATCGAAGTGCTCCATAACACGAAACCGGATAAGCCGGCCTATATGGGCGGGAAAGACATGACGATCAAAGCAATCGGTGACCGGGCGACACGCCAATTGCTCGGCGTTCAAATCGTCGGGTTCGAAGGTGTCGACAAACGCATCGACGTGTTCGTCACGGCGATTACGTTCAAGGCGAAAGTCGATGATTTGTTCCATCTCGATCTCGCTTATGCGCCACCGTTCTCGACGACGAAAGACCCGGTCATGTACACGGGCATGGTGCTCGCGAACAGTATGGACAAAGCGGCTCGCCTCATCACGCCGGCCGAACTGCAAAAGCGGATTGATGCGGGTGAGGACATGCAAATCATCGATACACGCAAAGCCTCGCAGTTCGAGAAGGCGTGCGTTGACTGTGCCGTCAACATCCCGCTCGGTGATTTACGTGCGGCATCGAACGACCTCGATAAGACCAAACCGACCGTCGTCTATTGCAACGGCGGGGTAACGGGGAACGCGGCCCAAAACGTGCTCCGCAACCTCGGGTTCACTGATGTCTATAACTTGTCAGGCGGAAACAAGAACTATCAACTCTTTAAAAAGTACGGGAATTAACACAGACGACGTCCGAATCAATCGGGCGTCGTTTTTTGTGTGCTGAGAAGTACGGGGAACAGGATATTATCGGGTGTTGCATGAGAAGGACGAAACGTTCAAGCTGAGCTATCGTTGGTCCTTAGAGGCGTTAGAAGAATGGAAGAAACTATCATGAACCCCTGATGCCACGCATCAAGGGTTAGTTCGCTTTCTTTTCATTCCACTTGCCGAGTCGGTTGCGTCCGCTCCGTTTGGCGACATATAAGCCGACGTCAGCTTTTTTAATCAGCTGGCTCGACGTGGCGATTTTGGACTCTGACGTGCTGGCGATGCCGATGGAGACGGTGACGTCAATGAACGATCCGTCTGGCAATAAGAACGGCGTTTCGGCGATTTGCCGTAAATAGCGTTTGCCGATGACGAACCCTTGCGACAACGTGCAGTCGGCCAATAAAACCGAGAATTCTTCGCCGCCGTTGCGGCAGACCATGTCATCGGTCCGGGCGGTTTTCGTCAACCGGTTGCCTAATTCGATCAAGATGGCATCACCGGCATCATGGCCGTACGTATCGTTAATCGATTTGAAATGATCGATGTCGAGGAAGAGCAAGGCGACGTCTTGCGTTCCATTGATCACTTCTTCGTCGACGCGCTTCATCTCTTCCTCGAAGCGGCGGCGATTGCCAAGTCCGGTCAATGCGTCGGTGAAGGCCGCTTCTTTATATTTCGAGATGAGCCGTTCCGAGCGTTGGATTTTATGGATGCCCCCGTAGACGACATGGAGAAGGAATCCGGCTGAGTACCCGATGGTGATGAAGGCGAGGAGCGTCATCACATACGTTTCGATTTGATTATAATTGCTGACGTTTAACAATGAGAACAACGAGATGAATCCGAGGCTGATCGCATTGACGATTCGGATGTCCCGCGCCGGCTTGATTCGTTCACGGAACCATAGGAAAGCGACAGCGACCGATGCGGCGAGCGTGTAGTCGAGAAACGTGATCAACAAAAGCGTCTCGGTCAAGATGAACGGCAAAACGAGAATGCTCGCGACATATGTGATGCGTACACCCGGCAGGCCGAAGTAGAGCGCCGACATGATGATGGGGACAAACCCGTATTGAAAGTCGGCTTGCGCGTTCCACAACACGCCGTGGAGGGTGATCACAATCGACAGCCCGGCGAGTAAGAAGGAGATGGTGACTTGACGCCGGAGCGGGAGCTTCGTCGTCACGCCCAGCTTCGTGAGACGCGAGATGATATAGAGGCCGACCAGCAACAGACTGGCGTTGGCGATCAAGTTGTTAATGAGGTTCGTAAGTGACATATTTTTAAAATTCCTCCCCTAACTTCTATATACAGTCCAATCGACCAATAATGCAATCGTTTTTCAAATGGATAATAGAGGGGGTTTCCCAACCGATGGCGCAAAGTGGAAGGCGTTAGGTGTTTGTCTAGAAAAACATTGAATTCCGAAAAGGAAACGTTTACAATTTTTGTGTAAGCGTTTTCCCAAATTAATGCTACAAGGAGGGACCCACATGGTCAACAAGCGATGGAAACAGGCATGGGCAGTTGTGCTAACGTTTGCACTAGTGTTCTCAATGTTTCCGATGTCATCGTCCGCTCTCGATAAAGGCAAGTCGACGCTCGTCGTCGTTCACTATCAAGAGGCCCCGGACAATCAAACGGATTGGAACTTATGGCTTTGGGCGAATAACCCAGATTATTTCCCGAATAAAGCCTTCGCCTTCAACGGCGAGGACGACTTCGGAAAGGTGGCGGCCTACGAATTCCCGGTCGATTCACCAGAAAAGCTCGGTCTCATCGTCCGTACGGACAACTGGGAGAAGGATAAAGGGTCTGAGAACGACCGCTTTATCACGAGCGATATGATCAAAGACGGCGTTGCCGAAGTGTGGATCAAGTCAGGCGACTCGAAGATCTATACGTCGAACCCGGACGGGGAGACGGCAGCAACGGACGTGGATATGAAAGTTCATTACTTCCGTTACGACAATACATACACCGACTGGGGTCTTTGGACATGGCCAGACGGTGGCGACGGGCAAAGCATCAACTTCGATGAGACGGACGCATACGGTGGCGTGGCGAACGTGAAGTTCGCGAACCCGGACGCGAAGAAACTCATCGGGCTCGTCACGAAAAAAGGGGAATGGGCCGAAAAAGATGGGGAAGATCGGTTCGCGCTCAGCACAGCGAAAGAGATTTGGCTCGTCGAAGGCGATTCGACAATCTACTACTCAGAACCAGAAATCGATCGCTCACCGAAAATCGTCTCATTCGAAGCGGACACGTTCCGTCAAGCGGAGCTCACGCTCAACCGCGTCATCGATGAGACGTTCTTGAGCGAATTGACGGTCGAAGGTGCGACGGTCGAGTCGGTTGAGAAATCAGGCGACAAATCGGTCACGGTCCGCTTCAGTGCCGATATCGATTTGGCGGCGGTCATCACGGCGAAACATCCGACGTTCGGAGATAAAGTGCTCCAAGCGGGCGACGTCCTCCGTTCACCGGAGTTCGATGCGAAGTACGCCTATGACGGCAAGCTCGGCGTGACGTACAAGAACTCAAAATCACAGTTCGTCCTGTGGGCCCCGACGGCTCAAGACGTCAAGCTCGAACTATGGAACATGCCGAAAACGCGTCCTGCTTCAGATAAAGACTTGAAGAAGACGATTTCGATGAAGCGTGGCGAGCGCGGCACGTGGGTCGCTGAAGTACGCGGCGACTTGGATGGCATTGGCTACACGTACAACGTCAAGCACGCGTCAGGCAGCGTCCGCGCGGTCGACCCGTACGCGACGGCGGTCGGTGTGAACGG
The DNA here is from genome assembly GCF_018618195.1 of Exiguobacterium sp. s7. Taxonomy (NCBI): domain Bacteria; kingdom Bacillati; phylum Bacillota; class Bacilli; order Caryophanales; genus Exiguobacterium; species Exiguobacterium sp. s7. The sequence goes on along the minus strand of NZ_JACSLO010000006.1, from coordinate 103,235 downwards.
GGACCAAGGGGTCGTCGTCGACTTGAACGAGACGAAGCCGAAACGTTGGAACTCGATGAAACCGAAATTGGCGAAACGGACAGATGCCATCATCTATGAGACGCACGTCCGCGACTTGTCAATCTTTGACGTCACGTCAGACAAGTATGACTCAGGCATCACGAACAAAGGCAAATATCTCGGCGTCGTCGAGCCGGGGACACGTCTCCTCGTCAACGGCAAGAAGACAGCGACGAAGACAGGCCTCGACCATATGAAAGACCTCGGCGTCACGCACGTCCAGTTCATTCCGGTATACGACTACAACACGGCCTCGGTCGATGAGACGAAACCGGATGCATCGTACAACTGGGGCTATGACCCGAAAAACTATAACGCGCCGGAAGGCTCATACTCGACGAACCCGTATGACGCCAAAGTCCGGATTCGCGAGATGAAACAAATGATCCAAGGGCTCCATGACAACAACTTGCGCGCCGTCATGGACGTCGTCTATAACCACATGTTCGATGCGCAGGCGTCGAACTTGCACAAGATCGTCCCAGGATACTACTATCGTTACACTGAAGGCGGCGACTTCGCGAACGGAACGGGCGTCGGCAACGACACCGCGTCGGAACGCAAGATGATGCAGAAGCTCATCGTCGACTCGGTCGTCTATTGGGCAAAAGAATACCATTGGGACGGGTTCCGTTTCGACCTCATGGGCATCCATGACGTCAAGACGATGAACCAAGTCCGTTCGGCGTTGAACAAAGTGGATCCTTCCATCCTCGTCTTCGGCGAAGGGTGGGACCTCAGCACGCCACTCGACCCGGCGAAGAAAGCGAACCAAAAAAACGCGTATAAGATGCCAGGCGTCGCACACTTCAACGACAACATCCGCGACGGCTTGAAAGGCAGTGTCTTCGTCGACACGGACAACGGCTTCATCAATGGTAAAGCCGGCCTTGAGAACCGCATCAAGACGGGAATCGTCGGCGAAATCGACTATAGCGCCGACATCAAAGGCTTCACGAAAGAACCGACGCAAGCGATCACATACGTCGAAGCGCACGACAACCACACGCTCTGGGACAAGCTCGAACTCACGAACCCAGAAACGTCGGAAGCGGACCGCACGAAGATGCACCGTCTCGCGTCGAGCATTCTCTTGACGAGCCAAGGAACGACGTTCATCCATGCCGGTCAAGAATTCATGCGCACGAAAGAAGGCGACCACAACTCGTACAAATCACCTGATCGCATCAACCAAATGGACTGGAAACGGGCCGCCGACCGCAAGGCGGACGTCCAGTACATGAAAGGCTTGATCGAGATGCGTAAAGACAACCCAGGTCTTCGCATGACGAAAGCGGTGGACGTGAAGAAAAACTTGAAATTCTACAAAGCCGAAGCGAACGTCATCAGCTACTCGATCGATGACAAAGCGCCAGGCCAGAAGAAGGACTTGTTCATCACGCACAACGCCAACGCCAAGACGGTCAAAGTGAAATTGCCGAGCGGGCAATGGAACCTCATCGTCGATGGGAAACAAGCGGGCACGAAGACGATTAAACGCGTCTCGGGCTCGGTCGATGTACCGGCTTACGGCTCGGTCGTCGTGAAACAGCGTTAATCAGGAGACCACGGCTCAATCGAGTGCGTGGTCTTTTTGCAAGGGTTAAAAATAATGACATTAATTTGAAAATATATACAAAAGAAAGATTATTCCCCTTATTTTCAAAAACAGATACCTGTTTGATCGTTCCCGTCTTATATAATCAAGGTAATACGATATTTTTGTGACGCTCGTCACACCGGGGAGTGGTGGAAATGGGCTTCTTCCGACAATGGAAGCATGCATTGGAATCAAACGTTGAACAATTGGAACGTGGGGAACGGATCAATATCGACCCGTTGCTGCTCCATCAGTATCCGGACGCCGTCTACGTCCTAGACTGTGACTTGAGACTAGTCGACTCAAATGAAAAACTGTCGCTTCTGTTCAACGGGGAAGAAGAGCGGTTCGTCCACCCGGCCTCATGGCTGCCGAAGGCCGAAAGTGAACGGGTCCAAGCGTTCCATCAGCGTTCGCTCCAAGGCGAAACGGTGCATTACGAATTGCAAGCGCGTAATGCGGATGGACGCTCAATCCATCTGTCGATCACGAACACGCCACTCTATACCGGACGGGTCATCACGGGCCTTTACGGGGTCGTCAAAGATTTGACGACGCAGACGGAGTTGCGGGAACGCTACAATCGGATGAAAGTGAGCCGGGTGCTGTTCGAGCGAATCCCTGGGCTCATTTTGATCGAGCTCGACCTCGACACCGGGACGTTCTATCATTCCCCGCAGACTGGGAACCTGCTCGGTTTGACGAAGCGACAGCTCACGAATATGAAACGAGAGGACTTCCGAAACCTGATTCATGAGGACGACCGGGGCGCGTTCGCGGCGGCGCTCGAGGCGTTGCTTCAAGACAGCACGCAATTCGAGTACGAGACACAACTGCGCGCCTTCAACCCGAAGATGAAACAGTATTTGGAGTTGATTGTGAAGGTCGGTGTCTCGAAAGACCGAAAAGCCGTCACCTGGGCGATGTTCGACGTGACGAACCTGGTCACAGCCGAAGAAGAACTGACGAAGGAACGATCGAAAGTGAGGCAGTTGTGTGAAATCGTCGACTCGGTCATTTTTGAGCGCTATTTCGAATCGAAGCAATTCAAGTTTTTGACGCCGGGCTTCTCGCTCATTTTTGGTTATACGGAAGATCAATTCAATGCCCATCCGGACTATTGGCAAAAAGTCGTCGTCCCGGACGACGTCCCGAAAATCAAGCAGGCGCGGGAAGTGACGTTGAGCGGCAAACCGTCGACGTTCTCGTACCGTATTTTCGCCAAAGGGAACGTCAAATGGATTGAAGAGAATCGGGAACCCATTTTTTCTGAAGGCGGCCATGTCGTCGGGTTCCGGACGCTCGTCAAAGACATCACACAGTTGAAAGAGCAGCAAGAAGAGATTTGGCGTCTCGCCTCGCTCGACCCGATCACGAACATGCCGAATCGCGAATCGATCACCGAATCGGTGTATCATTTGACCCGGAAGCGCAATCCGTTCACGTTGTTCTCGCTGTCGTTCAACCGGATTGCGGAGATCAACCATACGTTCGGTTACGAACTTGGCGACGAGTGGCGTGTCGCGACGGTGAACCAATTGATTCGTCTCTTGCCGAAAGACGCGCTCCTTGGACATCTCGATGCGGATAACGTGCTCATCGTGTTACCACGGCGCTTGGAAGACCCGGAAGTGCTCGCGCTCGGCAAGAAGCTCGGCACACTCTCGACCCACCGCTTCCGTGTCGACGTGTACGACTTGTTCGCCCGTATCTCGATCGGGGTGAGCCGATATCCGGAGGACGGCACACAGGCGAGCGAATTGATTAAGCACGCCTGTATCGCCATGAACCGGGCCGATAAGAAGATCGGGGCCCAATTGGAACTGTACTCGTCACAAATGGACATCGAATCGTTGAAGCGGTATGAACTGCTACGAGATATGCGCGGTGCCCTTCAAAACAAAGAATTTTATTTGATGTATCAGCCAAAAGTGAACGCATGGACGGGGCAAATCGTCGGGGCCGAGGCGCTCATGCGGTGGACGCATCCGACGTGGGGCTCGATCTCGCCGGCCGAGTTCATCCCGCTCGCCGAGGAGAGCAGCCTGCACCTCGAACTGACGAACTGGTTGATTGAAGAAGTGTGCCGGTATTTGATGACGCTTCCGAAGAAAGTGCCGATCTCGATCAACGTATCGGCCAAATACTTGTACCAAGAACATTTCGAACATGTGCTCGAAGACACGCTCTCCCGTTATCACATCCCGGCAAGCTATCTCGAGGTCGAGATCTCGGAGACGTCGCTATTAGAAGACGCCCAACAGATCACACAAGCGTTCGAACGATTGAACGACCTCGGCATCCCGATCGCCTTCGACGATTTCGGGAAAGGGTACTCGTCGCTTGCCTATTTGCAGGCGTATAGCGCTCAGACGATTAAAATCGACCGGGTGTTCGCCCATAACGTCAACCAAAGCCGAAAGGCCCAAGGCATCATTCGGAGCCTGCTCCTCATCGCCGAGGAGTTTGGGATGAACGTCGTCGTCGAAGGCGTCGAGATGATGGACGACTTGCTCCGCCTCCGCGAGTTCGGCTGCCACGTCATCCAAGGATTCATTTTCAGCCGTCCGCTCAAAGAGCCGGAGTTCGAACAGGCGCTCGAGGCGGGCGCGGGCACGCTGACCCCGATCGAGGAATATGTCGAGACGATTCCGTCCTCGAGTCGCTTGATTCACGCCGGTATCACGATCACACGCCTGCGCGACCAAGACGTCGCGGTCGGCACATCACCAATCGTCATCATGCGGCGCGGCTTCAAGACGATCGCCTTTTACGCGTCAATCCGCCTGCCGGTCGACAGTGACCTGAGCCTCGTCATCTTGTTAGATGACGGGATGGCACCGCTACCGATTCAAGTGACGCGGCTGACCGAGCTCGCCAACGGGCTTTACCAATATGAGGCGTCGTATGAACAGACGGTCGAACTCGAGAAGCGATTGACCGCTTTAGAGAGCGAAAAACCGCGAGGATTCACGATTCAAAAAGCGAAAGACTTGATCGATCAGACAGACTGAAGGCGAGCCGACACCGGCTCGCTTTTTCTGTACGCTAAAACTAGAAACCCGTAGCGATTTTCTCTAAGATGAGAGGGACAGACTACATAGAGGAGATCGACAACATGGACATGCAGGCAATCCGACACTTTTTCTCACAACTAGAAGGCGATTATACAGATCGGCTCGAGGCGATCGCCGTCGAGCTGGAGCAGACCGGGACGTACACGCTCACGACAGACGAGTTGACGGAAGGTGCGAAACTCGCCTGGCGCAACTCGAACCGATGCATCGGCCGGCTGTTTTGGCAGACGCTCACTGTCCGGGACGCCCGGGACGTGACGACGTTCGACGAGGTGTTCGAGGCGCTCGTCGGCCATCTGCGCTACGCGACGAACGACGGGAAAATCCGTTCGACGATGACCGTGCTCCCGAACGAGTTCCGTTTGCTGAACACGCAACTCATCCGCTATGCGGCATATGAGACGGAAGATGGGATCGTTGGTGACCCGCTCTCGCTGTCCATCACGAGGCAAGCCGAACGGCTCGGCTGGGTCGGGGCCGGGACCGCGTTTGACATCCTGCCGCTTCTCATCACCGACGGACGTGAGGTCCAGCTCTATGAATTGCCGGACGATGCGGTGCTCGAAGTCGAGATTCGGCACGAGGCGTACGACTTGTTCGACGGACGAACGGTCAAATGGCACGCCGTCCCAGCCATCGCCGATATGGAGCTCGAAATCGGCGGCTTGCGCTTCACGTCGGTCCCGTTCAACGGCTGGTATATGGAAACCGAGATTGGGGCGCGCAACTTGGCCGATACGGACCGCTATAATTTATTGCCCCTCGTCGGCACGTCGCTCGGGCTCGATACATCGAAAGAGCGGACGCTTTGGCGCGACCGGGCCCTCGTCGAGTTGAACGTCGCCGTCCTACAGTCGTTCGAGCGGGCCGGGGTGACGATCGTCGATCATCATACGGCGGCGAAGCAGTTCAAGCGGTTCGAGAAGAACGAACAGGACGCAGGTCGTGAGGTGACCGGGCAATGGGGATGGCTCATCCCGCCCATGTCACCGGCCGCGACGCACGTGTTCCATCGCCACTACAATGACGAAATTGTGACGCCGAACTTGTTCGCACGCTCGGGTTGTCCGTTTTCTGCGTTTCAAGCGAAGTCAAAAGAGGAATCAAAAGGCTAGACCCGAAACGAGAGGATGATGAACGTGGCAGTCCCAATTTGGAAACGCGCCGTTGCCAGTCAAATCGATCAATTCATTTTTCAAACGCCGGCGAAACTCGTCGAGAAGATGATTCGGAAGAAGCTGTTTCCCGGAAAAGATGTGAAACGGTATTACTTGCCGACGCTCGTGACGATCGCCGGAGAAGTGTATTTCTTGCTCAACAAAAATGGGCAGACGATCGGCGACCAAGTCGTCGGCATCAAAGTCGTCAGCCAAGACGGACGCCCGCTCTCGCTCGAGCAAGTCGTGAAGCGGACGCTTTATAAAGACGTTGTCTATCCGGCGACGCTTGGGCTGCCGCTCTTGAAGGCGCTCCAACAGATCAAGGCAGGAAAAGAGACGGAGTTGCCGCATGACGAGTTTGCCCATACCAAGTTGATTTCGACACGATGAGTCGAAGCCGAAGACAGTGCGACGATGAGTCTCGCTGTCTTTTTTCGGCCAAATCAGTCAAAAAGGAACGAATCCGAAAAATGAGGTATAATGAACTAGGAAAAAATTGAACGACCAATGGAGGATTTTTGTTATGACCAAAATCGCATGGATTACCGACAGCATGGCCAATTTCTCGAAGGAAGAGGCGGCCCGGCTCGGTGTCGATATCGTTCCGATTCAATTGATCGTCGACGGTAGCGGCTATAGCGAAGTCGATTTGTCACTCGAGGACTTGCACCGCTATATGATCGACCAAAAGAAAGAGGCGAAGACGTCGCAACCGATTTTTGGCGACTTCATCGCGCGCTATGAGCGCTTGAAAGAGGAAGGATACGACTGTGCCATCGCCGTCCACTGTTCGAACGGGTTGAGCTCGACGGTGAAAAACTCGAGCGCAGCGGCCGAAGCAGCCGGCTTCAAAGTATACACGGTCGACTCGCACGCGGCGCTCGAAGCGCAGCAAGAGCTCGTCCGACTCGGGCTCGCCGCCGAGGCCGAAGGCAAAGCAGCCGAAGAAATCGTCGCGTTGCTCGAAGCGTGGCGCGACAAGAAGAACTTCTTCATGATCATCGGCAACATGGAAACGATGCGCCGCGGCGGTCGCGTCTCGTCCGGTGAGATGTTCCTTGCTAACATCTTGAACATCAAACCGATCATCACGCTCGATGAGACCGGAAAAGTCATCCCGTTCAAAAAAGCACGGTCGCTCAAAAAAGCGTACGCTGAGATGGTAACCGAGCTTGAACGCCGCCACGCCGCGAACGGGATTCACCACAACCGTGTCTTCGTCCAGACGGCGCTCGCTCCGGAAATGCAAGACAATCTCGTCGCGCTCATCCAGGCGAAATTGCCAGACATTGAAGTCGTCAAGACGCGCTTCTGCCCATCGATCGCGGTCCACGCCGGCTTTGAGACGGTCGGGGTGCTTTGGCTCGACGCGTAATCAAAAAAGGAGGGAGTTCGATGGAAGCTGTCACCACACTTTCGGCGTTACACGACCGGATCGCGAATACAGACCAATTGCTCGTCTACGTCTCGCATCCGACCTGTAGCGTCTGCCACTCGCTCAAACCGCAAGTCGAGGAGATGTTGACGGAGTTCCCCGATATCGATTCGGTCGCCATCGATTCGGATCAGGTGCCGGAGATCGCCGGTGCCTACTCGATTTTCACCGTCCCGGTCGTCCTGTTTTTCCTCGACGGCAGAGAGACGCTCCGCCGGGCCCGGTTCGTCCCCATCGGCGAGCTGACCCATCAACTCGAGCGTCTCCAAGAGATGCGCGGTTGAATCCACAGACACTCGTCTGTGGATTTTTTTGGTTGTTTGCGTCGAGGACAGGGAATCAGGAGAGTAGCTGCGTCACTTGTTCGAATGAAGAAATGAGGAAACGCTGATGGAAATCATACGCCACTCCGAATGGGGGGACACGAAGCTCACGCTCCATCTCGTGTCGCAAATTCTAGGCAAAATCAAACTCGGTCTCGCCCCGCAAGAGCCGCAATGGGCCCACGTCACGTTACCGCTCACCGTGAATGGATTTTCGACAGGACCTCTCTGGAGCGGGCGGACGCTGTTCGAGATTGACATCGACGTCGCAGCCTCGGTCATCACGGTGCAGGTCGAAACCGCTACGACCGTGATTCCGCTGACGGACGGGACGTCAATCAAGTCATACTACGACGCGATGGTCGGTGCGCTCCATGCGTCAGGTGTCGAGATCACCATCAACCCGAAATCGCAAGAGATGCGCGACATCTGGTGGCTCGACCGCGATGAGACCCCGCTCGTCTATGACACATCGACGGCCCTGAAAGGGGTGCGCCTGTTCCAGTACGCGGCGCGGGAACAAGCGGCGTTTCTCGCCCCGCTCCGATGCCGGAAAGTGAAGCCGGCCTTGTTTTGGGGCACGTTCGACGTGTCATCGCTCATCGTCTACGGAAAATCCGAGCCGTTCCCCGAGGACAAGGTGATTGAGAAGGCGGCGTTCGACGAGCACATGATCGAGTTCGGCTTTTGGCTCGGCGACGAGTCCGTCGACGTGCCGACGTTCTTCATCTTGCCGTATCCGTTCCAATACACCGACCTCGGCTCAGAGCGGCTTCAACCTGAGGATGCCTACTACGACGCCAAGATGAGCGAATGTTTTTTGTCGATTGAGAACATGAGTCGGGCAGATGACATCCAAGCCTTCTTCCGGACGTCGTTCGACCTGTTGAGTGATCAACTCGGGTGGGAAGGGCGCGCACATTATTTCTTGCCGCTCGATATGCCGGCGCAACCAAAACAAGAGCCCACAGACGAAAGTCTGTGAGCTCTTGTTTAGTTTAACGTACGGTAGCGCGTCGTTCGACCGTTTCCGACACGGGTCACTTTTCGTTCGGCTATCAACTGTTCGATCAGTTTTCGGACAGTCCCTTTGCTTTTATTCAAATAGGCTTCGAGTTCTCTTGTCGTAAATTCGGACTGTTGACTAAGCCATTGTTCGAGTTCGTTTTCGTCAGAGTCTGGTGTCGTTAGCTGTTGTTTAGGCAACGTCACGACAAAGGCGTTCGGACTCGTAGTCCAGAATGGTCGTTCGAGACTTTCTTTGTAGCTTTCTTTGATTCGTTGTAACCCGGTACCATAACTTTCAATCCATTTCAGACGATACAATACATTGGCTAGTTTTGGATTACGGCTCTGAGAAATACCTAAATTGATATCCTCGATCGTTAAGCCCTTCACGAGTCCGCCCACCGAGACGATTTCGATTCGGTTTTGGAATAAATGAATCAAGATGCTACCGCTAAAACTATAATCGCGATGTGTAACGGCATTTACAAGAGCTTCTCGCAAAGCAGGACTAGGATAACTTTCGGTCTCGAGCCGTTTTAGACCGACGAAGCGTGCTGACGTGGCATTGTTCAGACTAAGGTATTCATAGACGGATTCGACTTGCGCGAGAATGGAGCCACTAAATTCTTTACGATCTTGAAATTCAAGCTTGTCGTTCCCTAAATAGCGGGCGCATTTGATTGAGTGTTCGCATTGGTCAGAAAGAAGGAGCCCTAAATTTGTGTAATAGCCATCATCTGTCATCAGGCCAAGTGTACGTTGTTGCTCGACACCAAATTTGATGTTCGTTTGAGCAAAAAAGTGAGAAGCTTCCTCGAAAGTCAGTTCCTGTTTCAAACTACGCATCGTTTCAAAGTTCGTCCCATCTGATTCGATAATCATTTGGCGGATGTTTTCTTCAGAGGCATTTGTGACAGACGTACCGTACCGAATGAAAACACCCGACGATTTCATGCCTTTTCCCTTCAAATTATAAGGGCGTCTCGTTCCGCGGGCCACAGCTATCTTTATGACCTCTTTTTTGTCGAGCTCAACCACTTCTAAATATAAATGGACTAGAATAGCTGGTTGAATGTTGTCATGTAGCTTGTTTGATACTGCTTCGAGTTGTTGATGTGCGTTAGGGACACCGAGGACGGTACCATCATCTTCTATACCGATATAAAGAACACCACCTTGCGTGTTGGCGAACGCAATCAATTCGTGAACGACAGCGTCTGTAAGTTCTCGCTTGAACTCAACCGTAGGCGACTCTTTCATATGATTCACCTCTAATCTATTATTTGTATAGATTAATTATAATCGATTAATCAAAAAAAGATCGATTTGGACGGGAGTCCGAATCGATCACCATGTTCAACCTTCAGTTGTCTGCGGCACGAGGTAAATCAAGCCGAACGGGTTATGGAGCAAGTTGTCGATGGACGTCCGCTCGTCTTCACCCATCTCGACCGTGAACGTTTTGCCGTCCTCGAACGTGAAGCTGTCCCCGTCCCCGAACATCGATCCACCCGAAATGAGGTGGAAGTTGAACGAATGGACGACGTGAATCGCGTCTTCAATTTCGAGCGTGGCCGGTACGGCGACGTCGGCGTGACCGAACGCTTTCATGCCCCACGAGACGTAGGCGTCTTCTTCTTCCGTGATGGCTGTGAGAAGCGAGTAATCGAGAGCGAGGTCTTCTTCTTTCGACTCTTGCCATTCGTCTTTCGAGTAGGCGACCCCAGCCGTCTCGACCATGACGCCGAGTCCGCCGGCGTTCAAGATGGCATTGGCCGCACGGCGGGCCGCCGCGATGTCCGTCACGTCATTGACGTCGACGATCAAATAGACGATATGCGTGTGGCGGGTAAGCCCTTTCGCGATTTTCGGCGTGAAACCGCCCGAGCTGGCATGAATCATCGCTTCGGCGAGAGCCGGGTCGCGCTCGACGACTTCGACCGTGAACGCTTTTCCGGTCTCATCTTCTAACAGCAGTAGGCCAGCCATCGTGTAGCCTTCGCTATGTAAACTGATTTGTTCGCTGACTGCCTCGGCCGATGACCAGTTTCCTGGGATGGCGAGCAATACTTGTGTACGGTTCATAAGAATCATCCTCTTCTTCAAATAGTCAGGCCCCTCACAGGGAGAGGCCTGGTCTCTTCTCTTATTATGCCCTATTTGGCGAAAAATTATTCTTGATACGTCTTCAATACTTCTTGGAGCGGAATCTGATCGATCTTGCGACGGCTGATGAACGTGCTTGCGAAGAAGAGGAGCGTCACCGCACCGAGTGTGTAAAGCAGATAAATCCACTCGAACTCGAGCGGCAAGACGAGTCCATAATCTTCCGCGAACACGACGATGATGACCCGCAAGATGACGAGGGCGATCGGGATGCTGAGCAGGGCCGAGATGAGCGCGTAGATGAAGTAGCTATTGAGAATCATCGAGCGGACCTCGCGCCGGTCGTAGCCCATCACTTTCAAGAGCGAGATGACGTAATAATTTTTCTCGACCGTGAGTGCGGTCAAGACGAACAGGATGCTGAAGGCGATCAAGGCCGATCCGCCAATCATGACGTTCATCATAAAGTTCATGTACTCATTTATCGATTGGGACTGCTCAATCAGACCGCTTCGTGAGATGACCGTCGGATAGTCCGTCTCGTCCGGCCGTTCGGTCGCATAAATCCCGTTGAACAAATCACGTGTCGTCCCGCCCGATAATTGTTCGCTGAGCGTTGCCCGAGGCAGGTAGACGACATCGCCCGCATATTCGTCGGCGATACCTCCGATCGGGTACGACAACGTCTCGTTGTCGAGTTCGATGTCAAGCGTGTCCCCGGTCTCGAGGCCGAGCTTCAAGGCGAGTGAGGCGTTGACGATGATCTCATCCGCTTTCGGTACCAGTTCGTTCCCGTCTTCGTCTTCGAGAGGATAGAGTGTGTTCGTCGCATCGAGCCCTTTCAACGTGACAAGGTTGTCTTGAGCGAAGGCAAACGGGTAGGTGAGGAACGGCTCTTGTCCATCTTCGAGCACGGGTTGCGTCGTCGTGTACGCCTCATATTCATAGTCGGCCTCGTTCAACTCGCCGACCGTCATCCGGTCGACCGCCCCGTTCATCATGAGGGCGAAGACGATGAGGAGCGTCGAGAATAGGATACCGAAAAAGAAGATGATGAAGCTGCCCGTGCTTTTGACGGCGTATAAATATTTGAATTTCGTCTTGCCGCGGGCGTTCCGGAGCAGACGGCTGACGATGCGGCTCAGTCGATTGAGTGAGGCGTTGTCTCGAGGCGACAGCAAAGCGAGAGCGCTCTCGCCCATGATTTTATAGATGACGGCTCCCGCCACGAGCGCGAAGAACAGGAGCGGGGCGAAGACGGCCGTGAGAAACACGAGCGGGCTTTGGGCGATGGTGATGGACGGCAATAGATAGAAATCGAGGTACAGGTTTTTGAGCGGCTCGGCGAAGTAGAGCCCGAGGAAATAGCCGATGACGAGCATGAGCGTCGCGAACAGCAAGATGAAGACTAGGTACGGGACCGCGATTTGGCGGCGGTTGTAGCCAATCGCTTTCAAGAGCCCGATTTGTCCGCGCTCGGCCTCGAGCATGTTCGAAATCAGGATGGCGACGATGATGACGGCAATCGAGACGATGAACAGGCTCAAGCCGAGCGCCATCGCTTTACCAGATGAGATCTCGCTATAGATGGCGCCGCTGCGCATGATGTTTTCCGTTTCCATGACCGAGATGACGAACGGGAGCTCGACGTCGGTCACGACCGTCCCGTCAGTGACACCGGCAAGGCGGAACGATTCGGTTCCAATCACCTCGTCGTAGGCGGCGTCCGTCATCAAAAGGAGTGTCTGCGTGCCGGGATCCAAATTGAAGAAGTTCTCATCAAACAGCGGGAGCGTGTAGTCCGGGAACAAGACGAATCCGCTCACCGTGAAAGGGGTGCCGAGGTCGAGCGAATCACCGATTTCAATCCCGTTCTTCTCGGCGTATTTCGCATTGATGGCGACCTCATCGTTTTGCTCAGGCCGCTTGCCAGCCTCGAGATAAGACACGTTGATCGTGTCCGCTTCTTTCAAGACGAGTCCGCGGTGTTCGCTCGAGCCGAACGGGTAGGTCAAAAGCTTCGAGGCGCGGAGCTCAAGCGTCGCGCCGTCCATCTCGCCCTCGACGGCGTCGATGCGTGCCGCGATCAAGTCATCGAACGCCGCCTCGTCGACACGTCGCAAGTCCGAGAGCGTGTAGCGGCCGGAGGCGATGAAGTCCGCCAACTCTGGCAAGGCCGCCTCTTCTTCCGTGACCCGATTCAGCATCTCGACGGCAAAATCCTCTTGATTCGATGAGGCGAGATACTCCTCGGTCGGCACTTCGATGCCGCTGATGCCATAAAACATCATCGTATACGTGAGCGAGCTCATGACGATGATGACGGCGATGGCAAGGAGCTGCATCCATTTGCCGGCGAGCGTCTTCCATACGTTTTTATACAGCATCTGTCTCACCCCCAGTGGATGTCGCGAGCGGCTTTTCGGACCGGGTTGTGCGTGTACTCCACGATCCGTCCCGAGTTCATTTTGATGACGTCATCGGCCATCTCACTGATGCCCGTGTTGTGCGTGATGACGACGACCGTCTTGTTGTACGTCTCGTTCAAGCGCTCGAGCAGTTCGAGCACCCGTTTTGAATTGTCCTCATCGAGCGAGCCCGTCGGTTCGTCGCAGAAGATGATGGACGGATTTTTGGCGAGACTCCGGGCGACCGAGACGCGTTGTTGCTCGCCGCCCGACAATTGGTACGGGTATTTGTCGCGGGCAGCCGCTAACCCGACTTGATCCAACAACTCTTCGATTGGGAGCGGGTCGGTCGATAAATCGGCCCCGATTTGAACGTTCTCGTAGACGGTCAAGTTTTGGAGTAGATTATATTGTTGAAAGATGAAGCCGAGATGGTCGCGTCGAAACGCTGTCATCTGCTCGGACGATAAGTCCGTCAAGACGGTGTCACCGAACGTGATCGTCCCGGACGTCACCGTGTCGAGGCCGCTGATGACGTTCAACAGCGTACTCTTGCCGCTCCCGCTCGGGCCGAGGATGACGACGAAGGCCCCGTCATTGATCGTCAAATCAATGTCTTTCAACGCCGCGGTCTCGACATCCCCAGTCTTATAGATTTTATTGACGTGCTGAATGTGAATCATACCGATTCCTCCTTTGTCCGATGTTATCTTTTACCCGTTTCGAGCACATCGCGGACGGGAATATGTGAAACTTCATAGGATTTCAATTTTGAAAAAATAGTGAAACCGCTTCACCTGTGATAAAATAATATTACCAGGTACTAATATTGATTGAAGGAGAATCCTACTATGAAAATTGCTTATATTACGGACAGCACGGTCGTCCTTCCTGATTCGATTCAACACCACCCGGACATCCATATCGTTCCGCTCTACGTCGTCAAAGGCGACCAGCCGTATAAAGACGGGGTCGAGGTCGATGCCAAGACTGTGTACGAATGGATCGACGCAGGTGAACGCGTCTCGACGAGCCAACCGGCCATCGGCGACTTCGTCACCTTGTATGAGAGCATCAAAGACCAATATGATATGGGCATCGCCGTCCACTTGTCGTCGGACTTGAGCGGGACGTATTCGGCATCGGTTCAAGGCGCAGAGATCGCCGAGTTCAAACTGCTCGCCATCGACTCACGGGCCGGCATCTACACGATGGGGCTCATGCTCGAAGAGTTGATTGAACGCGTCGAGCGTGGAGATACACTCGAGGACGTCGAAGCGTATATGAAACAACGAACCGAGGACGTCCACATCGAATTGATTTTGCAAAACTTGACGCAAATGCAAAAAGGCGGCCGGATCTCGAAGTCGAAAGCGCTCATCGGTAATATGTTGCAATTGAAGCCGGTGCTTCGCTTCGAAGACGGTCTTATCGTTCCGTATCAAACGGTTCGGACGTATAAGAAGGCGCAAGCCCAGTTGTTCGAAGCGCTCCGTCAAGTCATCGATTCGGGTGAATGCACGGACGTCTCGATTTTCCACGGGAACGTGCCAGAACTGGCCGAGTCGTGGAAACGTGAGCTCGGCGACAAAGCCAAAATTCGGGTCGACACACTCGCACCGCTCCTTGGGGCCCACACGGGGTCAGGCTCGATCGGTTTTTCGTTCTTAAAAGCAAAGTGATGACAGGATCGTGACGCGAGTCGCGATCTTTTTTTATTGTCACAACTTTCAAACAACGGCTGGAATCTTCCACCAAAACCCTTCATACTATGTAGGAATGATAAAGAAAAGGGGGGAGACGATGCGATTTCGGAAGTACCTCATCAGAAGCTGGTTCTCGTGGTCGCTCGTCTTCATGGGAATCCTCGCCTACATGTGGCTCGGCATCGGTACGTTTGATTGGTCGTTATTTTGGTTCATCTTCACGCTCGGCGCCCTGTTCGTCATGAACCCGCTCAAGCGGCGGCACCTTCACTTTACGTTCCATGAGATGTTCGTCTTCATGACGTTCTTCTTGTACGGCCTGTTGCCGGCCTTGTTGATGGGACAGCTCCTCTTACTCACGTTTCAGGCCCGGACGTTCACGAACAAAGTCGGACGTCGGCGTTTTTTGCATTTCTATCCGCTCAATACGTTGATCGAGGCGATGCTCCTCGTCTTGCCGGGGCTCGTCTATTTGCGGCTCGGCGGACAGATTGGACCGAACGTTCATCTGCTCGAACAAGGTACGGCGCTGATTGGCTTCTTTGCCGTCTTGTTCCTCGTCCTCGGCTTCAGTTTCCTGCTATCGCGGTTCCTGATTGGGGAACGGATCCCGCTCCCGATCATGTGGCGTTTGCTCCGTTTTGACTGGCTCGTCATCTCGCTCGAGCTGTTGTTCACGATGGTCGCCATCGAGGCGTTCCAACTGTTCGGATACACGGGGCTGATGGCGACGTTCCTCATCCTGTCGCTCCTCAAGATGGGATTATCGAAAGCGACGGAGACCGAAGAGACGCAGTCGAAGATCGATCAAGTCGAACGGTTGAAAGAGCAACTGTACCGCGTCGACAACGAGCAACTGCTCATCGAGAAGTTTTGGAACGGGCTCCGGGAAGTCGTCGAGCTCGAGCGCGGCTGGCTCCAAGTCAATCGGGACGGGCACCGGACGTTTTATGATATCAGCGGCCGTACGTCCACCCCCGTCGCCGACGCCTACACACTCGAACGGCACCGCGACGCGGAAGAACCATACTTTGTGTATGATTCGCTTCATGAGTGGCATCCCGACCTGCAGGCACATCAAACCGAGCTCCATCATTCGGCACTCGTCATCCAACCGGTGTCGAGCACGACGAACGCGGTCAGCTGTATGATCTCGACGACGGCGAACGGAGCTTACGACGGGGCGATCGCCGTCGAGCTCCATCGCCTGTTGAAGACACTGTCCTGGTCGCTCGAACGGATCGACGAGCGGAACCGTCTTCAACATGAAAGTTTGACCGATCCGATGACGGGACTCCCGAACCAGCGGGCGCTCAAGCGGTGGACGAAAGAGCGGTTGAACGATGTCGCATCGTATCCGTTGTCGGTGTTCTTGGTCGACCTCGATCATTTCAAGGCGATCAACGACACGTATGGTCACGCGTTCGGCGATGAGGTGTTGATCGAGGCTGGGACGTTGTTCACGCGTCTCATCCGAAACGGGGATCTCGTCACGCGTTACGGCGGCGAAGAGTTCGTTTTCGTCTTCCCACGCATGGATGAGGCTGCTGCCATCGTGACGGGGGAGAAGATTCGCCAAGCGCTCCGCAACCATCCGTTCGGCTCGGAAGGGATTCGCGTCCAGGTGACGGCGAGCATCGGCATCGAGACGATCCACGAGTACGAGGATCTCGATACATTGCTCCGCCACGCCGACCGGGCCATGTACGTCGGTGCGAAATTCAATGGACGGGACCGGGTCGCCCATTACCGCGACACGTCGACGGAACGGATTCAATGATGAAGGAGAACACCGGCTCATCGGTGTTCTCCTTTTTTGTCTGATCAACATGAACGATGCTTGGGCCGATGCCCTCCGTTCCTGGGGCGATGCGGATGCCTCCGCAGCGCGTGCCGCGCTTTACGGGGTCATCCTTGCATCGCTCTCCCCTAGGAGTTCGGGCACCGGCCTAGGCGCCGTTGAACGAATGTTAAATCGAATTCGATTCGCTCGTCCCTCGGCGCCCCGACTCTTGCAGGACAGCAATCCGACGGAGACCCAGCAGCGTAAGCGATGCGGCTCCGGGATTGCCTGCAGAAAGCGTGGGCGCCGAAAGGACGAGCGACAACGGTACACCTACAAAATAAAGGAGGGCACCGGATACCCGGCGTCCTCCTTATGAATGAAAGATTATAATTTCTGATTGAAGATTTCTGACTCGACCGCGTGAATCGCAGCCGACCACGAGCCGTAACGATGAAGGATGGCTTTCGTGGATGGTTTGTTGTTCCGTTTTGCCCATTCGCGATACGCTTCGAAGGAAAGAGAGAAGCCCATCTCGTGAATCGCTTCACGGAGTGCGTTAGAGAGTTCGGATTTGGAATAGGTCACACTCGCTTCAAGTCCGGCCTCGGCACAGGCGTCATGCCACGAGCCGAACGTCTTGACGATATGGTAATGGCTCGGTGCTTTCGGATGAAGCTTGCGCCATTCCTGATATTTTTTGAGCGTGATAATCGATCCCATGTCGCGCGAGTAGAGGGCAAGCGTCTCGATGATATCTTCGCGCGTGTACTTCGGCATTTTATCTGGGAGGTCGACGGTCGCCTCTCCATGCCATTCGTAGCCGGCGATGGCGAGCGCCTCGGCCCATGACCCGAACTGTCGGATAATCGACTCGGGAGATGGCCAGCTTTGTTCCATCGCGAAGCGACGATACACAGAGCGACGTGGACGTTCCTTCAACAAGTCGCCGAGTAGACGGATACAGTGAATCATCCTCTGTTGCTCGGTGGACAAGTGGTGGGATTTAGTGGATAGCGTTTGACTCAATGATGGTTCCTCCTTCCATGGACTCATATCTGAACCGACAAAGATGACGAAGTTGCTTCTACAATCATACTATCGGCCAGTTTTTACAATTTATAAGTGCATTCTTCAAGTTTTTTTAAACCGATTTTATAAACCGATAGGTCTAAAGCCCTGGTTACACTTTGAAAAAATGGTAACAGTTCTATTACAAATTTAATATTAAATGGGTTCAATTGTAAACAAAAAGTTTTATGATGGCGTAAATGTCATATTCTGTACGAAAAAGTACCCAACTGGCCAATGGGGTCATCACCGTTGCACCAGTTGAGTACTCTTCTATAATAAATTTAATTTTCAGACTAATCAATGAAAGTTTTGAAAATAACGAATTTTTTTTGAAAGGCTGGTCAGTGGAATAGGCGGTCTGCTAAAATAATGGAATTGATGTAAAAAAGAAAAGAGGATATTACGATATGACAATATGGTTGTTCTACTTACTGCTCGGTTTGATTCAAGGCTTCACGGAGCCGATCCCGATTTCGTCAAGCGGTCACTTGGTCATCTTCCAAGAGCTGTTCGATATCGAACTGCCGGGACTCTCGTTCGAGATATTCGTGAACTTTGCCTCGCTGCTCGCCGTCTTGACGATTTATCGGAAAGACGTCGTCCGTCTCGTCGTCAGTCTGTGGACGTTCTTATTTAAGAAAGATCGCAGCGACGAGACGATGATCGATGTCAAGTTCATCGGGCTCTTGCTCGTCGCGACCGTCCCGGCTGGTTTGCTCGGTGTCTTGTTCGGTGATTGGATCGGGGAGACGCTCGGTGGAGTCGCCACGGTCGGCTACACGCTCATCTTGACCGGGCTCGCGCTCTGGTTCATCCGCAACATGCGCGGGAACAAAGGGGACGGCGGCATCACGCTCCGCGACGCGATTTTGATTGGACTTGCTCAAGCGGTCGCACTCATTCCAGGGATCAGCCGCTCCGGCGCCACAATCGTCATGGCGATGCTCCTCGGCATCAAACAAGAGTCGGCCCTCCGCTTCTCGTTCTTCTTATTCATCCCGGTCAGTCTCGGGACGATGATTTTAGATGGACCGGCGCTGTTCACGAATCCGGAAACACGTGAACTGTTCGGACCGCTCATCTTGGCGTTCATCGCCTCGTATGCGCTCACGGCCATCTCGCTCAAATGGTTCCAACACATCATGGCGAAAGGCGAGCTCAAGTATTTCTCGTTCTATTGCTGGATCGTCGGTCTCCTCGTCGTCCTATTCTTGGCATGATTCTGAAGGCGCTGCTCACTCGAGCGGTGCCTTTTTGCGCATTTCGTTTTGCCATCGATTTATTTTTGCGCTAAAGTGGAATCGTACAAACAAATATTCCTTCGGGGTCGGGTGAAAGTCCCAACCGGCGGTGATGGGCGCGAGCCTTAAGTCCGTGACCCGGGCGCACGTGTGCGAACGGTGGATCTAGTGCGATTCTAGAGCCGACAGTATAGTCTGGATGGGAGAAGGAAACAGAACAGGTCCACGCGACCTGTAGTTCGTCGTACGTTTTTCTGTAAAGAAAACGCTTATTTGGTTTGCCCAAATGACGACCGACACCTCCCACCGAGACCTTGAGGATCATTCCTTGAGGTCTTTTTGTTTGTGCGAAACAAGGAGGGAGATTATGAATCAGTACATGCAACAAGCCATCCAATTGGCCAAGTCCGCCTCATCGACCGGCATCAACCCGCGCGTCGGCGCCGTCGTCGTCAAAGACGGCCGGGTCGTCGGGTTCGGCGCTCACTTGAAGGCCGGGGAAGCGCATGCCGAGGTGCACGCCATCCGCATGGCCGGCGCTGCCGCCTACGGTGCGACGATGTACGTCACGCTCGAACCGTGCTCGCATTACGGCAAGACGCCGCCGTGTGCCGACCTGCTCGTCGAGTCCGGCATCAAGCGTGTTGTCATCGCGATGGAAGACCCAAATCCGCTCGTCGCAGGGCGCGGCATCGCTCGGTTGAAAGCGGCCGGGATTGACGTCGAGGTCGGGCTGCTCGAGCGTGAGGCGCGGGCGCTCAATGCGGCGTTCTTACGTTCACTCGAGACGAAGCGGCCTTACGTCATCTTGAAGACGGCGACGAGCCTCGACGGCAAAGTCGCGCTCGATCACGGTGACAGCAAGTGGGTGACCGGGACAGCAGCCAGACGGGACGTCCATGAACTGCGTGCGACGGTCGACGCCGTTTTGACCGGTGTCGGCACCGTCCTCGCCGATGACCCAGGCTTGACCGTTCGGCTCGACCGCGAGACGACACAACCGCTCCGAATCGTGCTCGACCGTGAGTTGCGTACGCCGCTCTCGAGCCAGCTCGTCCGGACGGCAAACGACGTACCGGTGCTTCTGTACACGACGTCGGATGACCAAACAAAACGTGACGCGCTGGCAGCGAATGGCGTCGAAATTGCCGACTATACGTCGCTCGAAGCTGTCCTGCAAGACGTCTACGCACGCGGCATCGGTCGTATGCTCGTCGAAGCGGGACCGACACTCGTCACTTCACTCTTGGACGGACAGTTCGTCGACGAGTGGGTCATGTACCAGTCGCCACGCGTATTCGGCGGCAAGGGCGGTTTTTACCGTTCGCATCATGATGGGCCGCTCGATGCGGTCGAACGGTATGAGGTTCAATCGGTCGAGACGGTCGGCACCGACATCAAACTGATCATGCGAAAGGAGGAGTCCGATGTTCACGGGAATCGTTGAAGAGATTGGCAGTGTCAAGGCAGTGAAACGGAACGGTCCGTCACTTCGGCTCACGCTGAGCGGGAAGGTCGTCCTCGAGGACGTGAAGCTCGGTGACAGCATCTCCGTCAACGGCATCTGTCTCACGGTGACGACGTTCGACCGTGACAGTTTCTCGGTCGATGTCATGCCGGAGACGCTCAAAGCGTCGAGTCTCGACGGGGTCCGCCCCGGCACGAACGTCAACTTGGAGCGGGCCATGCCCACGAACGGACGCTTCGGCGGCCATTTCGTCTCGGGTCACGTCGACGGGGTCGGGCGCATCGTGAAAAAACGGGCGCTCGCGAACGCCGTCTATGTCGACATCAGCTGTGAGCCGTCGCTCCTCCGCTATATCGTCCCAAAAGGTTCGATCTCGGTCGACGGGACGAGCTTGACGGTATTTGATGTCACCGAACGCGGGTTCACGTTGTCGCTCATCCCGCATACGTACAGTGAGACGGTACTCGGGATGAAACAGGCAGGAGACGCGGTCAATTTGGAATGTGACATGTTGGCTAAATATATGGAAAAACTCGTAAGTCAAAAACCGATGACGCTTGAATCTCTGGCGTCGCAAGGGTATGGAAAGGCGGGATGGTAATGTTCCACACGATTGAAGAAGCAGTCGAAGATTTGAAGATGGGACGACCGATTATCGTCGTCGACGATGAGGACCGTGAGAACGAAGGAGACTTCGTCGTGCTCGCGGATAAAATGACCGCAGAGACGATGAACTTCCTCATCACGGAAGGGAAAGGGCTCGTCTGCGCCTCCCTGGCCGAAGAAGTGGCCGTTCGACTCGATTTGCAGCCAATGGTCGCAAACAGCACCGATCCACACGGGACGGCGTTCACGGTCAGCGTCGATCACGTCGATTCGACGACGGGCATCTCGGCGAGCGAACGGGCCCATACGGTTCGCGAACTCGCGAACATCAACGCCCGTCCGGCTGATTTCCAACGTCCGGGACATATTTTCCCGCTCATCGCCAAAAAAGGAGGCGTCTCGGTACGACGCGGACATACAGAAGCGTCGGTCGACTTGGCGCGCCTCGCCGGAAGTGAACCGGTCGCCGTCATCTGTGAAATCATCCGCCCGGACGGCGAGATGGCCCGGGTGCCGGACCTTGAACGCGTCGCGGAAGCGCATGGTTTAAAGTTCATCACGATCGAGGCGCTCGTCCGCTATATGGAGACGGACCTCGTCAGTCGAGAGGCGGACGTCTCGCTCCCCTCGGTGAAAGGGGACTTCCGATTGATCGGGTATCGGAACGTCCTCGACCGGGAAGAACACGTCGCACTCCTAAAAGGTGAGCTCGAACACGCACCGCTCGTCCGTATCCATTCCGAGTGTCTGACCGGCGACGTGTTCGGCTCATATCGTTGCGACTGCGGGCCACAACTCGATACAGCGATGGAGAAAGTGGAAGCCGAAGGCGGTGTCATCTTGTATATGAGACAAGAAGGGCGCGGCATCGGTCTGCTCAACAAGTTGAAGGCGTACGAACTACAAGAACAAGGGCTAGATACGGTCGAGGCGAACGTTGCGCTCGGTCTGCACGCCGATTTACGCGATTACCGGGTCAGCGCGGCGATGCTTCGTGACCTCGGGATCACGAACGTCCGGCTCATGACGAACAACCCAGAAAAAGTCGACGCCTTGGAAGCGTGCGGGATCACGGTCATCGAACGTGTCCCGATTATCGTCGGCGCCCATGCGGCGAACGAGAAATATCGAATGACGAAACAACAAAAAATGAACCATTTTGGAGGAGAAGAATCATGATGCATACATTTGAAGGAAACTTGGTCGGAAAAGGCTTGAAAGTCGGAATCGTCGTCGGACGGTTCAATGATCTCATCACGATGCGCTTGCTGGACGGTGCGAAAGACGCGCTCAAGCGCCACGGCGTCGAACAAGACGATGTCGAACTCGCGTTCGTCCCGGGCGCTTTCGAACTCCCGCTCGTCGCCAAAAAGATGGCGATGAGCAAGAAATATGATGCCGTCATCACGCTCGGGGCGGTCATCCGCGGCGCGACGCCGCACTTCGACTACGTCTGCAGCGAAGCGGCGAAAGGTGTCGCCCAAGCAAGTTATCAGTCAGAAGTACCGGTCATCTTCGGCGTCTTGACGACCGAGACGATCGAGCAGGCCATCGAACGCGCCGGCACGAAAGCCGGGAACAAAGGTTGGGAAGCGGCAACGGCGGCCATCGAGATGGCGAACTTGATGCGCGCGTTTTAATAGGATGGAGGAGAGCGAAACGGCTCTCCTCTTTTTTTGTCGTTAGCAACGCGTGTGTCCCGGGAAAAGAATAAGGTGAAAAGGGGGCGACGGTGATGTGGGAATGGGTGGCTCAACTGAGCCCGGCCATGCAGGCGCTGCTCGGAACGATGTTCACGTGGGGGATGACCGCGCTTGGGGCGGCCATCGTCTTTATGACGAAGTCGATCAACGCGCGGTTGATGGACAGTATGCTCGGGTTTGCCGGCGGGGTCATGATTGCCGCTAGTTTTTGGTCACTCCTTGCGCCAGCCATCGAGATGGCGGAGCAAGACGCGATGCCGGCTTGGTTGCCGGCCACCGTCGGCTTTTTAGCGGGCGGTCTGTTTTTGGCGGTCGTCGATAAACTGATCCCGCACGTGCATCCGACATCTCCGATTGAGGACGCGGAAGGTATCCGCCCGCAAAAACGAAAGCGGAGCACGTTGCTCGTCTTGGCGATCACGCTGCACAACATTCCGGAAGGACTGGCCGTCGGCGTCGCCTTCGGGGCGGTCGCGGCCGATTTCCCGTCCGCTTCGCTGACGGGTGCCATCGCGTTGGCCATCGGGATCGGCATTCAAAACTTTCCGGAAGGTGCCGCCGTGTCGCTCCCGCTCAGACGAGACGGGCTCTCCCGGCGCCGAAGTTTTTTCTACGGTCAGTTATCGGGCATGGTCGAACCGGCGGCTGCCTTGGTCGGTGTCTGGGCCGTGCTCGTCATGGAGCCGCTGTTGCCGTTCGCGCTCAGCTTTGCCGCCGGGGCGATGATTTTCGTCGTCGTCGAAGAGGTCATCCCTGGGTCGCAAGAGAACGGGCATAAAGATATGGCATCGATGGCATTGATGCTCGGCTTCACGATCATGATGATTTTAGACGTGGCGCTCGGATGAGGGCATGACAAAAGGAGCGCTGACGGTTGCGTCGGCGCTCCTTCATGTAGTGAACAGCCCGGCTCAAATGAGCCGGGCTGATGGATTAAAACGTCTCAGACGTCGTTTTCGCTTGCATGTGGAGTTGGATATAATCCGGTCCGCCTGCTTTTGAGTCTGTGCCTGACATGTTGAACCCGCCGAACGGCTGATAGCCGACGATGGCGCCTGTGCAGCCACGGTTGAAATACAAGTTGCCGACGTGGAAGTTCTGACGCGCGTACTCTTGGTTCGAGCGGTCACGCGTGAGGACGGCACCCGTCAAGCCGTATTCCGTGTTGTTGGCGATGTCGATCGCTTCTTTGAAATCTTTCGCTTTCGTGAAGGCGACGATCGGTCCAAAGATCTCTTCTTGCATGAGACGTGCTTTCGGTGCGACGTCGGCGACGACCGTCGGCTCGACGAAGTAGCCTGTCGAGTCGTCAGCTTTTCCGCCGGCGACGATCTTGCCTTCTTCTTTGGCGACGTCGAAGTATGACGTGATCTTCTTGAACGCGGCCGCATCGATGACCGGTCCCATGAAGTGTTCGTTCTGCTCCGTGTTGCCGACCGAGAGTTCGTTCGTCAATTCGACGACGCGATCGAGCACCGTGTCATACACGCTGTCGACGATGACGGCACGTGAACAAGCCGAACATTTTTGACCTGAGAAACCGAATGCCGATTTGACGATCGATTGGGCCGCGAGTTCGAGGTCCGCTGATTCGTCGACGACGATCGTGTCTTTTCCGCCCATCTCAGCGATGACACGTTTGAGCCAGATTTGGCCGTCGTTCAATTTCGAGGCGCGCTCGTTGATGCGCAAGCCCACGTCACGTGAACCTGTGAAGCTGATGAAGCGTGTCTTCGGATGGTCGACGAGGTAGTCACCGACTTCAGCGCCTGGTCCCGGGATGAAGTTGAGGACACCTTTCGGCAAGCCTGCTTCTTCCATGACCTCGACGAATTTCGCAGCGACGATCGGTGTCGTCGAAGCTGGTTTCAAGAGGATCGTGTTACCGGCGACGATGGCCGCGACGGCCGTCCCTGCCATGATCGCGAACGGGAAGTTCCAAGGGCTGATGACGATCCCGACCCCGAGTGGGATGTAGTCATAGCGGTTGTATTCGCCCGGACGGCTCTCGACTTTTTTACCTGGTTTGAGTTCGAGCATTTGACGTGCATAGTATTCCATGAAGTCGATCGCTTCTGCTGTATCTGCGTCTGCTTCGTTCCACGGCTTGCCTGCCTCTTTGACGAGGTAAGCCGAGAACTCGTGCTTGCGCTTGCGGACGATGTTCGCCGCTTTGAACAAGACGTCGGCACGGACGGCCGGGTCGACATGGCGCCATGAGTCGAACGCAGTGAGCGCTTCTTGCATCGCACGCTCCGCGAGCTCTTGGTTCGCTTTCGAGACGTGTCCGATGACTTCTTCTTTGTTAGCTGGGTTGTAAGACGTGATTTTGCTTTCCGTCGTAACTTTTTCCCCACCGATTACGAGCGGATAGTCTTTCCCGAGCTCACCGTTCACTTTCTCGATTGCCGCTTGGATGGCTGCGGCGTTCTCTTTGTTTGTAAAGTCTGTGAATGGTTCATGTTTGTATGGAATCATTCTCGTTCCCCCTTAAAAAGTGATCAAGCAGTTAAGCGCTTACGTCTGTATTGTATCGAAAATCTTGGTGAAATCCTAGTGAAACAATTTTCCAGAAAAGCTTGTAGTTTTCGCTCGAAATCGAGTCGTGGTAGGATGGGGGTACAGGACGTCTTGTGAAGGGAATGATTCGATGAAACAGTGGATATTGCCACTCGCCCTCACCGCTCTGCTTGCGGGGTGCGGCACGGGCGAAGAGGCGCCGGTCGAGGAGACGGCCGAAGAGACGAAAGCGCCACTCCCGGAAGCGGTTGAAACGGTATATGCGTCGTATCAACAAGCACTCGAAGACGGTGATGCGGCCGCGCTTAAAGCAATCGATTATGCGGGCGAATTGACCGCCATCCCGGCGACGGGCGCGAAGACGCGCGAGCTCACACCAGGCGATATGTACGAGAGCTGGGTGAACGAGGATGGGGATGTCGCTTTCATCGTCCACGAAATGGAAGACGCGGACGGCAATGAACTGCCGAACCGGCTCTCGAAAGTCGCCATCAAAGAAGAGGATGAGTGGAAGCTCGTCGTCACACCGGCCTTGCTCCCGGCCGACGTGATCGGAGAAGTCGGAGTCATGCTGACGGGCATCGAGGCGAACGAGTACGGGGTGAATCCGGAAGCGAACGCCCGTCTCGCCGACGTGCCGGAAGATGAGGCCGGTCCGATTTACGACCGAGTGAACGCCCAAACCGACTATATGGCGCTCGAAGCCGACAATAACGTCTTCTTGCTCATGTCTGAGACACTCACCGTACCAGAGAATCAAGACACGATGACCGACTATTTCGAGGCGTACCGGACGTGGTATATCGACAATGAAGCGGAGCTCCAAAAAGCGGCCGAGACAGAAGACCCGGTCAAGTATCTCGAAGTGCTCGAACCACTCAAACAAAAATTAGAACAAGCGATTGACGGTTATGACGAGAACCTCGTCGACCCGTCGTTCGGATAAGGAGGAAACGACATGTTAGCACCGACATTCACATTACCGAACCAAAACGGGGACATGATCTCGCTCGAGGACTATCGTGGTCAGAAAGTCGTCCTTTATTTCTACCCGAAGGACGCGACGCCGGGCTGCACGACCGAGGCGTGTGATTTCCGTGACGCGACACCGAGATTGAACGGGGCCGTCGTCCTCGGCATCTCGGCCGATAGCCAGAAGAAGCACCAAAACTTCATCGCCAAACACGAGCTTCCGTTCGATTTGCTCGTCGACGACACGCATGAGGTATCGGAACTGTATGGCGTCTGGCAGTTGAAGAAGAACTACGGGAAAGAGTACTACGGCATCGTCCGCTCGACGTTCCTCATCAATGAGGACGGCTACATCGAACAGGAATGGCGCAGTGTGAAAGTGAATGGGCACGTCGACGAAGTCGTCGCGGCGCTCACATCATAAATGGCGACGGCTTCCTTGAGGGGAGGCCGTTTTTGTTAGGGTTTCTTATTACAAATTTATTTCAAATACTAAATTTAGAATCAAGGTCATTCAAAGCGTCAGAGAGGTATATTACAAAAATATTACACGGCAACGTCGCGGTTTCGTACCCCGTCAACTTGACGAAGTTGAGAATGTTCTGAAAAATATGAAGGAACAGTGAATTCAAGAAATACATAGGGGGCATAACTAGCATGGAGCAATTTGAAGCGGTCTTGACGAGTCTATCGAATCTCGTCTGGGGACCACATTTGTTGATTCTATTGATCGGGACCGGGATTTACTTGACGTTCCGGCTCGGATTTATCCAAGTGACACGTCTCGGTGTCGGTTTGAAAGAAGCGTTCATCCCGAAACAGCAGACGGACGCAGAGGTCGCGAAACAGAAGCGGCAGCGCGGGGATATCTCACATTTCCAAGCACTCATGACGGCGCTCGCGGCCACGGTCGGGACCGGCAACATGGTCGGTGTCGCGACGGCTGTCGTCCTCGGGGGACCGGGGGCCATCGTCTGGATGTGGCTCTCTGGTTTTATCGGGATGGCGACAAAATACGCCGAGGCAATCCTTGCCGTCAAATATCGTGTCGTCGATGAGCGGGGAGAAATCGCCGGCGGACCGATGTACTATTTGGAGCACGGGTTGAAAAAACGGTGGCTCGGAATGACGTTCGCCTTGTTCGCGTCAATCGCTGCGTTCGGAATCGGCAACGGTGTCCAGACGAACTCGATCAGTCTTGCCTTGAACACGTCGTTCGGGGTACCGATGATCGCGACGGGAATCGGCATGATGGTCTTGACGGCGTTCGTCATTCTCGGCGGCGTCAAATCAATCGGGAAAGTCGTCGGCATTTTCGTGCCGGTCATGATCTTCGCATACGTCGGAGGCGGTCTCGTCATTCTCGTCACCAATTACGAGTTGATCCCATCGGCGTTCGCGACCATCTTCTCGAGCACGTTCAGTGCGGAGGCCATCGGCGGCGGGGCGCTCGGTGCGGCCATCCGTTACGGAGTTGCCCGAGGCGTGTTCTCGAACGAGGCGGGTCTCGGTTCGGCGCCGATCGCAGCTGCTGCGGCGAAGACCGATTTCCCGGGACGGCAAGCGCTCGTCTCGATGACGCAAGTATTAATCGATACGCTCATCGTCTGTTCGATTACCGGATTGACGATCGTCATGAGCGGTCAATATACGGGAGGGCTCCAGGGCATCGAGTTGACGCAAGCGTCATTCGCCTACTTCCTCGGCCCGATCGGGGAACTCATCGTCACGATCTCACTCGTCTTCTTCGCTTTCTCGACAGTCATCGGCTGGTGTTATTACGGTGAACGGTCGGTCTATTATCTGCTCGGGGAGAAAGCGATCGTTCCGTATCGGATGATGTATATCCTCGTCGCTGGACTTGGTGCGATGACGACGAACTTGAATCTGATTTGGGCCATTTCGGACGTCTTCAACGGACTGATGGCAATCCCGAACTTGATTGGTCTCTTGTTCTTGTCGGGTGTCGTCGTCGCCGAGACGAAGCGCTTCGAATTGGAACGGAAAAAAGAATTGCGGCAAGCGGCCGCCTAATCTAAAGGAAGCATCCTCATGCGAGGACGCTTCCTTTTTTCATACTTTGAATTGACCGATCAATTCGTTCAACTCATCCATTTTTTGTTGGGACATCTCGGTGGCCCGGTTCAACTCACTGAACCGGTCGACGGACATCGTCACTTTCTCGGCGATTTCTTGTGTGCCGAGCGCCCCGTTGTTGACTGTGACGGCGACATCTTGGATGACCCCGATCATATTCGACGTCAACTGTTCGAGTTCGACGGCGGCATCGGCGAATTCTGATGCGGTCGTCTCGAATCGGCTGGCGTCCTCACTGTAATGCTCGGCTGCTTCCTCAAGCTGATCATAGTCTTTTAATACGTTCGTATCGAGGAAACCGAGCATCTCGCTCGACGTGTCATTTAAATGGTCGACGGAGTGGAGCACGGTCGTCGAGATGGCTTGAATCCGTTCGACGGTCGTCCGGCTCGTCTCCGCCAGTTTTCGAATCTCATCGGCGACGACGGCGAACCCGCGTCCCGCTTCACCGGCCCGAGCGGCTTCGATCGAGGCGTTCAAGGACAGGAGATTCGTCTGGGCGGCGATGTCGAGGATGTCATTCGTGAGTGTCGCGATTTCCCGGACGGCTTTGGCGTCTTGCATCGCTTTCTCTAAATTGACACGTGTCGATGACAGGACACTGAGTGCGGACGCTTTCGCCTCGACGGCATGGTCACGCAAGGCGACGGCACGGGCATCGACTTGTGCGGCCTCGGCTTTTCGCTCGGCGGCCATCGTCACGATATGGTGGAGCGTCCGTTCCATGTCGGAGGCCGACGCGTTCATCTCTTGGGCACTCGCGGCCGTCTGTTGCATGCCGGCTGTCAAGTCCTCTGTCGTCGCGGCGGTCGTCGTCATATACGTATCAAGCGCTTTCAATTCGTCGTACATATGTGTGGACTGTTCGGTCACCCCGCGTGACACACCGTTCACTTGAAGAATCAATTGACGGAGGTTGGCGAGAAATTGGTTGAAGTCGCGGGCGAGTCCCGAGAACTCGTCGCGTCGCTTCACCGGGATGGCGGTCGTCAAATCTCCTTGACTCGTGGCGAGTTCGCGCATCTTCAGTTTGAACTCTTTGAGCGGTTCGAAGATCGAGCGGAAGATGAATACCATCATCAATACTGTGAACACGACAGCCGCGGCCATGATGACCATGAGTGTGAACTGGACTTGTTCGAACAGCGCCGCACCGGATTCCGTGTCAGACCGAATCGCGTCGCGGTTCAAGTTGACGAGCAGACCGAGCGTGTTCGAGAGGGCGTCGGCGGCCGGTGTCGCCGTGTCCCGGATATAGGCATCGGCTGCGGCTTGACCGTCCGTGTTCGAGATGCGGACGAGCTCCTCGATATTCGTTTTAAATGTCGTCCATTGGTCCGTCGCTTGATCGAACAGCTCCTGGTCGGCTTTCGTGATGATGGTCGACTCATAACCGCTCATCTGTTGCTCGAGAATCGTGATGCCCGTGTCGAGGTTCGTTTCGACATTTTGCTTCGTCACCTCGTCTTCGACCAAGGCGTGGCGCATCATCTGTTGGCGAATCTCAAGCAACTGTTTATCGACTTGATGAATTTGGTCCATCCCCGGCACCCACGAGACGTTCATATCTTGCTGGGCGGCCTTGGACGCGTTCAATGCATAGAATGAGTAGCCGCTCACCCCGAGCAACAACAGGAGCAAGACGGTGAAGGCGACGATCAGTTTGTTACGGATTGACATAGGGATCCTCCTCGGAAAAAAGAATGCTTCTTTCTAAGCATAATGAGATTGAGGGACGGACCGAATAGGCGTTTTTGGAAACGAGTCAATATTACAGGGGCATTCCCTAACTTTTCAAAAAAGACATCAAGATTGGCGAGATGGGATTTTCTTTTTTGTCTTATAAAAAAGTGGTATGATAATGGACGATGTATTGAAAACTGTTGGAGGTGGAACCTTTGGCTCGAATCACAGAAGCTGAAGTTCGGCACGTCGCCGGACTCGCCCGACTTGCGATCACAGAAGATGAAGTGACGCACTTCACGGAGCAATTGACAAAAATCCTCGAGTTCGCCGAGCAACTCGATGAACTCGATACGACGGGCGTCATCCCGACGACCCATGCCCTAGATTTGAAAAACGTACTACGCAAAGACGAGGTTCGTCCTTCACTTCCACGCGAGGAAGTCGAACGGATGGCACCTGATTGGGAAAACGGCCAAGTTCGTGTCCCAGCGGTCTTTGAATAAGGAGGCCCTTCATGAGTTTATTTGATCACGGTGTAGCCAAGCTGCATACGCTTATAAAAGAAGGCGAAGTCACGGTATCCGACCTCGTCAAAGAATCATTTGACCGCATCGAGGCGACCGACGAGAAAGTCGGTGCCTTCTTGACGCTCAACGAAGACGCGTTCGAACAGGCGAAACGGATGGACGAGCTCGCCAAGACATCGGACAACCCGCTCTTCGGTTTGCCGATCGGCGTCAAAGACAACATCGTCACGAAAGGGACACGCACGACGTGTGCCTCGAAGTTCCTCGAGAACTTTGTCCCGGCCCATGACGCGACGGTCGTCGAGCGTCTCCATGACGCCGGTGCCGTCACAATCGGAAAGTTGAACATGGACGAGTTCGCGATGGGTTCATCAAACGAGAACTCGGCGTTCAAAGTCGTCCGTAACCCGTGGGACCCAACGCGCGTACCAGGCGGTTCGTCAGGCGGTTCAGCGGCAACGGTCGCGGCCGGCCAAGTCTTATTTAGCCTCGGCTCGGATACGGGTGGCTCGATTCGTCAACCGGCGGCCTATTGTGGCGTCGTCGGGATGAAACCGACGTACGGTCTCGTCTCACGTTACGGCCTCGTCGCATTCGCCTCGTCGCTCGACCAAATCGGTCCGCTCACACGTACGGTCGAAGATAACGCCTACTTGTTGAACGCGATTGCCGGTCATTGCGACATGGACTCGACGTCAGCAACGGTCGACCTTCCGGATTACACGAAATCGCTTCACGGTGATATCAAAGGCATGAAGCTCGCACTTCCACAAGAGTTCATGGCCGAAGGCGTGTCAGACGGTGTCCGCAAACAGATTGAACAAGCGGTCGAGACGCTAAAATCGCTCGGTGCGACGGTCGAGACGGTCTCGCTCCCGACGGTGAAATATGCGCTCCCGACGTACTACTTGCTCGCGTCATCAGAAGCGTCTTCGAACCTTGCCCGGTTTGACGGCATCCGTTACGGACGCCGCGCCGAGGCCGATGCGCTCGAAGAAGTGTTCACGTACTCGCGCGAACAAGGTTTCGGGGAAGAAGTGAAACGCCGCATCATGCTTGGGACGTACGCACTCAGCTCGGGTTATTACGATGCGTTCTACAAAAAGTCGCAACAGGTCCGCACGCTCATGAAGCAAGACTTCGCGAACGTGTTCGCCGACTACGATGCGATTATCGGACCGACTGCGCCGACGGTCGCGTTCAAACTCGGTGACCAGCTCGAAGATCCGCTCACGATGTATGCCAACGATATTATGACGATTCCGGTCAACTTGGCGGGCATCCCGGCCATCTCGGTACCGGCTGGCTTGTCAGAAGGTCTCCCGGTCGGTTTACAGATCATCGGGAACCATTTCAGTGAACCAACACTCTACCGCGTGGCCCATGCTTTTGAACAAGCAAACGGCGGTTTCAAGATGCCACAGCTCTAAGGAGGACGTACGATGAACTTTGAAACGATCATCGGGATCGAGGTGCACGCCGAGCTGAGCACGAAGTCGAAGATTTGGTGTGGCTGCTCGCGCACATACGGTGCCGAAACGAATACACAGACGTGTCCGATTTGTCTCGGACACCCGGGCGTCTTGCCTAAATTGAACGAAGAGGCGGTCAATCTCGCCATTAAGGCCGCGATGGCACTCAACTGCGAAATCGCGACCGATACGAAATTCGACCGCAAGAACTACTTCTATCCAGATACGCCGAAAGCGTATCAAATCTCGCAGTTCGACCAGCCGATCGGCTTCAACGGTCACGTCGATGTCGAAGTCGACGGTGAGATGAAGCGGTTCCGCATCGAACGCGTCCATCTCGAGGAAGATGCCGGGAAGATGAACCACACGGGCGAGAAACATTCGGTCGTCGACTTCAACCGGACCGGGTCACCCCTCATCGAAATCGTCAGTGAGGCTGACATGCGTTCACCGAAAGATGCTGTTGCCTACCTCGAGCGCTTGAAAGAAGTGCTCTCGTTCGCGGGCGTCTCGGACGTCAAGATGGAAGAAGGGTCGCTTCGTTGCGACTGTAACATCTCGGTCCGTCCGTTCGGTCAAGAGCCGTTCGGCACGAAGACGGAGCTCAAGAACTTGAACTCGTTCTCGAACGTCTTGAAGGCGCTCGAGTATGAGGAAGACCGTCACCGCAAACTGCTCATCACAGGCGGCGTCATGCGTCAAGAGACGCTCCGTTTTGACGAAGCGGCGAAGAAGACGATCCTCATGCGTGTCAAAGAAGGGGCGGCCGATTACCGTTACTTCCCAGAGCCGGACCTCGTCCGTCTCGAGATCGATGAGGAATGGAAAGAACGCATCCGCGCCACGCTTCCGGAACTTCCGGTCGCACGTCGCGAACGTTATATGAACAACTACGGCTTGTCGGCTTATGACGCCAAGGCGCTCACGTCGACGCGGGAGTTCTCGGACTTCTTCGAAGCGACGACTGCGGCCGGTGCCGAACCGAAAGCGGCCGCGAACTGGCTCATGGGCGAAGTGCTCGGTCACTTGAACAAATCGGACGATACAATCGAGACGATGAAATTGACGCCGAGCTCGCTTGCGGAGTTGATTCGTTTGATTGGAGAAGGTACAATTTCTTCGAAGATCGCCAAACGCGTGTTCACAGCCATGATCGAAGAAGGCGCCGAGCCGAAGGCGTACGTCGAAGCGAACGGTCTCGCCCAAATCTCGGACGAGAACTTGCTCCGCGGCTACATCCTCGACTTGTTCGAAGCGCATCCGCAGATGATTGAAGACTTTAAGAACGGGAAAGACCGTGCTAAAGGCTTTATCATCGGGCAGATCATGAAGCAGACGAAAGGGATGGCGAACCCGGCACTCCTCGATGGCTTGTTCCACGAAGAGATCGCCAAACGCTAAACAAGCGGCGAGGCACTTGTGTCTCGCTTTTCGCTCGACTTGAGCATGGGGAGAGAACATTATGCAACGAAAACGCGCACGGGTCATCTATAACCCGACATCTGGAAAAGAAGTGATCAAACGGGAACTCCCGTACATTTTGAACCGCCTCGAGGATGCGGGTTATGAGACGTCGACGTACGCGACGAAAGCGATTGGCGACGCGACGCTCGAGGCCGTTCGGGCGGCGGAGGCCGAGTTCGACTTGATTATCGCGGCCGGTGGGGACGGGACGCTGAACGAGGTCATCTCGGGACTCGCCCCGCTCGACACGCGTCCAACGATCGGACTCATTCCGGTCGGTACGACGAACGACTTCGCTCGGG
The DNA here is from genome assembly GCF_018618195.1 of Exiguobacterium sp. s7. Taxonomy (NCBI): domain Bacteria; kingdom Bacillati; phylum Bacillota; class Bacilli; order Caryophanales; genus Exiguobacterium; species Exiguobacterium sp. s7. The sequence goes on along the minus strand of NZ_JACSLO010000006.1, from coordinate 69,437 downwards.
CGATGCGAATCCCGCTCAACGTCGTCGGTGCCCTCGACGTCATCTGTGACGGGTTCGAGATGCCGGTCGACCTCGGTGAGATTGAAGGGGAGAAAGGCGACATCCATTACTTCATCAATATCGCCGGCGGAGGCATCATGACGGAGCTGTCGTATGAAGTGCCGTCGAAACTGAAGACGGCGCTCGGCCAGCTCGCCTATTACGTCAAAGGGATGGAAAAGCTTCCACTCATCAAGCCGACGTACATCGAGCTCGAACACGACGAGGGCACGTTCAGCGGCGAGGTCATGATCTTCCTCACGTCGAATTCGAACTCGGTCGGTGGCTTTGAGAAAATCTCACCGCACGCGTCATTGAACGACGGACTGTTTGACTTGTTCATCTTGCGCAAGTGTAACTTGTTCGAGTTCATCCACGTCGTCCGTTTATTGCTCCGCGGCGAACACTTGTCGAGTCCGCTCGTCGAGCACGTCAAGACGGGACGCGTTAAGATGAAGACGACGACGGAACCGATGAGTCTCAACATCGACGGCGAATACGGCGGCGAATGCACAGGCGAGATGCGGAACTTGTTCCGTCACTTGACGGTGCTCGCGCCGAACGCGCGCATCCGTGAGATGGAAGACTTGAACGCCCAGTATGAACGCGAACAGATGATTAAACAGCTGTTCAACGTGTCAAACGAGAAAGCAGAATGAGTCGGCTCGGCGTGGCGCACACGCCGAGCTTTTCGTTCGCTTGGAACGGGTATGAACCAATACACACTATTTTTTGAATCGGGAAAGGAGAGACTCATGTTACCAGTCCAAAAAAATGACCGTCTCGACGTCCACATCCACGACCTCACACACGAAGGCGCGGGTGTGGCACGGGTCGACGGTTACACGTTGTTCGTCCCGAACGCACTTCCGGGAGAGACCGTGGAGATCGTCGTGACGAAGACGAATAAACAGTACGGATTCGCCCGCTTGATCGATGTGAAACAAGCGAGTGCGGACCGCGTCGAGCCACCGTGCCCGATTTTCTATCAGTGCGGAGGCTGTCAGCTCCAACATTTCAGCTACGACGGCCAGCTCCGCCAAAAACGGGACCGTGTCGTCGATGCGTTGAAGCGACTCGGTCAATTCGACGTGCCCGTCCACGAGACGATCGGCATGCCGGAACCATGGCGTTACCGCAACAAGGCGCAAGTGCCGTTCAAAGACGAGGCCGGTCGCCTCGTCGCCGGTTTCTATCGTCCACGTTCACACGATATCGTCGAGATGAAGGAATGTCTCATCCAAGACGAGCGCAACGATGAGGCCGTCCAAGTCGTCCGTGACGTGCTCGCGGCGCACGGTGTGCCTGCGTACGATGAGAAGACAGGGCGCGGCGTCATCCGCCACGTCATGGCCCGTTACGGGTATCATTCGGGTGAATTGATGATCGTCCTCATCACGAAGACGACGAAAATCAAAGGCGTCAACGAGATTGTCGCCGACATCTTGAAGCGTCTCCCGGACGTGACGTCGATTATGCAAAACGTCAACCCGGACAAGACGAACGTCATCTTAGGGTCGACGAACAAATTGTTATATGGCCATGAGACGATCGAAGATAAGATCGGTGGATTGACGTTCACGATTTCCCCGCACTCGTTCTTCCAGGTCAACCCGGTCCAGACGGAGAAACTGTACGGCAAGGCGCTCGAATACGCGCAACTCACGGGGACGGAACAAGTCGTCGACGCCTATTGCGGCATCGGGACGATCAGTCTGTTCCTCGCCCGGAAAGCGGCGCACGTGTACGGCGTCGAAGTCGTACCGGAAGCGATTGAGGACGCGAAACAGAACGCGCTCGTCAACGAGATTGACAACGTGACGTACGCGTGTGGCGCAGCAGAAGATGTGTTGCCACAGTGGAAAAAAGATGGCGTCAATCCAGACGTCATCGTCGTTGACCCGCCGCGTAAAGGCTGTGCCGAGTCGTTCCTCGAGACGATGGTCGAGATGGCACCGAAGCGGATCGTCTACGTGTCGTGTAACGTCGCGACGCAAGCGCGCGATATGCGTTACCTCGCCGACCGTGGCTATCGACTTGTCGAAGTCACACCGGTCGACATGTTCCCGCATACGGCGCATGTGGAGACGGTGGCGTGGATGGAGAAAGAGTAGAAAAAGTATATATTGAAGCGTGTTGTATGTTCCCCCAAACAGGTAGTTTGGGGGAATTTATTTTTGTGCAAATTTGTACGAGGAACAAGAAACGCAAAGATTTTCACCTTGCGTTTTACTTATCCTTAATTCACCATTATTTATAGATGATAATCCATAATGTTACAAAATGAATCTGATTTCAATGGTTGAAAAGGGGTGAATATAAGTGGTTGACGTTTTTAAAGTTGCAGAAGTATGTAATCAACGCTGTTAAAATGGTTCTTCCTCACTTTTGGTGAAACGCCTCATCCCTGTGGTTATGTAGACATCGATTTATATTTCAGTAGAACAACGAGCCTCAAGTGACATTCAATATTTTGATGCGCAACAGCTCCAATCCCGCCCGACCATACATCTGGCGTTTGATCGTCTTCAGTCGGTTGACCTGTCCCTCGACCATGCCGTTCGACCAGGGCAGCGTCATCCCGAGCCGGATAGCGTCGATGTCCCCTCGTATATAGGTTGCGAAAGAGGCTAGTGGGGCTTCGTTCGCCCTTTGCGCCTGTTCACACCACCATAAGATATCTTGTTCAGACGTCGCTTCGCTGAAAAGATTTTTGAACGAACGGACGAGCTCGTTCAATACCTTCAAGAAAGGATGGATGTCCAGTATCTTTATGAGAAGTGGTTTGTTAGAAGGCTCGTCCTCCCAGAGGACTTTCTGGATGATTCGTCGATTGATGTTAATCTCGTGTGGGACTGCTTTTTTCAATCTTGCCACATAAGGTCGAAACGTACTGATTCCACGGAGATATCCTTTCCGTTTCAACGTCCGGTACATCCATTCGGTCGTCCTACCTTGACGGATCCATCTGACGATGTCTCCCTTGTAGATGTCTGCGCTGTGTCGTCGATGTGACCGACTGATTCTTGGTGGCTCTGTCATCTGTAGGTATCTACGGCACGTCTTTGGGTCGATATGGTGACGTCTAATCAACTCGGAAATCGGAACACCCTGTCTCGCATCCTGTTGTACTGCGAGAATAAGCGTCCATTTTCTTCTTTCAGCGTCTGTCAGTTCACGTTCGGCGTTAAGGCCATCCGATTCGAGAAGGATTTTTTCGCTATATGGAAGACGTCGCTTCAAGATGTCTTCAATTTTCTTTCCTAAGTTATGAAACAAGTGCCATCGGTCACTCACCTGTTGAATCGTCTAATCGGCCAAACGGATGGCCTCCCGAAACTCCATGGACCCGTCACGTGCCACCACCTGGATGGTGGGATGCGAACGAATCCAAGCACAGACGGTTTTGACATCCCGAGAAGGAAGTAAGGCGATCGGGCGTCGTGTCTCTAGATCACAGATGATTGTCCCGTACTTTTTTCGTTTTCTCCAGGCCCAATCATCAATGCCGACCACGCGAGGGTCAGGCGTTTTCCGATGATGTTGTGAGCGTTTCAACAGTCGGAGTAGCGTACTATCGCTGATATTGTTCAAGATACGTTCCAGCCCGATCGCACTCATTCCACTTAAGAGCCTCAGTAGCCCACGTTCTAAACGGACTGTTCTGCGGGAGTGTGGTCGACACAGGGAAGGAAATCTCTCCGTAAAGATGCTTGAGGGACAGCTTGGTTCGTCGCAAAAGAAACGTCTTGCCTGAATCCGTAGCTGCACATCAAATCCGAACACACGCTCATCGTACAATGTCCTGATGTATCGGCTATGGACACGATGTGAGCTTTTAGTGCAATGGGGACAGGGTGCGCACGACTTTTTTCCATGACAAATGAACTGATATGTTTCATCACGACGGTTCACCTCGACCACTTCTAGTTCTGGAAGAAACTCGTTTAACATGATTGATCCCTTCAATCCTTTTAGTGAACTAATTCCCGAAGACGGGCTTCATCAAAAGTGAGCAAGAACCAATTTTAAACCGCTGTTGACAGAAGTACTCGTTGAGAATGTAAGAGAACGATGTCACTTCGATCAGGATGGCCGTATTAGAGTTTATTGATATATCCGTAGATTGTCTGGCTCTCATAAATCAAACCTACTTCAACCGAGTGTGGTGGGCGAACGACGAAAAACTTCAATCCTTTGAAATTAGACCTGAAAAACTATTGGAATCGATTTGGACAATAATATCAACTTCTGAGAATTTGCATGAAATTGAAGAAACTGCGCTGAGGCTAAAGGAAGAGATGAGGGAATTATTGTTGGCCGAACAAAAACGACTCGGGGAAAGAGAACCGTTTCAAGAGGTATTCAAGGGTTATTATCCTGGAGTTTTTGCATATACAAATAAAGTACGTTCAGCATGCAACAAGAAAAATGAAATCGCTATGTTCGCAGCTGCGACAAAAATACAGAATGAAGTGTCTTTGATGCTTTCCACTTCTTTTGATGAAACGTACCATTCAAGCCTTCGCATCTATAAAGAGGACAGAAAAATTTATGATGATTTGGAACTACCGGATGTAGTTGCTCATTTGCATTGTGGTGATTTTGCTATCGTTTCTGAGAAAATACAGACGTTTGACGAGCGAGCCATGGAACTGATGAAAGGAAATGCAGTCGCGATCAATAAGTTCGAAGAATTAGAAGACTTAAGAGTATATATATACGAAGCATCCAATGAATGATCGACGCATTCTTGTGAAATTAGTGAAGGTCCAGCTTCAATTTCAGAATTACAAATAGAGTTTTGGGCCAGCTTTGTGAGTTATTGTGAAGAGATGGGAATAAATAAAGATATTGGTTCGAGAAAATCAGAAAAAATTGGTATAACATAAGTATTGGTAAGAACGGATATCGCGCATTTTTAAACATCGTTGGAAAATCGTCATTGCGAATTTGATGGTATATATAGTGGTGAAGTATTCAAGATGTTAGAGGAACATAAAGAAGTTATTTAAGATATATGCGTTCTTAATTTAGAGTGATATTCAAGTAAGAAAAACAGTACACATAAGAGAGTTCTATATTCCACTGACAGTGATTTATATGACAAGTCAAAATATAAGGATAATTTTGATTCGGTTATAAAAAATTCGATTATAAAAAAATGGGTATTTTAATTTTCTATTGTTAAAATAAGATGATTTTATAACAGGGACATAACTATTTCAAGGTGATTAAAATAAAAGTTAGGGAGCGATTATTGTGAAAATATTTAATGTGAAATCTGTAGATGAACTTAAAACATTTGGAAATATAATTGATGTAAGAAAGCAAGTGAATAATATTTTGGGTGATAATATTAAGGTGAAAACAAGAAGTTGGGAAGATTTGTTTAGTAGTATTCAAAGTTTGAAGAATCTGTTTAATTCTATTTCAGGTAACGAGCTGAAAGACAGCTTTTATGATGATTTATATTTTAAAGGTAATGCTGAAAAATATATCTATATACTTCTTGAGATGGATGGAAAACAGAGATTAAAAAAACTTGGGGTTAATAGAATTCATTATAGCAAGAAGCAGGTTTCTGATAAATGGAGAAATGAGATTTTAAAAGTAATACATCCTGATGTTTGTATGCATCCTCAAGCGGGAAAAGCGACGGCTGAGTTAAATGAAATGTATAAGGAGATGATTAAATGAGCGGCAACTATTTAAACCCTATACATTCATTTGCTAAAGATATTGAGTATATTTCGCCAAATGACGAGTATATAGAAAATAAAAGAGTTGTAAAAGAAATTAAAGACGCGTGGGATAATTCCTGTGTAGTTGATAAAGGGGGTAATTTATGGATTGTAGACACACATCTACATTCGATATTACGGACAACAAAAGATAATGCTAAGTATTATGTTCAACAAATAGAAAAATCGAATAAGTTTAAAGATGGTGGGGTTACTTATATTAGAGGATTCGCAATAATTCCTTTTATAGATTCAAGATTACAAAATGCTGGTGGGACAGGTAAGGAAAAGAATTTAAGATATTCTTATCATATGTATTCAGCAATAAGAGATTCAGACACTGCAAAATTGTTGAGAGCAGAGTACTATGAAAGTATAAAAAATTGTGTAAAAAAACTTAAAAAGGCGCGTATTAAGAAATTTAACATAAAATACGATGAATTAACAAATAAACCATTAATTGAAAAAACAAGCGAGTTTTCTCATATTAGAAGCTGTAGCGTATATCCCAACTTGATGGATAATATTTTTAATGGACATGTAGTCAACAAAAGTACACATGATATTATAACGGAAAATTCAATAAATGATGAGGAAGAGCTTTATGCTTTATGTGAAGAACTAGGTTGGGATACAGGATGGTACGAGGAATATATTCAGTATTTGGAAAACTGATAGTTTGATTAATCTAATAAATAGACTATATTTAATCAAGAACTGGGGGAGGCAGTCAATTAAACCTTTTGTGAACTTTGATTTGATAATTTGTATAAAACTAATGTGACTTCGCATGTAGAGACTTGCGTGATGAAGAAAGTAGAATAAGATCAATTTATCATGCCTTCGATTGATTCTGAACTGCTCCCCGTCAAGTAGACAGGGCAAATAATGAAAACTAGCCTAGGCGGCTTGAGCCCTATATTCGACAGGGCTCAAGCCGTTTAGTCGTTTCTGAAAACAATCATGGTTGTAGAATGATATATACGATTCGAAACCGAAGCGTCCCGATTTCCTTACATGACGCTGTCATCACGGAAGCGACCGTGATGGGTTCGACGATACGTCTCGTATTTGCAGATGGAATCCGTGATTTGTTCAAGAATGAAGCGGTTTGGAGAGTACGTGCCATCGTCACGATTTCGAACGTAGATCGAGATTCTTCTTCACTTACACGATTTGATGAATCGACTTATACTGTGGGTCCGATTGAACAGTTGAGCCACTTTGTAAAACGTGGACGTTTCGAGATTGTCGATGAGTTGTATGGTTATCGCCAGCTGTTATTCCGCTGCATGTGGTTGACCGATACGACATGTGAGACGGTGGAGTTGAATCTCTCCCATGCAAGCGACCTCGTCATCCAATGGGAAGACGAACCCGTGGAAGAAATATATGAATCTGAATCACTTTGAAGAAAGCCTAAGTCCTACATGCTGAGCGACTGCTCTCGCGACGTCTTGTTTTGATTGATAATCCGTTATAATTTTTTCTGCATGGATTTCAGATTCGAATGCGAATTGGCAGCGGTCGATTTGAGATTTCCCCCAGGAGTTGAACCATTCGAATCGTTTATTCAAGCGTTTTACAAGAGTCTGTCGATTTGCTTCGAGGATTAGATGTCGTACATCGATGCCGTCCCGTTGCAGACGACCTATAATCTCATCTAAATACGTTGCGTTCACCAGTGTCATCGGAACAAGGATGACCCCATCAAAGGATGTGGCAATCTTCAACAACATCTGATAGTTGAACTCACGCCATTCCGGATGATGCTGAAAATCAGGCTGTTGGAGGCTCTTCGGTAATTGGTCCCGAATGAAAAAGCCGGCCTGTTCGGAGTCATACAGAAACGCGTTTGGCAACTGTTTTTCGAGTATCTTGGCACATGTTGTTTTACCCGAACCGAATGCACCGTTAATCCATATTATCATTCCTACTCCTCATTTCATTGTCATTGTTCCTTTATTATATCGAACGGTGTGGTGAAACAGTTGATACAATCCGACAGACATAATAGAATAGATGAGTGATTTTGTTGGACTGTATGGATGAAAGGAACTGATTTTACGATGAAAGAAAACTTCTGGCGCGACCTTCCGCGTCCATTCTTTATACTTGCCCCGATGGAAGACGTGACCGATGTCGTCTTCCGCCACGTCGTCGCCCATGCCGGCCGACCAGACGTGTTCTTCACCGAGTTCGCCAACTCGGACAGCTATTGCCATCCAGAAGGGAAAGGCAGCTTGCGTGGACGCTTGACGTTCACGGAGGACGAACAGCCGATGGTCGCCCACATTTGGGGTGACAACCCGGACTACTTCCGCGAGATGAGCATCGGCATGGCGGAGATGGGCTATAAAGGCCTCGACATCAACATGGGTTGCCCAGTCCCGAACGTGGCTAAACGCGGAAAAGGGAGCGGACTCATCCTCCGTCCTGACGTCGCAGCGGAACTCATCCAAGCGGCGAAAGCCGGCGGAATCCCCGTCAGCGTTAAGACACGTCTCGGATTCGCGAAGCTCGATGAGTGGCGCGACTGGTTGACGCATCTCTTGAAGCAAGACATCGCCAACTTGTCGATTCACTTGCGCACACGCAACGAGATGAGTAAAGTCGATGCGCACTGGGAGATGATTCCGGATATCGTCAAACTGCGTGACGAGATCGCACCGGATACGCTCATCACGATCAACGGCGATATCCTCGACCGTCAAATGGGGTTAGAACTCGTCGAGAAATATGGCGTCGACGGCGTCATGATCGGCCGCGGGATTTTCAAGAACCCGTTCGCGTTCGAGAAAGAGCCGCGTGAGCACTCGATGGAAGAGTACCTCGACTTGCTTCGTCTCCAACTCGATTTGCAAGATAAGTTCCAAGAAGAAGTGCCGCGTTCGATTTCAAACTTGCACCGCTTCTTCAAGATTTACGTGAAAGGATTCCGTGGGGCGAGCGACCTCCGTGTGAAACTGATGGACACGAAATCGACAGACGAAGTGCGGGCGCACCTTGATGCGTTCGTCGAGAACTATCATAAAGAAGAAGCTGCGCTTGCCGAGGCAGCATCGACAGTCGAATAATGTTTTACCGGGATTCAGTGTATACTGGGTCCCTTTTTTATATGAAAAATAGTAGATGGGCGATGAAACGTTTGGGCGGGCTGCTTCGTATGAAGTGGGTGGAAGGGGAGGGTAAACATGAACGAATGGCGTGAATCAGCGGTCGGTCTTGGTCTTGCGTTTGGAACGGCGGGCGGACTACTCATCTCTGTCTTACTCGATTTTCCGTCCATGTATGGTATTGTCATCGGTTCAATCATTGGATATTGGATTGGACTCCTCATTTCCATTCGTGCGATGAAGCGATAACGAGCAGGATATCAAAGATCAGGAGGTTTTTACATGAGTGAATTCCAATTTATAACGAGCGATTACCCACTGAAAGAAGTCGAAAATCCGTATATCAAGTTCTTATCCATCAATGAAGCAATCAAAAAAGGTGTCATCTTGCCTGAGATGCTCACAGACGACGAAGACCTTGACCGTGATGAAAAGATTTTGATGAACGTCGAGTTAGAAGAGCAGCTTGATGAAATCGAAATTAAGCGAGACCTATATTATGACGTGGCGAACGTCGAGGCGTACTCGGAAAAACCACACGTCGTGGAGTTGCGTTGGCGTTATTCCGATGTGAGAGCCGAACAGCTCGTCGAGTATATAACCGACCACTTGAAGACGGCGAAGGAAGTTGAGATTTGGAAAGTGTGGGTCGATGAACAGACGGAACCGAACGTTCAATCCATCACGCTCGATGCGTTAACGATTGATGCGCTAAGTTTTTTAGGTACAGATGGGTTCGAACGACCGGAGTGCCTTCGTGTGACAATATCCTAATCCGAGCGCAAACGACGTCTGGCCATTCCGAACGAGATGTCTCGTTCGGTTTTTTGTTTTGTCTCCTCACTTGAAAAAGACTGCTATATTATGAAGAGAAGAGTCAGGAGGGAATCAGATGCACATTTTAATCGTTGAAGACGACCGGACAATCGCCTCCGGTCTCCAATATTCGCTCGAACAAGAACAATTCACGACGACGTTGTGCCAGAACGCGACCGACGCGACACGTTTGATTGAACAACAGTTACATACGATCGACCTGTGTCTATTCGATTTGTCGTTGCCGGACGGGAGCGGCTATGACTTGTGTCGGCTCGTGAAGCAACAACAGGATACGCCCGTCATTTTTTTGACGGCGTTCGATGATGAAGTGAACGTCGTCATGGGACTCGATATGGGGGCGGACGACTACATCACGAAACCGTTCCGGGTCCGTGAACTCATCTCACGGATTCACTCGGTGTTGCGCCGCTACAATAAACAAGCCAGCTCGCCCATTTTGACAATCGGATCAATTGAAATCAATACGCAAGACGCGAAAGTCAAAAAGGATGGAATCGAGATTTTATTAACGGCACTTGAATATCGCCTCTTACTCATCTTCGGGAAACATACGGGCCAAGTGTTGTCACGGGCCCAGCTGCTCGACCAGATTTGGGACATGGGCGGGGACTTTGTGAATGACAATACGTTGACCGTCTACATCAAACGATTACGCGAGAAACTCGAAGACGACCCGCAGCGGCCGACGTTGATTAAGACGGTTCGCGGGATTGGCTATAAGGTGGAACGCTGACATGTTGCGCAATCGAGAAATCCGTATCTATTTAATCAGTCTGTTGCTGCTGATTGGGATGGCTTCTATCGTCGCAGCTTTGCTCCTATCGATGGAGGCCGTCATTCTCGTCCTCCTTTTATCGGTCGCGTTCTTGATTGTGACATATCGGTTCACGGCGTGGCGCTATCGGGAGATCGATCAGCTGTCGAGCTACCTGCAAGAAATCAGCAACGGCAACTATAAACTCGACGTCCGCGACAACCGTGAAGGCGAGCTCAGTCTATTGAAGAGCCAAATCTATAAAGTGACGAAGATGCTGTCGGAACAAGGGACGCATCTCGAAGAGGACAAGCAGAAGTTGACGGATGCCATCTCCGACATTTCCCATCAGCTGAAGACCCCGCTCACATCGATGACCGTCATGGCGGATTTAATCAGTGACCCGCGGCTGTCGGATGACAAGCGTCAAGAGTTCACGCATAACGTGCAGGTGCAGCTCGAGCGGATGGAGTGGCTCGTCTCGTCACTGCTCAAGCTGTCTAAAATCGATGCCGGGACGATTCAGTTCAAACGGGAACCGGTGTCCGTCCCCGCACTCGTTCAAGCCGTGACGAAACCGATGCTCGTGCCGATTGATATTAAAATGCAACGGCTCCAGATTACGGGTGAGCGTGACGTCGTGTTCGAAGGCGATATGAAGTGGACGACCGAGGCGCTCATCAACATCTTGAAGAATTGCATCGAGCATACACCGGAACAAGGGGAGCTGTTCATCGAATTTAGCGAGAACACCCTGTATACGGAAATCGTCATTCGCGACACGGGGAGCGGCATCGCCAAACAAGACGTCCCGTACATTTTCCAACGTTTTTATAAAGGCATGAATGCGGGGGACGACAGCGTCGGTATCGGCCTCGCCATGGCCCATAGCATCATCACGAGCCAACAAGGTGAACTGACCGTACGCAGTGAACGCGGAGCTGGAACTGCGTTTCAAATTCGATTCTACAAAGCCATCGTCTAAGTGACGAAACAGTCACTTTCGAGTCACGGACGTGTCACACTCGCTCGGTACACTCAAAGTAGATCAAGTACTGGAGGGTGCAACTATGAATATATTAGAAGTACAACACTTATCGAAAGTATACGGGAAAGACGAGATGGAAGTGCGGGCGCTCGATGACGTGTCGTTCACCGTGAAAAAAGGTGAGTTCGTCTGTATCGTCGGACCGTCGGGCTCGGGGAAGTCGACGTTGTTACATTTGCTCGGCGGCGTCGATGTCCCGACGAGTGGACACGTGTTGATCGACAACACGGATATTTATAAATTGGACGAGACGCAGCTCGCCATCTTCCGCCGCCGTCAAATCGGTTTGATTTATCAGTTTTACAACTTGATCCCGATTTTGACGGTCGAGGAGAACATTACGTTGCCGATGTTGTTGGACGAGCAAAAAGTTGACGCCGCCCATTTGGAGCGCATCATCGGAATCCTCGGGCTATCGAACCGGTTGACGCATCTGCCGAACCAACTGTCTGGCGGGCAGCAACAACGCGTCTCCATCGGTCGGGCGCTCATCAGCAACCCGGCCATCATCTTGGCCGATGAGCCGACGGGGAACTTGGACAGTCAAAATAGTGAAGAAATCATGAGCCTCCTGAAACTGTTCAACAAAAAGTTCAATCAGACGCTGATCATCATCACGCATGACGAACGAATCGCCTTGCAGGCCGACCGGATCATCTCGATCGAGGATGGGAAGATTGCGAAGAACGAGGTCGTCCGCTCATGAACATCATCAATAAAATGACGCTTCGCCACTTGCGTGAAAACAAGCGGCGCTCGCTCGTCACCATCATCGGGGTCATCATCTCGGTGGCGATGATCACGGCCGTGACGACACTGGGTTCATCGTTCCTGGACTTGATGATCCGTCAAGACATCGCGGACAATGGGGAATGGCACGTCCAATACATCAACACGAATGAGGAGCAGGTCGAGGCGATTCGAAATGATGCATCGACGAAGGACGTCATCCTATCAAGTGACGGCTATGCGGAATTAAAGGAATCGCAGAATGCGTATAAACCGTACTTATACGTCCGGAACTATAACACGTCGGGGCTGAAAAACTTTCCCATCGACTTGACGGACGGGCGTTTGCCGAACAAAGAAGGCGAAGTCGTCATTTCCGAGGCCATCCGTCAAAATGCGCAAGTCACGTACAACATCGGTGATCAATTGACGCTTGATGTCGGTGAGCGCGTGGACGAGTCGTCCGGTCGGGTGTTGACCCAAAACGATGGATTGATCCGCGAAGGGGAGACAATGCTTGAACAGTTGAAGGTCGAAGATACGGTAACGTTGACCGTCGTCGGCACAATGACGCGCCCGGCCTGGGAGCCGACTTGGTCGCCAGGGTATACGGTCGTCGGATACATTGACGACAAAGCGTTGAACGGTGCGACCGTCGATACGTTCGTTGCCTTGAACGATGTCGATAACTCGATTTACTCGGATACGGAACGAGTGATGAACGAACAGAAAATTGAAGGGGTCGCCTATAACTCCTCTTTGCTTCGCTATTACGGGGTGACGGACGACGGCGGATTGCGTAAGACGTTGTATGGTTTCGTCGGGATCATCATGACGGTCATCGTCATCGGTTCGATTTCGCTCATCTATAACGCGTTCGCCATCAGCGTATCCGAGCGTTCCCGTTATCTCGGGATGCTCGCGAGTGTCGGGGCGACGAAACGTCAAAAGCGGAATTCGGTCTTTTTTGAAGGATTGATTATCGGAGGGATTAGCATCCCGATCGGCATCATCGCCGGGGTGACCGGGATCGGGGTCACGTTCCTATTCATCAACGCGTTCGCGGAAAAGGCGCTCAACGTGACGGAGAAGTTTGAGGTCGTCGTCACACCAATCACGCTCCTGTTGACGATTTTGATTTCGAGCGTGACGATTTTCATCTCGTGTTATCTTCCGGCGCGCCGTGCTTCAAAAATTTCTGCGATTGACGCGATTCGTCAAACCCAAGATGTTCGACTGACGTCGAAGAACGTAAAGACGTCAAAGCTCGTGCGCCGCATCTTCGGTTTGGAAGCGGAGATTGGGCTGAAAAACACAAAACGCAACCGGAAACGGTATTTGGCGACGGTGTTCTCGCTCGTCATCAGTATCGTGCTCTTTTTAGTCGTCAGTTACTTCACGGATCGACTCGAACAGTCACTCGAGATGTCACAAGGCACGTATGAGTTCGATATTCTCGTGAACGGGTCGAATCTCAGTAAAGATGACTTACAGCGCTATGAGACGTTAGACCATGTGACGAGCGGGACGTACTTCGAGAACACGACCGTCCAGACGATGGTCGACGAAGCACGGTTACCGAGCGCGGTCATCGAGAACGAGAACTTGGCGTCCACGTTTGTCGATGGAAAATTCATGTATTACGTCTCCCTCTATCAATTAGATGATCAAAGTTTCGATGCGTACTTGAAGCAAATCGGGGCAGCCGCCAGCAATTTTGAAGACGGGGAGATGCCGGGTGCCGTCTTGATTGATGAAATTTCGTATCAAGACGTCGACAAGAAGAAATTTGTGAACTCGAAGACGATTGAGACCGAAATCGGCGATACGCTTGAACTCCGGGACGAGAACGCAACGGACGAGACGGCACCGCTCAAAACAATCAAAATCGGCGCCATGACCGACGTCCCCCCGACCGGTGTGATGACGAGCTCACTTGGATGGCTTGATGTGATCGTTCGGGAAGGGACGTTTGAAGAGGATGCGATTGGTCAATTGATGAAACAATCAAGTCCATCAATCGCCTTGAACACGAGTAATCCTGAGGCGACGCAACAAGTGATTGAGGCGGAACAAAATATGGACCAATACATTTTCAACGTGTCGGAGCAGCGTGAACAACAAGAGCAAGTCTTGTTGCTGTTATCGATTTTCGTATATGGGTTCATCGTCTTGATTTCACTCATCTCGGTGGCGAACATCTTCAACACAATCTCGACGAGCGTCTCGCTCCGACGCCGCGAATTCGCGATGCTACGGTCGGTCGGGATGACACCGAAAGGGTTCAACAAGATGGTGTACTATGAGAGCATCTTCTACGGCATGAAAGCATTGGCGTATGGGGTGCCGGTCAGTGTTCTGATCATGTACCTGATTTACCGGGCGCAAATCAACACGTTCGAAGCACCGTTCACGTTGCCGTGGGGCGATATCTTGTTCGTCACGGTCGTAATCTTCCTGATCGTCGGTTCTTCGATGGTGTACGCGATTTCGAAAGTGAAGTCGGATAATATCATCGACCGGTTGAAGCAAGAGAACAATTGATGATTGGCGCACAGTCACTCAAAAAATAGATGTATCGGGATTCAGTGTCTAACTGAGTCCCTTTTTTTGTAAAATGAGAGAGAAGAAAGAGGTGGGAGAATGGACATCCGAGAAGTATTGAGTAGCGGGGATTTGCGCTCGGTCGGCCACGTCGATGAGGTCGTCGCCTACGTCGGGAACGACCCGGACCGATTCAGCGAATTGATGACCGGCCTAACCGATGACCGTCCCGTCGTTCGGATGCGGAGCGCAGACGCGATGGAGAAAGTGACACGCCGTCATCCAAAGTTGCTTCAAGCGCATCAGGCGTCCTTATTCCAACAGTTACATCGTGCCACTCAACAAGAAGTGAGGTGGCATTTGGCGCAACTCATGCCACGGCTGATGTGGACGGAAGACGAGGCGGCCGACATCGTTCATGTGCTCAACGATTGGATTGATATGGAGACGAGCAACATCGTCATCGTCAACGCTCTGCAGACGATTTTCGACTTGAGCGCCATGCATCCACGATTCCGGGACGAACTGAAAGTCTTGCTCGAGACACAGCTCGAGACAGGGAGTCCGGCCGTGAAGAGCCGCTCCAAAAAACTTTTACAGAAGTTGTGACCGATGGACTTCATTTCCGGTCTATAAAGATGTAAGTACATCGAGAGGGGGATTCGATTGGACGATCAAGCGATTATCGATTTGTATTGGCAACGTTCCGAACGGGCGATTGAGGCGACGGCCCAAAAGTACGGCGGCTATTGTCATACGATTTCCTATAATATTTTGAATAGCCGAGAGGACGCGGACGAGTGCGTCAATGATACGTACATGAAGGCGTGGCAAGCGATTCCGCCGACACGTCCAGCACGACTCGCCGCCTATTTGGCGAAGCTTGTGCGTAACGTCTCGCTCCATAAGTATGAGAAGGCGAACGCCAAGAAGCGTGGAGCGGGACAAGTCCCGCTCATCGTCAGTGAGCTCGAGCACTGTCTCGCCTCCTCCGTCGCGACCGATTCAGAAGTCATCGAGTTGTTGAACGACTTTTTGGCCCAGTTGCCGCAAGAGACCCGGCAGATCTTTATGGGGCGTTACTTTCACTTTCAGTCGATCAAAGACATCGCGAAGATGCGCCAGGTGAGCGAGAGCAAGGTCAAGATGGTGCTGCTTCGGACCCGTAATGACTTGAAACAAATGCTCGAAGCGGAAGGGGTGGCGCTATGAACGGAGATCGGCTCACACGTTTGATGGGGGACGTCGATGACCGTTTTGTCGAGGAATCGATGAAAGTCGAGGTAAAGAAACGGAGACATTGGCGTTGGATGGGTGGTCTTGTGGCAGCAGTCGCTATCACACTCTTCGCCTTGACATGGGACGGTTTTAAAGAATTGATTCCCCTGTCGGACAACTCGAGCAATATGTCGGTCGCTTATATCGATGAAGGGGAGATTGATGTCGGGATGTCGTCGGCAAACCTTGCCGAGATGAGTGAAGACGAGCTGTTCTCGAAATGGAATCCCACCGTGGTGAGAGGCGTCGTGAAGCAGATTGACCACATCGAGCTCGACTTCAACGGACAAGAGGAATATCAGTCGATCGTGACGATTGGCGTGACAGACGTCTATCGAGGTGAGGTTGAGCCTGGGAGTGAGATGAAAGTACTTACCGTTGCCGGTGTCGGTTCTGAAGTGCTTCAGTCGGATGCGGACGTCATCTCTGAACTTCGCCTCGGTATGGAAGGGATTTTTATGCCGAGACGGCATGATGCTTCCCACATCTGGTCACAAAACGGGGCCACGCTTCAAGTGATGGATGTGAGTGATTACGGATTTCCGGACGGTGAGCGGTACATGTTCTTGAACACGAACGAAGGCCTCGTCTTCAGTCGAGATGCCTATCCGTCGCTACGTGGCGCTGAAACACTTGATGACATAGAGGCGTTCATGATGGAACGGTTCCGTTAACGGGAAGGGATATAGGAGAGGGGGGACTACGATGACAGAGCAGAATTGGCGAGCGTCGGGTGTAGGACTCGGACTGGTGTTTGGAGCTGGGATTGGCATCATCAGTTCGCTCCTATTTGGATTTGAATTGGTTTACGGAATCGCGGCAGGTGCTGCATTCGGCTATCTCATCGGGCTCGTCGTGTCATTGACAGGAAAGACATGATTGAAGGGAAGGCTAACTCAAAGTGATCACAAAGAAAATAATACAGTGGGTGAAGAAGCAAGGAAGCTTTGAGATGAAGGAAAACTTGCTCGAAATTAGGTTTCGGGTAGGTGAGTTCGGCATTTCTTAAAATCAGAAGGAGGACATCATATGGATCGTACAATCACTGTCAAAGGAACAGGAAAAGTATCGGCCAAACCTGACTTGATTGTCGTGAGAATGGATTTGTCGTCAAGAGCCGTCCGCTATGAGGAGACGATGAACGGGGCGGCAATCGCCGTCACAAGTCTGCAAAAAGCGATTGAACAGGCCGGCTTTGCGAAGACGGATTTAAAGACGACCGACTTCTCGATCGACACCGACTATGAGAGCTATCGGGACAAACAAGGCAATTATAAATCGCGGTTCCGAGGCT
Source organism: Exiguobacterium sp. s7 (assembly GCF_018618195.1). Taxonomy (NCBI): domain Bacteria; kingdom Bacillati; phylum Bacillota; class Bacilli; order Caryophanales; genus Exiguobacterium; species Exiguobacterium sp. s7. The sequence continues at coordinate 52,051 of NZ_JACSLO010000006.1, read as the reverse complement.
ATGTCTGTCAGCAGAAGACGAAGCTCGAGTTTCCGCTCGATACGAAACAACTGTCAGCGGTCATCGAACATGTCAGCAACTCGCTAGCCGAGCCGAAGCTGTCCATCTCGTTCACAATCAAGGACGCGGACTCGATTCAAGACGAACTGCTCGCGAGCGCGGCGGCGAACGCGCGTCATCGGGCCGAACTGTTGGCGAAAGGGGCCGGGGCGACGCTCGGTGACTTGCTTCAAATCGATTACACGTGGGGTGAGCTTCATCTTTATTCGCCGACGCGTCTCACGCTCCATGACGAGGTGCTCTTCTCGGAGGCTGCGATGCCGGAACTTGAGCCGGACGAGATCGACTTGAGCGACTCGGCGACGTTCGTGTGGGCGATTCGATGAGGCGCGTCATCGGATTGGTGCTGCTGTTCCTATCGGTTTCAATGTCAGCTCAAGCCTTATCTTGGGCGTATGCGTTCGTCGTGTTGGACGGACGGGTGTATGAAGTGATGGACGTCGCAGTATTGGAGGCTGACTTGGGTGACGTCGTCGGCGAGGTGAAGACGATGGCTGACGATATGGATGGCAGCTATTACGGGGATGCCTCGAACATGTATCCGGTTGGGACAACGTATCGGAAAGTGAACGGGGAAGCGATGGAGGACGTGCTCGCGGTCGAGGATGGGTCTGGGTGGAAGCGGGCCGAGTATCGGCATGACGCCCCGTTCAGCATGCGTGACCATCTGGATAAGGTTGCGTATGCGGTGTTTGGGATTGGTGCTGTCCTTTTTGTGTCTACACGATTGAAGAAAAGACATAAAAATTAACTGAATCCATGATGAGGCCTCGTTCATTAAGGGAAGAGTCATATATAGATACGTAGAGCTTTCGCACAATGGAGGGAGATTGTATGAAAATCCTCATCATCTTTGACTCGATGTACGGGTGTACCGAAAAAGTCGCATATGCCATCAAGGACGGATTCAGCGACTTACACCGCGTCGACATCATGCAGATCAGCCACGTCGGATACGGCGACCTCGCCAACCTTGATTTGTTCATCGTTGGTTCGCCGACTCACGGAGGGCGCGAGACCGAGGACGTGAAGACGTTTCTCGATGGCTTGTCGGACCATGCGCTGCGTGGTACGCGAGCTGCAGCCTTCGATACGAGTATGGCCGAAGAAGATCAAGGCTTTTTCGTCGGGAAAATCGTCAAATGGTTCGGTCACGCCTCGACCCGCATGGAGCAGTTACTGCTCGAAAAAGGAGCGGAACCGGTCCTGAAAGAATCGTTCATCGTCCTTGATAAAGAAGGACCACTTAAAGAAGGAGAGCTCGAGCGGGCGACCGAATGGGCCCGTCACTTGATGGACAAATAATCTGGCGTGTTCCTTATGGGACGCGTCTTTTTTGACGCAGAATTGTCCGAAGCGTTCGCAAAACGGGTAAATATAAGGGTAGCTCTATTGTGTGGAACGGAGGGAAAATGATGAAAAAATGGGAACGTGACGTCCTCATGGGTTGGATTGTCGTCTTATTGGTGCTCGTTGCGCATTATGTGATCACGGTATCACTCGGCAACACGTATTTTGCCGAGTCCACGATGAACCGAATGCTTTGGCTCAGTAGCTTCCCGGCCTTTTTGATCGCCTTTCTTGCGGCCCTCTTCCAAAAAACGAACACGCTCACGCTCGCTGTTCGTCGTAGTGTCATTTGGACGGCCGAACTCGTCGTCGGCTTCTCGCTCGTCGCCTGGTTTTTTCGGGCGTTCGAGATGTTGTTTGTGAGCCCGGGCGCGTATTGGGTGTTCGGCGCCGTTCTGCTCGCTCCGCTCGTCTACTTGTTCGAGTTCCGGCGTCAAAACCGTGGGACGAAAGCCGGGGCCCACTAAATTTAGAAAACGTCTCCGTCAGGGAGGCGTTTTTAGTCTGGTCTGGAATGGGAATGGGGTACAGAAGACAAGAATGGAGGGAATCACCATGAGTCATTATTTTTCATCATCATACGAAGAGTCGCGTGAGAAGTTTCTCGCCTTACTCGACAACGTTAAAACCTATTATCCGACGGCCCGCGTGATGTCCCACTCGATCGGCGAGGACACGATCGACTTGATCATCGGTGAGCCGGCGGGGTCACGCGAGGCGGTGCTCCTCATGACAATCGGCGAGCACGGCATCGAAGGGTATGCCGGTGCCGCTGTGACGCATCAGTTCATCGAGACGCAACTCGAAAACCTTCGGCACGAGTCGACAGGGATCTGTCTCATCCATGCGGTCAATCCGTGGGGGATGAAGCATTTCCGCCGCGTCAATGAACATAACGTTGACTTGAACCGGAACTACGTCATCGACCGGGAATCACTCCCGCGTAACGTCAATAAAGAGTATGAAGTCATGCGGCACTTGTTCGTCCCGGACGGCGTCATCGATGACTACCATGAATCGCGCGAACATATCTACTCGTTCCTCGGTTCTGGTATCAAGCTCGACGGCTTCGAGGCGATGACCGAGGCGAAAGGGATGGGACAATATCAGTTCCCGAAAGGCGTCTATTATGGCGGCGAGTCGGATGAGCCGTCCGCCATCTTTTTGAAGGAGATTCAACATGACCTGCTCGATCGCTATGACCGCGTCGTCCATATGGATTGGCATACGGCGCTCGGTCCGACGAACGAAGTGACGATGGTCATCAGTGAGCGCGACGGGCGTGACGTCGACGAGTTGAAGCGGACTTACGGGTTGAAGAACATCCAGACGTATGACCCGACCGATGTCCTCGGGGACTCGACGAACCACTTCTACTATGTGCGCGACACGCATCACCCGGACAAACGGCTCGTCTCGGCGTTGTTCGAGTTCGGGACATTCGGGACGTCGACGAAAGCGACGATTCGCGAGTTCTTGACAATCATCCTCGAGAACCGGCTCTACTTTGAAGGGACGAAAGATCCCGAAGCACGGAATGGGATTCGAAAAGAGTTCATGGCGATGTTTTATCCGGAAGACGAGTCGTGGCGGACGTCCGTATTACGCGAAGGAGCGGCGGCGATTGAGCATGTCTTGAAAGGCGAATCGCTCTGGCGCGACAGTTGATAGGTTTCCACTTCGGTCAAACGGGAAAAGTTGGGTTGTGGGCAAACAAGCATGCCGCTCAACAATCCAACTGGGGGTTTTGACCAATGGGGAATTATATTACCGCACATGACGGAACGAGTATTTACGTGGAAGACGTCGGGACAGGCGATGCCGTCGTCTTCTTGCACGGCTGGCCGGCGAACAACAACATGTTCGAGTATCAAAAGAATGCATTGCTCGAAGCAGGCTATCGCTACGTCGGGATCGACTATCGTGGCTACGGCAAGTCGGATGCACCGGCGACAGGTTATGACTATGCGACGATGGCGTCGGACGTGCACATGGTCGTTGATGGGCTTGGCATCAAAGATTTCACGCTCGTCGGCTTCTCGATGGGCGGGGCCATCGCCATCCGCTATGCCGTCGATTTCCCGGATGACGGGTTGAAGAAACTAGTCCTCTCAGGCGCAGCGGCACCAGTGTTCACGCAACGTCCGGACTATCCGTACGGGATGACGCAAGCCGAGGTCGACGCGTTGATCGAGGATACACTAAAAGACCGTCCGAAGATGCTCGAAGGGTTCGGCGAGATTTTCTTCGAGAAAGAACATTCGAAACCGATGCAAAACTGGTTCCATCATCTGTCGCTCGTCGCGTCGAGCCACGGGACGATCGCTTCGGCGAAAGCGCTCCGTGATGAGGATTTGCGCGAGGACTTACCGAAAGTCAACGTCGAGACGCTCATCATCCATGGCGTACATGACAAGATTTGTCCGTTCGAGTTCGCGCTCGAGATGGAAAAAGGCATCCCGAACGCCCGCATCGAGCGGTTCGAGGAGAGCGGTCACGGTACCGTCCTCGACGAGATGGACAAGTTCAACAAGACGTTGCTCGGATTTATTTGACTGTGTGCCAAGCCTAGGAAGATTCCTAGGCTTTTTTTGATGGTCATCTGTAGCATGTTTGTTACGGATTTTGAGGCTAGAACGACTTGTACACGGGTATAGCTAAAATGAAGCACTTTGTTCGAGTTGAGATTGAACAAGTTTGCTGTATGTCGAGGTTTTGACATAGAGTCGTTGGTGTTCGTACCACGGTCAAGGATGGCTATGGAAAAGCCGCTCGGGACCGTGCCTGTTTTTGTGTTCTCACACAATTCGAATAGCTCGTCTGGAAACGCTTCACAAGAAAAAAGAAATAAGCCTCCTTTTGCTAGAACGGATGACATTTAGATGGTCAATTTGTGCTGACTAGACCTTAATACATGGTACAATGGAGAGGTGGATTTTTAGATTGAGGAGAGATTGTACATGAATATCGCTTTCTTTTTATATCCGAAAGAAGACGTCAAATATTTAGACCCGGAATCGACGGTGCGTCAAGCGCTCGAGAAGATGAAACATCATCGCTTCACCTCGGTGCCGCTCGTATCCGAGAACGGTTTTTACGCCGGGACGATGACGGAAGGGGATTTGCTCTGGGCACTCGCTGAACAGCTTCGCGGGGAAGAAGACTACGAAAAAGTGCTCCGGACACGCCTGAAAGACATCAAGCAACGCGTACGGTATAAACCGGTCGCCATCACGGCTCAAATCGAGGAGCTCGTCGATGCGATCACGGATCAAAACTTCGTGCCGGTCGTCGATGACGGGAAGTATTTCATCGGTATCATCCGGCGCCGCGACATCATCGAATATTACTCGACGAAGTTGCAACAGCTCGAGAATAAAGTGAACTAAACTTAAAAGCCAAGTCGCCATGACTTGGCTTTCCTATCGTTCACGTAAAAATGGAAAGGGGAACTGAACATGAATGAAGAAGAAACGTTTGTGATTGAGTCGGTCTCGCCAAATGAACGCTACGTCTGTGTATTTGAGGATGATGGGGATACGGGGTACGTTTATTTTTGTCCACTGAATTCTTCAGGGGAGATGGAAGGTGTCGCGGACGCGCTTTGGATTTACGACCAAATCGCACCGCCGATTGAAGCGTGTGAAGAAGTCGGATTTGCCTGGGACGACGATTCATCTAAAGTCGCATTCATCGTGGATGGAGAATGCTGGGGGATGTTGGACCTGAACACGAAGCGAAAACTCACCGCACCGCGTGAGCATAACGCCATCGTCTCGCTCCCGATTGAACTATGGGAAGAAGGCATTCCGATGTCGACGGGAGAGCCTTTACAAATGAGTGTAGCGAACTGACAAGTAGAAAAATAGTGACATAAATGCGAGTGAGCACGGAGGATGGTAGATGAAACTAGCATCTACATATGCGTAAAAGAATCATTCCCTGTCACGTAAAAGGACGACTTCCACGAGGGGTAGTCGTCCTTTTGAATACCTGAATTCTACGAAAGCGGTGGGAAATGGGGGAGCACATATTCCCCGAGCTCCTCGATGACCTCGTCGGCCGGACGTTGCCCGTCGAACAAGGCGAAGAACAGATGATTGACGCCGATGGACCGATACGCTTCGAGCAGTTTGATCAATTGATTGCGACCGACACGGAAGCCGAGCCGGATCGGAGTCGGAAGCTCGTCCGCGTCATGCGCCAAATCGAGATGCATCGGCATCGAGAACGGGCGGAACTCTTTTCCATGCGTCTGACCTGACTCGCGCCAATCGCTCAGCACTTGCTGTTGGGCAAATGGGGCCTGCGGATAATACATCCACCCGTCCCCGTGTTGCCCGAGCCAGTCCATGTCCTGCTGCGCGAACCCGGTGATCATCGTCGGGATGCGTTTTTTCGGACGGGGCACGAGCGTCGCCTCATGGACCTCGCCGTACGACGAATCGATGGTCGGATAGTTGTGGTAGAGCGCCTGTTCCATGACACGGAGCGATTCTTTGAACTGCTCGCCCCGTGTCGCATGGTCGACCCCGAGTCCTTTGAAGTCGGCCCGACGGTCGCCGGAGCGGCAAGACGAGGGCGGACGTGCCGAGGGCGATGCGCTTCGTCTGACCGAGCAAGTGTGTCCCATAGATGAGCATGTCATAAATCTGTCCGACGGCCGGGTCCAAGAAGTTCGGGTCTTTCAGCAAGACATCTCGGAGCCAGAGCGCCGTGAAGCCATAGTCGTCTGCTCGTTGGGCGAGCTCGACTTGACGTTCGAGCGTCGGGGTGCGCATCTTGAAATTTTCTAACGGGATGTGGAGGCCGAGCGTGAGCTCGCCCTCCCGATACATCCGATTGTAGCTGACATGATTGTTGAACATGGTGTCCTCCTTAGTTCGCTTCCAAACGACGTGAGACGGCGGTCAAGATGACAGCGATGATGACCATGATGCCACCAACCCAAGGCGTATGCACGAGACCGATCGAGTCCGCGACAATCCCACCGATGGTCGCACCGAGCGCGATACCGATATTGAAGGCGGCGATGTTGAGCGCCGACGCGACATCGACCGCGGCCGGTACATACTTCTCTGCCAACTGTACGATATATAGTTGAAGGCCAGGTACGTTCATAAAGGCGAGCAGTCCCATCAAGACGATGGCGATGAGTCCCGCGACTTTGAACGGGATCATGAACGACATGACGATCATGACAGCGGCGTGGACGATGAACATATAGAACAACGCCTTGGCCGGATCTTCATTGGCGAATTTTCCGCCTGCCCAGTTGCCGATGGCGACGGCGATCCCGTAGACGAGTAGGACGATACTAATCAAGCTCGGACTGATGTTCGTCACGTCCTGCATGATTGGCGTCAAGTACGTGAAGGCGACGAACGTTCCGCCGTAACCGAGTGCGGTGATCAAGAAGCCGAGCATGATTCGGCCGTTCGTGAGCAATTTCTTCATATCGGAGAACTTCGCTGGTGGTGACTGTTTCAAATCTTTCGGAATCAAGAAGAAGCTGGCGATGATCGATACGATCCCGAGTGCGGCGACGGCGAAGAACGTGGCGCGCCATCCGAACGCTTGCCCGATGAACGTGCCGAGCGGGACGCCGGTCACGGTCGCGACCGTCAAGCCGGTGAACATGAGTGCGATGGCACTCGCTTTTTTATGCGGTGGCACGATCTGTACGGCGATCGTCGCCCCGATGGAGAAGAAGACACCGTGTGCGAACGCGGTGATAAATCGGGCAGCAATCAGCAGTTCAAAACTGGTCGATAAGGCGGAGACCAAATTTCCGCCGATAAAGACGACCATGAGTGCCATGAGTAACGTCTTGCGATTCATCCGGTTCGTGAGTGCCGTCAAGATCGGCGCACCGACGGCGACGCCGATGGCATAACCGGAGATGATAAGACCGGCGAGCGTGATGCCGATATTCAAGTCGCTGGCGATGGATGCGAGCAGGCCGACCGGGACGAACTCGGTCGTCCCGATGCCGAAGGCGCTGATGGCGAGGGCGAGCAAGGCCAGCCCTCCGTTTTTCGGTGCCTGTTCGTCGACGGGCTGGGTGTACGGTTGATTCATGTGTAGTTCCTCCTAAGAATGTTTGTTGAGACGAGGGCCCTTCATCTCGAGGCAGCCCGAGCATCTCAATCTTCTCTATTGTCCAGTACGGTCGAAAAAGATCCTTACTGTCTCAAGAAGCGGTTACTGGTGAGATGAACTTGTATAACTGAGCTACAGTTGCTATCATAAGTCCATCGAATTTAATTGGGAAGTACGCACTTTCAAGTACGATAGGCACCGAAAAGTACCTATCCCGGTCTATAAGGAGGAACCATCATGCCATACAACATCCCGGTCGAGGCGACGCTCGACGTCATCGGCGGCAAGTGGAAAGTCGTCATCATGTGTCATTTGATTAAATGGGAACGGCGGACGAGCGAATTGAAAAAGCTCATGCCGAACATCACGCAAAAAATGCTCACGCAACAGTTGCGCGAGCTCGAGGCGGACGGTGTCATCATCCGCACGGTGTATGAGCAAGTCCCGCCGAAAGTCGTCTATTCCCTGTCCGACTACGGCTGGTCGCTCCAACCGATTTTGGATGCGATGTGCGCCTGGGGAGAAGGGCATATCGAACAGACCGGGGAAGACGTCATCTCCTAAATCAGAAAAGACAGCGGCTCTTCAATGAGAGAACCGCTGTCTTTTTATCGTTATGAGGCGGATACGTCTTTTGAGACAGCTTGTTTGCTGCTCCATAACGTCTCCATCTCTTCGAGCGTTTTGCCTTTCGTCTCCGGTACGAGCTTCCAGACGAACAAGGCGGACAATACGCTCATCACCCCGTAAAATCCGTATGTCATCGTGCCACTAAATTCCATCATCATCGGATAGGTCGATGAAATGAAGTAGTTGGCGGTCCATTGAGCGGCGACGGCGATTGCGACCGCTTGCCCTCGAATTTTATTTGGGAAGATCTCCGAAATGAGTACCCAACAAATCGGTCCCCATGACATCATGAATGAGGCTGTGTAGATGATGATGAAGATGAGTGTACCGATTCCGATTGCATTCGTGTAGGCCATCGAAGCGACACCGAACATCCCGATTGCCATGCCGACCGAACCGATGATGAGCAGTGGTTTTCGACCGACTTTATCGACAAATAAGATGGCGACGATGGTGAAGACGACGTTGACGAGCCCCATGACGACGGTCTGCATCATGGAAGCATCTTTCGCGGCACCCATACTTTCAAAGATTCGTGGGGCATAGTACAATGCGACGTTGATGCCGACAAATTGTTGGAACACCGATAAGAGAATCCCGATGGTGATGACCAGTTTTCCGTAAGTGAACAGCTTGGCTGAAGAATGACTGACAGACGATTTGATGTCTTGCATGATTGCTTCGGCACGTTCTTTGCCATTGATTCGACTGAGGATGTGGAGTGCTTTTTCTTCCTCGCCTTGGAGCGCCAAATACCGTGGTGTTTCCGGAACGATCAATAAGAGCGAACCGAAAAGGAGGGCCGGAATGGCTTCAGAGGCAAACATATACCGCCAACCGATGTCATCGATCCAGGCGACCGTTTGTCCACTTGTGATCGACCAGTTGACGAAGTAGACGACGAGCATTCCGAGGATGATGGCAAATTGGTTTAGCGACACGAGCCGTCCTCGAATCGCAGCTGGCGCGACCTCACTGATATACATCGGCGTGATGGCCGAGGCAAGTCCGACGCCGATTCCGCCGATGATGCGATACAAGTTGAACGTAAGTAGAAGGGCAATCGTCGGTTCGCCTTTCGTAAAGAAGAGGACTTCGGGATAAGCCGATCCCAGTGCGGACAAGAAGAAAAGAGTGGCCGCGAAAATCAATGATTTTTTACGACCAAATCGGCTTGCGAATATACCGGAGATGATCCCCCCGATGATACAACCGATCAATGCCGAGGAAGTGGTCGCCCCGTGTACGAGCGAACTTAAATTCAGCCCGTCAATAAAATACTTCTCCAATGATTTCTCTGCGCCTGAGATGACAGCAGTATCATAACCGAACAACAAGCCACCTAATGTCGCGACGAGTGTGATGGTCATGAGGTATAGCGTGTTCTGATTTTGTTTCATCACGTTTTGCCCTCCTTGGAATTGGTAACGCTTACAATATCGGGTTAAAAAATAAGTTAGTTTGTTTGACGGATAAACTAACTATCCTTATCATACAAAATGAGGCTCGAATTCTCAACTATATTTTTGCAGTTTTTGTATAATGAATTAGAGAGTAAACGGAATGGAACGAAAGTTAAACGATGGATGAGACATCACTTCGTATAAAGGGGAGACAAAGTCATTGGCAAAATTAGATGTGACCGCTGATCAACAGCTTGTGAAAAAAATGAATAAAACCGTATTGTTGAATGAAATCATTCGTAGTTATCCAATTTCACGCGCAAAACTGTCAGAAGTGACGGGATTGAACAAATCGACGGTATCTGCGCAAATTGGCGCTCTATTGAACGAAGAACTCATCTTTGAAATCGGACAAGGCGATTCGAGCGGGGGGCGTCGCCCGGTCATGCTCGTGTTCAACCAGCAGGCAGGATTCACGATCGGAGTCGATTTAGGCGTGAAAGCGATCAATGCGGTATTGACCGATTTAAAAGGCAACGTCGTGGAGTCGTTGACGACCGAGTGGGCCGAGGCGGACCAGGAGGCAGAACCGAAAGTGAGAGCTGCCATCGATGTGTTGCTTGGTAAGATGCCGTCCTCTCCATACGGGCTCATTGGGATCGGTGTCTCGGTGCCTGGACTCATTAATCGCGAGCAACAAGTCATTTTTGTCCCGAACCTCCGTCCTGACGTGACGAGTTTGAAGCACGATTTAGAGAACCGTTATGATGTACCCGTTAATTTAGAGAACGAGGCCAATGCGGGGGCTTACGGAGAACGACGGTTCGGGGCAGGGAAAGACCATGAAGAGATGGTCTTCGTTAGTCTCGGGACCGGTGTCGGTACGGGCATCATCTTACACGGGGAACTGTATCGAGGCGAGGACGGGTTCGCTGGCGAGTTCGGGCATATGTCGATTGAATACAATGGACCGAAATGTACGTGTGGCAACCGCGGGTGTTGGGAGTTGTATGCCTCGGAAAAAGTACTATGGGACAAGTATTTGCCGGGGCACACGGTCGATACGCTCCAACGAAGTTTACAGGCCAATGAGGCATCGGTGTTGAATGAACTACAAAAATGGTGCTTTTACGTCGGGGTCGGGTTGAATACGGTACTGAACGTCTATAATCCGAAAGCGATCATCATTCAAAGTCGGGTCATCGAGTCGCATCCGATGGTCCTCAACATGATTCGCACGGCGATCTCATCACGTGTGTATGCGCAAGCCGATCATTCGTTCGAGCTCATCCCGTCGAAATTGAGCGACCACGCTTCAGCGATCGGCATGGCCTCGCTTGCCATCGAGCAGTTTTTACAGCGTCGAATGATGCAATGACGAATAGCCCGTCACCTTCAGGTGGCGGGCTATTGTCATGGGGCAAACGTCCACGTCGTCTCGGAGACGTACGTCTCGCCGGGACGTAACACACTACGAGGGTCCAGCAGGTTCGGTGCTTGTTGGGTCTCTAAACAAAGCCCGGTCCGTCTCAGCCCGTTCGGCAGCATATTACCCGAATAGAAGACGACACACGGCTCGGTCGTATGGACGGAAAGCCTGCGACCGGAAGCATGACGAAGATCGATTTGAGGACGTTCCGTTTGGGGCAGGCAAAATGGGTGATCGAAGCCTCCGGCGAGGTCCAGTTGCGTATCTGTATCATTTAGACCATCTTCGATTCGTTTCGCCTCTCTAAAATCGAATGCCCGGGAGGTCATGACGGACTTCACGCGGCGCGGAATAAGGGTCTCGTCTAGTTCATAGAACGAGTCACTCATAAGCTGAAGCGTATGGTCAGAAATCGGCATGGACGTCCCTGATAAATTGAAGTATGTGTGATTCGTCATGTTCATGACGGTCGGCGCGTCGGTCTTCGCCTCATAGCGGATGGCCACGGCGTGGGGAGTAATCGTGTATTCGACCGAGACGTCAATATTCCCAGGGTATCCGTGATGGCCATGAGGAAACGACCGTTCAAATCGAATGGTCACGCCATCATCCGTCTGTTCGATGGATGGGTTCCATACGACTTTATGGAAGTGATCACCGTGAAGGTGGTTGGGACCGTCGTTCAAAGGCAGTTGAATGGTCTGATCGTCGAGTGTGAACTGACCATTCTGTATCCTTCCGGCCACCCGTCCGACCACGCAACCTAGATAATAATCGTGACAGACATATTCCTCAAGCGAATCAAGCGCTAATACGACGTTCTCCATGTTCCCCAGTTGATCGGGGACGGCAATTTCCGTGATGGTACACCCATAATCGATACAAGAAAAGCTGAACGAGTCTGTCGATACGCGGTGACGCGAGACGGGGATACCGTCCACGGTCCCGTAATGGTCGGATGTATAGTTCATCGTCGTCTCACTTTCTCCGAAATGCGGACAGACCATGAGAGAGATGTTTCGTGGCCGGATAGACTTGTTGGTAGAGTGCGAACAAGGCGTGGTAGCGTGTGACGTTTTCTGGAATCGGTTCGTATCGCTTCGCCTCCTGAATGAACGCCTCACTGCAGGCCTCGAGACTATCAAACCACCCACAGCCGTAAGCAGCCAACATGGCGGCACCGAGCGCACAGCCTTGCTCGTTGGAAAGCTTGATGATGGTAGCGTCGAAGATGTCTGCCTGCATTTGCAGCCACGCCTCGTTTTTGGCGCCCCCTCCAATCGAAACGATCGACGTGATCACTTTCCCTTCCGCACGGAACAGTTCGAGCGATTCTTTTAAGGAGAACGTGATCCCTTCTAGCACGGCCCGTGAAAAATCGGCCAAGCGATGGGTGGAGTCCATCCCGATAAAGCTTCCTCGCACCATGGCATCCGCATGAGGGGTCCGTTCGCCGACGAGATAAGGGGTGAACAAGAGGCCGTTCGACCCGATCGGTACGTCTTTCACTTCGGCGAGCAGCGTCTCGAATGATTGGTCCGGTGCGAACGTATCCTTGAACCAAGATAAGCTATGTCCTGCTGCCAAGGTGACACCCATCGTATAATAGGCACCTGGCTTAGCATGATTGAAATAATGGACTTTCCCTTTGAAATCGAGCAGGGCGGTTGGTTCATAGGCCAAGACGACACCCGACGTGCCGATGCTGCACATCGTTTGTTGATCGTTCAAAATACCGGCCCCGATGGCACCGCAGGCATTGTCGGCACCTCCGGCGAACACGCTAACGCTCGAAGAAAGGCCGGTGCGCGTCGCGTAGTAAGAACTGAGCGTCCCGATTTGATCAGACGACTCGACGAGTGGGGGACAGAGGGATTTCGGCACACCGACCCGTTCACAGATTTCGTCGCTCCATTCCTTTTTAGCGATATCGAGGAGAAGCGTTCCGGCCGCATCGGAATAATCCATGTGCAGTTGACCTGTCAACGCATAGCGGACATAGTCTTTCGGGAGCAGGAAGACGGCTGCTTGACGGTACAGGTCAGGTTCATGCCGCTTCACCCATAAAAGTTTCGGGAGCGTGAAGCCCTCGAGCGCTGGGTTTTTAGTGAGGTCGAGGAGAAGCGGTCCGAGTCGATCTTTGATCTCCTCACATTCAGCCGTCGTTCGCGTATCGTTCCAAAGAATCGCATTGCGAAGCAACTGATGTTGCGCATCGAGTAAGACGAGCCCGTGCATTTGTCCCGAGAAGCTGATGCCTTCGATGTCTTCAGGACGTCCTTCGAACTGTTGAACGAGCTCGGTCAAGGCGTTGACCGTCTGTTCGACCCAGGCCGACGGATCTTGTTCGCTGTAGCCTTCTCGTTCTTGGATGAGGGGATAGGCGCGACTCGCTTCCCCGCAGAGTTGCCCGTTTTGGTCGACGAGGATGGCTTTGACCGCACTCGTCCCTAAATCGATTCCGATGACGTATTTCATTAGGTTCATCCTTTCCGGTTTGATTTAAAAGCCCAGACCCCATCATGGAGTCTGGGCTTCGCGATTAAGGGCGTTGTACATCCAACAAGTATTGGTTGAGGATGTGACGGAGCTGTTCTTGACGTCCCGATTTATTTTGGATGTCGGTAAGCGTGAACGCGTGGGCCTCAAGTTTGTGGAAGTCGGTTTGACCGGAGACGATGTCTTTTCCGATTCCCTCATTGTAGCTTGCGTAGCGATCTTGGATGACGTTCTCGAACACACGGTCATCAATCAAGCGTTGAGCGACTTTCGCACCGACGGCGAAGCTGTCCATGCCTGCGATGTGGGCATAGAACAAGTCCTCAGGTTCGAATGAACCGCGGCGGACTTTCGCATCGAAGTTGAGCCCACCGCTTCCGAGCCCACCATTCAACAAGATCTCGTACATGGCGAGCGTCGTTGAATAGAGGTCGGTCGGGAATTCATCCGTATCCCAGCCGAGGAGCGGGTCACCTTGGTTCGCGTCGACGGACCCGAGCATCCCGTTCACGCGGGCGACGCGGAGCTCATGTTCGAACGTGTGGCCGGCGAGCGTCGCATGGTTGGCTTCGATGTTGAATTTGAAGCGGTCCGCCAAGTCATATTTTTGCAAGAAGGCGAGACCCGTCGCCACGTCAAAGTCGTATTGGTGTTTCGTCGGCTCTTTTGGTTTCGGTTCGATCAAGAACTGGGCATCAAAGCCGATCTCTTTGGCATAGCTATCGGCCATGTGGAAGAAGCGGGCCAAGTTATCAAGCTCAAGTCCCATGTCGGTGTTGAGCAACGTTTCATACCCTTCACGACCTCCCCAGAACACATAGTTCTCGGCCCCGAGCTCTTTCCCGACCTCTAATCCTTTTTTCACTTTCGCTGCTGCGTAGGCGTACACATCTGCGTTCGGTGCAGTGGCGGCTCCGTGAATCCAGCGCGGATGCGAGAACATGTTCGCTGTGTTCCAAAGTAATTTCGTCTTACTCGTTTTCATATATTCTTTCATCATCGAGACGATGACATCGATATTTCGGTTTGTCTCAGCAAGGGTGCTTCCTTCAGGGGCGATATCGAAATCATGGAAGCAGAAGTAAGGCACGTTCAACTTGTCAAAGAACTCGAACGCCGCTTCGACACGGGCTTTGGCGAGGTCCATTCCTGAAAGGCGGTCATACGGTCGGATCATCGTGGCTTTACCGAACGGGTCGCTTCCATCGGCTGTGAACGTATGCCAATACGAGACGGCGAAACGGAGCAGCTCTTCCATCGACTTCCCACCAATTTGTTCCTCTGGGTTGTAGTGTTTGAAGGCGAATGGGTTTGTAGAAGAAGTACCTTCAAATTTGATTTGTCCGACACCTTGATAGTATTCCTTTTTCGTTTGAGTTTGTGACATGCGATTCATCCTCCTCATTTCTGTAATCGTTTTCAGGAATAGAATACATCAAACTTTTTAGTTTGTCTATCGAACAAACTAAGTTTTTTGAATTATCTTTTTGAACTTTTTCACCGTGAGTTGGCTCACAGGTTAATCGGGCGTCAACTCGGGTACAAAGACAGAGACAAGGAGGGAACAATATGGATGTGTTGACATATCGATTTGAAGACGACGGCTCGATCCCGAACAATCCGGATTTCCCGGTGTTGTTGTATCGCGGCGTGTTCGATGAGACGGACGGGATGCAAGCGACGTTCGAACATAACGGTTGGGGCAACAGCTGGGTCAACGGGGTGTTCGATTATCACCATTACCATAGCAATACGCATGAAGTGCTCGGCGTGAAGTCGGGCCGGGCGACCGTCCAACTTGGCGGTGCGACCGGGGACCTCGTCTCGCTTCAAGCAGGAGACGTCTTGATTTTGCCGGCCGGGACGGGACATCGCCGTCTCGAGGCGAGTGAAGACTTTGCCATCGTCGGTGCCTATCCGGAAGGACGCGATTATGACACGTTGACAGGGAAACCGGAAGAACGACCGGACAGTGTGCAACGGATCGAACGAGTCGACAAACCGGCGACCGATCCCGTCTTTGGGACGACCGGACCGTTACATGAACAATGGACGAAGGAGGAGATGGCATGAACCGCATTCCACATACATTAATTTTGGCGGCACTAAAACAACACGTGGCTGAATTGCCAGACGGGCGTGAGATGAGGGCCCTCGGGCAAGGCACATGGCGCATGGGAGAAGACGAATCGAAACGGGAAGCCGAGATCGAGGCACTCCGGACGGGACTCGACTGCGGGTTGCACGTCATCGATACGGCGGAGATGTACGGGGAAGGGAAATCGGAGTCGCTCGTCGGTGAAGCGATTCAAGACCGGCGGGAAGACGTGTTCCTCGTCTCGAAAGTGTATCCGCATAACGCCGGGGGCGACAAACTCGTCCAAGCTTGTGACGCGACGCTCGAACGGCTCGGTACGGACTACCTCGACTTATATCTCCTGCATTGGCGCGGGAACATCCCGCTCGAGGAGACGGTCGACGGGCTCGAACAGTTGAAGGCGGACGGTAAGATCCGAGCGTGGGGTGTCTCGAACTTTGATGTCGACGACATGAAAGAACTGCTCGCCTTGCCGAAGGGGAAACATTGCGCCGTCAACCAAGTGCTCTATCATCTCGGCAGCCGCGGCGTCGAATACGATTTGTTGCCATTTTTACAGGAGCAAGGAATCCCGATGATGGCTTACGCCCCGCTCGCGGAAGGCAGCGACGTGAAAGAGAAAGTCTTCAACGACGAGACGGTGAACCGGATCGCCGAGGCGTACAGTGCGACGCCGGCCCAAATCTTGCTTGCGTGGACGGTGCGGAGCGGAAACGTCATCGCCATCCCGAAAGCGGGGCAGAAAGCGCACGTCGAAGAGAACGGCGCGGCGTTGCTCCTCAACTTGACCGAGGACGACTTTAACGCGCTCGACGAGGCGTTCCCGCCACCGAGCCAAAAAGAACCATTAGATGTGATTTGAAGACACAGGTGGGCTCACGGGCTCACCTGTTGTTGCGTCTTGACCTCGGAGAAGATGAAATGTGTGACGGTCTGGGCGTAAGGGATGGCCGCATCGATGAACTGCTCGGCCTCGGCGAACGTCGCGAATTGCATCTTCAGCATATAGCAGGCGCTCCCGGAGATGCGATAACAGAATGACACGTTCGACTGCTGACCCAAAAACTGAGTGAACGCCTCATAGTTCCCGTTCTTCACGGTCGCCTCGATGAGACATTGAATCGGTCGACCGAGCAATTCATGATCGATATCAATCGTGTAGCCTTTGATGACGCCAAATGACTCGAGTCGGCGGACGCGTTCGCCGACGGACGGAGCCGATAAATTGATGCGGCGCCCGAGTTCGCTCATCGAGAGGCGGCTGTCGTTTGTTAGTTCATGTAAGAGGAGACGGTCGATATCGTCGATTTTTAGCATGAAATGAATTCTCCTTTTTTTCGTATTATATGGCATGTATTGTAGCTGGATTCCGCTGTGAATGAAATGGGAAACACTGTAATCACCTTCTATACTTATATACAGGAGGTGTTGAAATGAGTCGAATCCAACCAGCTGTCATCGGAAAGACGCCGTTCGAACGATTGCTCGGGCATGACGAAGGCGTGATGCGACAGTGGTCCATGCTCGGAGACACGTTAACGGGCGAGGGGAGACTGTCCGCCGAGCTGAAAGAGCAGGTACGACGGACGCTCGCCCAACAGAACGGCTGTGACTACTGCCAGGCGAAAGGAAAGCCTGAACCGCATATGTTCGACGAACGGACGGCACTCGCCGTCGGGTTCGCCGATGTGTTTTTACAACTGAAAGGCGACACGCCGGCCTCATCGATCCGTGTGCTCCAAGACGTCTTCACGGATGCCGAGATCAGTGAACTTTGCGCTTTTATCGCCTTCATGACGGCCTCGCAATACGTCGGCGCCATGCTCGGGCTGGAACGCGAAAACCCACTCACGCTGACGTGAGTGGGTTCGTTTTAGTTCGCGAGCGGGTGTTTCAATAGATAGTCTTCAATCTGTCCGACCGTCTGTTTCAATACGCCGTCCTCGAACGGTGACTTGAGACCGGCCAATTCGACGAGCTCGAGGAACGAGCGGCTGCCGCCGGCTTGGCAGAGCGTGAGGTAATCGCTCCACGCCGCCTCACGGTCCTCATGCATGCGCACCCAGAACTGGAAGGCGCACACTTGCGCGAGCGTGTAGTCGATATAGTAGAACGGGCTCTGGAAGATGTGTCCTTGTTGGTGCCACCAAGCGCCTGACTCGAGGTAGTCGTTCGTCTCATAGTCACGGTGTGGCAAGTACACCTTCTCAAGGTCACGCCATGCCTGGCGCCGCTCAGCGACCGTCATGTCAGGGTTGCGGTAGACGACGTGCTGGAACTCGTCGACGAGGACGCCGTACGGGAGGAACGTGATGCTTCCTGCCAAATGATTGAACTTATATTTGTCGACTTGGTCTCCGAAGAACAGTTCCATCCATGGCCAGCAGAAGAACTCCATCGACATCGAGTGGATCTCACACGCCTCGTAAGTCGGGAACGCGTATTCCGGCGTCGTCAAATGACGGCTCTCGTACACTTGGAAGGCGTGACCGACCTCGTGCGTGAGCACGTCGATATCGCCGGCCGTCCCGTTGAAGTTCGAGAAGATGAACGGCAGACCTTCCGACGGGAGGTACGTGCAGTAACCGCCGCCGGCCTTGCCCGGTTTCGCCGTCAAGTCGAGGGCGCCGCGCTGTTGCATGAATTGGAAGAACTCGTCCGTCTCTTTTGAGAGTTCACGATACATCGTGTTCCCGCCTTCGATGATGAACGCCTCGTCGCCCTGTGGCGTCGCGTTGCCGTCTGGGAAGACGAACGACTCGTCGTAGTACGTGAGCGAATCGACATCGATCCGTTTCGCTTGCTTCTCTTTTAACGTCGTTGCGAGCGGGACGATGACGTCGCGCACTTGTTTGCGGAAGTTGTCGACGTTCGACTCGTCATAGCCGACGCGTTGCATCCGGGCGTAACCGAGCTCGACGAACGACGGGAAGCCGAGCGCGTGCGCGATGTCGGTCCGGACGCGGACGAGTTCGCCGTAGATGCGGTCGAGTTCGTCTCCGTTGTCGGCCAGATATGTATAACGGGCCTCGGATGCCGCTTTTCGTACCGAACGGTCAGGGGATTGTAGATACGGGCCTAACTGGGACAAGTTGAGCGTCTTGCCGTCGAATTCGATTTGGGCCGCCGACATGACTTTCTGATAGGCGGTCGCCAATCGGTTCTCTTCCTGCAGTTTCGGGATGAGCGACTCCTCGAACGTTTTGAGTGCACGCTCGGCGAGTTCGAACAACTGGCTGCCCCATTCCTGTTCGAGTTGGCTGCGCAGGTCGTGCTCGGTCAAGACGCGATAATACGCTTGGACCTCTTTCTCGTAAACCGGTAAGGCATCGTCAAAGAATGTCTGCTCGGCCTCGTAGAACGCATCACGCGTATCGATCGAGTGGCGGATTGCGACGAGTTGACTTTGCGTCTCGAACGCGTTCCGTTCTTGGTTGATTTGGCGAATCAATTCGTTCGCCTCTTCGAGTGTGCTCGCTTGTTGCAATTCGACTGAATAGTCCGACAATCGGCTGTTCAAAGCGTCCAAGTCGGGCCGTTCATATGACAATTTTGTGAAAGTCGTCATTGTAAGCGCCTCCATCATGTGAAATTTTTATAAAGTGTAAAAAGGGCTTGCAAAAGCGATTGCACACTCGTATTCTTACGATGTGTAAACGAATTCGCACTACCTTATTACAACTATACCGTTTATAGGGTAGGGATTGAAGAGGAAGCTTTTCGGGTATAAAAGCTAAGACTTTGATTAACAGAACATGTTGGAGGGATTAAGCTATGGGATTCTTTAAAAAACTATTTGGTGGTAAAGAAGAACAACTTAACGCGGTTTCACCGCTTACAGGGAAGGTCATTGACATCACGAACGTTCCTGACCAAGTGTTCTCGCAAAAAATGATGGGTGACGGCATCGCCGTCGAACCGACAGACGGCAAAGTCGTCTCGCCAGTCAACGGTACAATCGCGACTGTCTTCCCGACAAAACACGCGATTGGAATCAACGCTGACAACGGTGCCGAGTACTTGATTCACATCGGTCTCGACACGGTCAACCTTAAAGGTGAAGGCTTCGAAACGCACGTGACAGAAGGTCAAGCCGTCAAAGCTGGCGACACGCTCGTCACGTTCGACCTTGACTTCATCAAAGCGAACGCGCCGTCGACGATCACACCGGTGATTATCACGAACCACGACAGCTTCGGCGTGAACAAACTCGTTGCTGAAGGCGACACGGTCACAGCCGGTTCTACAGAAGTCGTCGAATTGACGAAAAAATAAGTTGAACATTTTACTCGGAGGCGTATGCTTCCGAGTATTTTTTTATGGATTCGGGAACTATACTAAAAAGAGAGGGGGAGAGAGACATGGATGGAAAAAACGCACCGTACCGGGGTTATGGGGATCGGATTCGAATATTACGTGAGCGGGCCGGCATCTCGGTCGAGGCACTCGCCGACCGCATCGGCGTCGCCCCGTACTTTATTCGCCGGACCGAACTGAGTGAAGTCTACCCGACGATGCCTTACATAGAGGCGCTCGCCGAGGCGCTCAAGATCGACGCGAACTATTTGGCCCGCCATATTTGGACGGGCGAGTCGCTCAAAGTGCTCATGAAAGGGACGGTCCCAGAACTTGAACAAATGAAGCTCGCCTACGATGAGGCGATGCACGGCAAGTCGACCGAGGACATGCAGCGGCAGCTCGAGGCACGCATGCGCATCTTCGACCTCATGCATGAGGAAGAACTCCGTCGCATCTTCGCCGAGGACGAGGAACCGACGTCACATCATGCGCTCGAGGCGCTCGTCGATGCTGTGCTCGACCTGGGTCGCTCGCACGAACCGACGCATCGGATCGTGCCGTTCGCCCGCTATATCGAGCAGCTCGTACCGGATCAGTTCGTCGACAACTCGTTCCAATACACGGAGTTCGGGGTCGTCGATAAATCGTATAAATTGCAGTGAAGGCCGTGGGGGACCACGGTTTTTCATTATGGATGAAAGGAACAATGTGATGATTGCTGTTCAAGTACTGAAACGACGGTTGGTGAACAACCGGCTCGATGTCCAGTTAGAAGAAGGATACGTGAATCAACTGACATTCTCCTTCAACGGTCCAGCTACTGCGACGGAGTTAGAGCGGTTGCCGAAAGAAACACCGGCAGCGGTCCGTGCATGGTTAACCGAACAGAACGGTGCCAAACTGTTCGAAGACCCGGAATACGGCGGAGCAATCGAATTGTTCTCGATCGACGACATCCTTGAGCACCGACAACTTTGGGACTGTCCGGCGCGTTTTCTACCGATAGGGGCGGGGCGTGACGGAGAATGGATGGTTTGCGAATACATAAGTGAGACGGACAACCGGGTGTGGATTGGAGAATTTTTGAGTTTTGATGAAGAAGACGCTAAATTGAACCGCTTGCCGTTCAACTTTTCGCAATGGTTGGACTATGTGATTGTGGCACAAGGTGCTTCATTTTGGGATTGGTATCGAGCATAAAAAAGAACGGCCGCCCA
The DNA here is from genome assembly GCF_018618195.1 of Exiguobacterium sp. s7. Classification (NCBI taxonomy): domain Bacteria; kingdom Bacillati; phylum Bacillota; class Bacilli; order Caryophanales; genus Exiguobacterium; species Exiguobacterium sp. s7. The sequence continues at coordinate 30,964 of NZ_JACSLO010000006.1, read as the reverse complement.
TTTGGGTGGCCGTTCTGTCGTTCAGCGCACAGAACGTGCGTCATATCTTACTTTCGGTCGTGTCCCGGCAAGTAGGAAGCCGAGCACGATGTTGAGGATCGTGAGCACCCAACCGACGTAACCGAACGTATAGGCGAGGCTCGCGAGCATCGTCTGCCAGTCGAGTAAGGACGCGGCGTCACCGCGAACGGTAAAGCGGATCACGGTGAATCCGATGAGCGTCGTCGTCGTGATCAAGATGCCGATCCACGCGCCGCCGAACCGCGACGTCTCTGGACGCCGGCTGACCGGATACCAAAAAGCGAGCGTCCCGAGGAACGTGCTTCCCGCATATGCGAGCAAGATTTGCCACAGCGCATCGGCGTCCAAGAAGACGGTATAACAGATGAACGTCGTGAGCGTCGTCATGAAAGTAAAGATTAAAGCTGCGAGTAATCGTGATCGCATTGTTCGTTTCCTCCTCATTTTGCACATTCTTTAGAGTATACGAAAACGAAAATGCTGTAAACGTTATTGTCGATTCTGTAATATTTGTCGCCATTGTTTAATCGCGTTGTTGCCGTAGAATAGGACTCCGCCGCGATAAAATTTCGAGCCGACCCACAAAATCACACCGATCGTGGCAATCATGATGCCGATTGACAACGCGACTTCCCATACCGGCACATCGACGAGCATGACACGAAGGAACATGAGCATCGGCGTGAAGAACGGTACGTACGACAAAATCGTGACGATCGGTGCTTCCGGGTTGTTTAAGCCGAACATGGCGGCGAGGAACCCGGCGACAAGCAGCATGATGACCGGCATCGTCATCTGTTGCGATTCTTCGACCCGGCTGACGAGTGAGCCGAGTACGGCGAACATGGCCGCATAGAGTAGGTAGCCGAGCGTGAAGAACGTCAACAGGTAGACGACGGCCCGGACGTTGCCGGCGTTATCGATGACCGACTGGGCCATCTCGTTGCTGCGGGCGCTGAAGTACCCGAAGCCGAGGAAAATCGCGATTTGAAGCAACGCGAGCGTCCCGATGGCCGAGATTTTGGCGAGCATGTGCGTCACCGGATGCGTCGTCGAGATGATCAGCTCCATGACGCGTGACGACTTCTCGGTCGTGACCTCGGTCGAAATCATCGAGCCGTACGTGATGATTGAGACGTAGAGCAACATGAGCATGACGTAGACGAACGCGAATGACGAGAACAGTTCGTCCGAGTTCTCTCCGCCGCGGCCGAGATACAACTCTTCGACCGTGACAGGTTCATTCAACGCCGCGAGGACGGCCGGATCGATGTTCGACGTCTCGATCAGTTCGGCGTTCCGGATTTCGCGGAGTGCCGTCTGGAGGACCGTCGTGAAGTCCGGTTCTGGCCGTTCCGATAGAACGCGGGCCGAATCGCCCTCGATGAAGGCGACAATCTCATAATCCCCGTTGTCGAGACCAGCACGCGCCTCGGACTCGGGGATCGCGGCCGATTCGATGTCTTCATAACCGAGCGACTGCATGAGCGTCGTCAGTTCGCTGTTTTCAGTGACGAGGATGGCTTGGGCCTGGTCGGTATCCTCGAAGTTCGCGAGCAGACGGTCGATGTTCGTGAAGCCGAGGATGAACAAGATCGTTAAAATCGTCGAGATGAGGAACGCCTTTGAGCGCAGCTTCGAGCGTAACGTGAACGAGTAAAGTGGTCCGAAGTTATGAAACATGTTGACCGACCTCCTTGATGAAGATGTCGTTTAATGAGACGGGTTGGCGCATGAACGTCTTGACGGCGGCACCGTTCGAGACGAGGGCCCCGAGCACCGCATCACTGTCTTCAAATGAGTCGAGTCGGACGAAATGGCCATCTTTATGCGGTTCGATCGCCCGGACGACCGGGAGGGCTTGGAGCACGTCAGGTCGGTCCGTCTCGATAAAGAGCACCGGTTCAGCGTAACGTTCCTTGATCGTCGGCACGTCGCCGCTGACGACCGCGCGGCCGCCTTTCAAGATGCCGATGTGTTGGCACAGCTCCTCGACGTGCTCCATCCGGTGGCTCGAGAAGACGATCGTCGTCCCGGCGTCGCGGAGGGCGAGCACTTCACGTTTCAAGATCTCGACGTTGACCGGGTCGAGCCCACTGAACGGTTCATCGAGGATGAGCAGCTCCGGGTTGTGGAGCAGGGCGGCCACGAGTTGAATCTTCTGCTGGTTCCCTTTGGACAGTTGTTCGACGCGCATCGTCTCATACTGCGGGATTTCGAGTCGTTCGAGCCATGACTTGACCGCCCGTTTCGCCTCGGCTTGGCGCATTCCTTTCAAGCTTGCTAGAAAGACGAGCTGGTCCCGGACGGGTGACTTCGGATAGAGGCCCCGTTCTTCCGGCAGATAGCCGACGATGCGGTGGTCGACTTTTCGGCCGTCCCAGAGGATCGTCCCGTCACTCGGTTTTAGAATGTCGAGAATCATGCGGAACGTCGTCGTCTTCCCAGCCCCGTTCGCCCCGAGCAGGCCAAACATCTCGCCTTTCGGGACGTGGAAGCTCAAGTCGTCGACAGCCGTGAAGTCACCGAACTGTTTTGACACACGATCGATTTGTAACGTCATATATGTACCTCCTTATAGGTGTCTACTATTAGCGTACGCCATATTGAGCAAAAAGTTTCACATTTCTTCGAAAATGATTTATCTTGAAATCAAGATAATAAAAAGGAGGACATGAGATGACGAAGCAATCAGCGGGTATCCATCACATCTCGGCGATGGTGAAAGACCCACAACGCACATTAGACTTTTACGGGAATGTCCTCGGACTCCGGTTCGTCAAACAGACGGTCAACTTCGATGACCCGGGCACGTACCATTTCTACTTTGGGGACGAGCAAGGGTCACCGGGGACGGTCATCACGTTCTTCCCGATTCCAGGGATCGGCAAAGGCAGCGTCGGCAGCGGACAAGTCGGGGTCACGGCTTACCTCGTCCCGGAAGACAGTCTCTTGTTTTGGGAGAAACGATTGAACGACCATGGCGTCGGCACGGTCGCGACCGAACGGTTCGGCGAGCCGTCGCTCTTGTTTGAAGACCCGGACGGACTCGTCGTCGAGCTCGTCGCCCGGGCGAGTTCGAAACAGACGAGTTGGGTCGTGCCGGGCGTGACATCAGCTGAAGCAATCACCGGCTTTGCTGGAGCGACGCTGTTGTCGAAAGACCCTGAAGCGACGGTCCGCTTGTTGACGGGACTGTTTGGCTTTGAGACGGTAGGGGAAGATTCAGAATGGATTCGCCTACAAGCCTCTGCCGACTACGGCAACGTCATCGACGTGAAAAAGACCATCCTGCCGAACGGGGTGCCCGGTTCGGGGACGGTCCATCATATCGCGTGGCGCGTCAATGACGGGGAGGACTACACGACGTGGCAAGACGCCATCTTCGAGCTCGGGCTCCGTCCGACCGAAGTGAAGGAACGCCATTACTTCCGCTCGGTCTACTTCCATGACGCCGGCCGAATTCTTCATGAACTGGCGACCGATGCGCCCGGCTTTTTGATCGATGAGAGTTTGGAGGGCCTCGGCTCGACGCTCCAGCTCCCGGCATGGTTCGAACAAGACCGTGACGCGATCACCCGTACGTTACCGACAATTACAATCCCGAGAGGAGACATGACATGATACATCAATTCATTCAAGGCACGACCGAGACGACACTCGTTTTATTGCACGGCACAGGAGGGACGGAGCAGGACTTGATCCCGCTCGCACGAAGACTCGCTCCCGAGGCGAACATTTTGACGCTCCGCGGGGACGTGCTTGAGAACGGCATGTCTCGCTTCTTCCGCCGTCACGCGGAAGGCGTCCTCGACCTCGAGGACTTGAAGAAACAGACGGAACGGTTCTTGACGTTCTTGGATGATGCGGCGGCGGAATATGGCATCGACCGCGACAAGATGATCCCGCTCGGCTATTCGAACGGGGCCAATTTGATCGGATCGGCGCTTTACCGGCAGAATGCGTTCCACGCATCACTTTTGTTCCACCCGATGGTGCCCGACCGTTCACTCACGTTGCCAGACCTTACGGGGGCGAACGTGTTCATCTCGGCCGGGGAGCATGACCCGATTTGCCCGAAAACAGAAACAGAAGAGCTCACATCGACGCTCCGAAGTGCCGGAGCGGACGTTGAACTCTTCTATCACGAAGGCGGGCACGAGCTACGTATGGAAGAAGTTGAGGCAGCGCAGACCTGGCTGGCGCCGTATCTCGGTTAAGCCATCTTCTTCGGTTTCGATGGTCTCGAGTAGACGACGAGCACACCACGATCAATCAAATAGGCGGCGAACAGACGCTTCGCCTCTTCAGAACGGACAGTTCGGTCGATTTGGATATACAATCGGCCGAGCTTTTTTTGTGACGTGCGGGTCAATAACCAGATGGAGTCGAGCGTGTACTGCCAGCTACGGAGCGTGTCGGCCCCGATGTACATGTATCGGTTTGATGTGCGTTCGAGCAGGTAGTTGAGCCACCAGACGTCACGCGCGAGTTTCATGGCGACACCGATGAAGAACGAAAGGAACACAAAGGACAGCACGGACAGAATCGGATGGATGGCGGTGAATCGTTCCCGGATTGGTTCGAAGGCGACGATGAGCAGTCCGACGGAAAAGGCGCCGGTGAACCACCAAAATCCGAAGTTAGAGAATGAACGTTTCGGGTCATGTACCATGTGGTGACGGTTACGAATGACGGAAGCCATTCTCCACACCTCCTTTTATTAGAATATTCTGATTATTTGGTAAGACTACTATACTATACTGTACCCACTCTCGTCTATTTGAATACGCTTGAAACATGCTGTCGGATGAAGATTTCTTGACGTTTCGGCTTGCGAAGGGCAAATCCGGGGAATGATGACAGTGACGTCATCATTTTTTTGTGGAAACGTAATTTCACCAGTTCAAAAAATCGGCTATGATGAATGAGGCAAAAAATGAAGCGAGGGAATTGGATGAAGAAGATGAAGGTGGGCGAGTTGCGGGCCGAGCTCAAGCAATTCGACCAAAACGAGTTGATTGAGCTCATCGTCGGTCTGTATAAACAGCATGCAGAAGTGAAGACGACGTTGAACCGTTATTTCAGCGAAGGCTTCGAAGCTGAAGAGATGCTTCGGCTCATCAAAGAGATTGTCCGACTAGGGGACAAGGGAACGAATCGTTTTTTGATGAACTTTAACATGTTGCGTGAAGGGGCGGCCATCGTCAAAGAAGCAGAACGTTTCACGGATCCGGTGCTCACGGAACGGGTGCGCATCTTCTATCTCACTTATTTTGGCGGATATGTCGCGGAAGCTGGACAGCTGCTCGAAACGCAGGCTCCTCGCGAACTCGAGGTGTTCTTTACGCAGTTTGAAAAGATTATGCGGTGCGCTCAGGAAAACCCCGGATTGCTGTTGCCACTCGAAGACGAAGTGGGGGAGATGCTCGAGGAGTTTCCAATTGAACGGAAGAAAGAAACGATTGCCTTTTGGAATCGTCAAAAAGAATTGGCTAAACAACAATATTGATTTATAGAACTTGAGGGAATATCATGCGAAATCATTGGTACGATAATGTTAAAGGCGTGCTCGTCTTGCTCGTCGTGTTCGGTCATTTGTTGACGGACGTGCGCGGTGCTTACGACGACATCTTGCCGAAATGGGTCTATTTATTCTTATACACGTTCCACATGCCGTTATTCATTATGCTGAGCGGTTACTTCTTCCGGGAGAACCGTTATTTGCGCGTCATCCAGTTGTTCGTCGTCTACGTCATCTGGCAAGTGATCCTCGGCTCATGGTTTGCCTTCACCGAGGGCATCCCGCTCTTGTCGCTCGAGAACCCGGGACTGATTCTATTGAAGCCGTATTGGGCGCTCTGGTACTTGATGGCGATCATCATCTGGTACGTCATCACCCCGTATGTGACCCAGTTGAAAGGATACGTGCTGTACGCGCTTCTATTCGCGCTCTTGTTCGGCTTCCAAGCTGAATCGACCGGGTTCTTCGCCCTGCGGAAAGTCATCATGTTCTATCCGTTCTTCTTGATCGGGAACTGGATGAGCGCGCGGAACACGATGAACTTCTTCGAACTGCCGAAGCGGGCCGAGCAACGGAACCGGTATCGGATCGGCGGATTCGCCGTCTTCACGACGCTCACGCTCGGGCTGCTCGCCTCGATGAGTCTTCAGAACGAGAGCGCGTTCTATCATATCGGTAACTTGTTCAAGTTCCGGTTCGCCTATGAGACGGCGGTGCCGGAGGCGATCTGGAGCGGGCCGTTCGCCTTCTTGATTGTCTATACGGTATCGATCCTCATGGCGATCAGTTTCGCACTCATCATCCCGGGGCGCGAGCTACCGGTCATCACTCGGGCCGGAAAGTACAGTCTCTACATTTATTTGGTGCACGTCTTCCTCGTCGTCGCCTGGAAGGCGTTCGTGCCGGCTGGGTTCATGCCGACGTCATGGCTCCAATTGCTCGTCTTGTTCGGCGTCGCCTTCTTGATCGTCCTATTGATCATCAGCCCGCCGGTCGTCAAGCTATTGAAGCCGCTCGTCGAGATCGACGTCCGCCGTGCCCAAGATGTGAAAGATGCAAAACCGTAAACCCTTTTCTAAACGGACGTTTTCCGCTACACTTTATAAAGGGAAGCGAAACTAGAGTTAAGGAAGTGACACCATGCCATACGAAAATGGAATGCATAGCACAGAAGGAGACGTCAACGTCTCACGTCACGTCGTCGAAATGATCGCCGCAGTCGCGGTCAAAGAGACGAAACACGTGTCGTTCACGCAAGAAGATACGAAACTGTCGGAGCGTGCGCTCATGAAGCACGTCAAAGTCGACGAATCGTCAGAAGGCGTCACGATCAACTTGTCGCTCTACATCGCTTACGGTCAATCGATCGTCAAGACGGTGACAGCCGTACAGGAACGCATCACGCAAGACATGGATACGATGCTCGCGATGACACCGCTATCGGTCAACGTGAAAGTCGTCGGCATCCAGTTGTAAGCAGTGGGAGAGGCGAATGCTTCTCCTGCTTTTTTATTTTTTTGCGAAAGCGGTTGCATGATGATGGCTTTTTCATTTATAATAGAAATCGAACAAGTGCAACCGTTTGCATCAATGACCAATCGTGCAACGGGTACTTGTCAAGTTCCCTTAATGTAGTCTGACGACAGAAACATTAGAAGGAAAGGCGGAAAGCATGTATGTCGACGATTGAAGCAGTCATTTTTGATTTGGACGGTGTCATCACTGACACCGCGGAGTACCATTACCTCGCTTGGAAACAACTCGGAGAAGAGCTCGATATTCCGTTTGACCGCGAGTTCAATGAGACGCTAAAAGGCGTGAGTCGGACGGACTCGCTCGAGCGCATCCTCGCGCTCGGTGGGAGACAGGACGATTTCACACCGGATGAAAAAGCGGAACTCGCACAGAAGAAGAACGAGCATTACGTTGAACTCATTCAACACATCTCTTCAGACGATTTGTTGCCGGGCATCATTTCATTCCTCGATGAAATCAAAGAGGCTGGTCTCAAAATCGGAATGGCATCGGCTTCTAAAAACGCATTCGCGGTCGTAGACGCACTTGGTGTCCGTCATTACTTCGATCACATTGTCGATGCAGCAACTGTCGCCGAATCGAAACCACATCCCGAAGTGTTTTTGAAGGCTGCCTCTGCCCTTGGCGTGAAACCCGAACATGCCATCGGTGTTGAAGACGCAGCCGCAGGCGTGACTGCCATCAAAGCGGCAAACATGTTTGCTGTCGCCGTCGGGGAAGAATCGATGCTTGGTCATGCAGACCTCATCGTCGCTTCGACCGACGAACTCTCGCTCGCACGCATCCTCGAACGCGTCGGCGCGTAAAGACTACGATCATCTTCCGTGAGATGACGACTGCCCCGAACAGTCGTCATCTTTTTATATTGAGTCAAAAGACCTAAAATAGATAAAAATGCCTAAAAACAGATGACAAGCACATTACAAAACCGTTACACTTTTAATTGGGAATAAGTAATAACTGGTAATAATTGATGAATTTGGGTGATGGGGAACATCAATTAAGTGTAGAGGAGGACTTGTGCATGGAATCTACGGACGTCAATGAGAATATCTATCGGGAACTGATGGAGATCGAAGAGTCATATCGTCAGTTGCAACGCCGGGCGGAATACTTGATTTCAGAGTTGAACCGAAACAAGCGCGAAGAGGAATCACTCCTCGATCCGGCGAAACGAATGCGCCCACGTCGCGTCAATCAACGTTATCCGCTCGAGGTCTACGTCCATCAGGTAACAGACCTGTTGAAAGAACGGAAGACGATGAGCGTACGGGACATCCAAATGGAGCTCGAATTGCGCTATCGACATCACATTAGCAATATTTACCAATTGATGGTGAAAATCGAATCGGTCAATCCTGACATCAAAAAGATTGGCCGCGGCTTGTATACATACGAGGCCACGGATGAAGTGACGACGCATCCGGCCCACGCCTGAACGTGACCCGACGAGACGACCTCGTCGGGTTTTTTTCGTTGTAACATTTCTGATACGTCTCGCCCCAAGGGAAATATGCTATAATTCGCCAGAGTCTATTTTTTTATGAGAGAGGAACGTTGGCCCATGCTATGGATTGCCATGTTGGTCAGTTTTGTAATGGCCATCTTGATCACGCCGCTCGTTCGCCGGTTTGCTTTTCTGATCGGAGCGGTCGATCACCCGAACGCCCGAAAAGTACATTTACGGACGATGCCACGGATCGGCGGCCTCGCCATCTTCATCGCTTTTTTCATCGGCTACGCCTTGTTGCTGCCGACGAGTCGATATAACGATGCCATCTTGATCGGGGCGGTCGTCATCATCTTGACCGGCTTCATCGACGACCGGTTCCAGTTGACGGCCCGCGTCAAGCTGATGGGGCAGATGATCGCGACGGTCATCGTCTTGAACGCCGGTATGCGCATCGAATTGATTAACCTCCCGTTCGACCAGCAGCTCTATCTCGGTTCATGGAGCATCCCGGTGACGGTGCTCTGGCTGATCGGAATCACGAACGCGATCAACTTGATCGATGGGCTCGACGGGCTCGCCGCGGGCGTGTCAAGCATCGCCCTCGGGACGATTTCCCTGCTCGCCATCATCCAAGGCAACGTCTATTTGACGATGATGGCCTTGTTGCTCCTGGCGAGCACGCTCGGTTTTCTCGTCCATAACTTCTATCCGGCGAAGATCTTCATGGGAGACACCGGGGCGCTCTTCCTCGGTTATATGCTCGCCGTGTTCTCGCTCATCGGGTTCAAGAACGTGACGTTGTTCTCGCTCGTCGTGCCGGTGCTCTTGCTCGGTCTGCCAATCTCGGACACGATCTTCGCGATCGTCCGCCGGCTCGTGCAAGGCCGTCCGCCGATGTCGCCCGATAAGTCGCACATGCATCACCAGTTGATCGACATGGGCTTCACGACACGGCAGGCCGTTCTGCTCATGTACGGGATGACATTCTTTTTCGGCATCGCCTCGATTCTGTTCGCCAAGACGACGATGCTCGGGGCGGTCATCACGTTCGTCATCGTGCTCATCGTCATCGAGCTGATCGTCGAATCGACCGAGTTGATCCATCCAAACTATAAGCCGATCATCCAAACATCACGACGCCTGCTCGGCCGGCCGAAGGCCTGATGTGACCATATGAAAACGACCGGGGACAAGCGTCCCCGGTCGTTTTTTGGTATCAGTACGTCGTCGTCTCGCTGAAACCGTCTTCCGTTTCATTCAAGCCGTCGCCGGTTCCGTTGTCACTGTCTTCCGCCGTCACCGGCAGGCCGAGCTCGCTCTTCAAGAGCGTGCGTTTCTCGCTCAAGTCGGCCGGGTCGAGTTCGTAGTAATACACACCGCCGAGCGTCAAGTCACCGCCTGCGAGCGTCTCTTGGTTGAACGACCGGAGCGACTTCGTGTACGGCTGCAGCTGTGACGCCTCGGACAAGGACATATTCGTTCGGATGTTATCGCCGACCGCATTCATGATCCGGTTGAGCTTCGTGAACGAATTGATCGTCGTCGCCTCGTTGATGATGGCCTCGAGCACCTGCTGTTGACGTTTCGCCCGTCCGACGTCACCCTCGGGGTCGTCCTTGCGCATGCGCGCGTAGGCGAGTGCTTCTTTTCCATCTAACATTTGGACGCCGGGTTCGAGCTCGACGTTACCGGTCGCCCGGCCCGAGATTGGGACGAGTACATCGACCTCGACGCCGCCGACCGCATCGACGAGATCCTCGATGCCGTCAAAGTTAATCGTCGCGTAGTAGTCGATCGGAATGTCGAACAGCTTCTCGACCGTCGCAATCGTCGTGTCGATGCCGCCGTAGGCGTAGGCGTGGTTGATCTTGTCTTTGAACTCGCCGTCCGTCGTCACGATGTCGACGTATGAGTCGCGTGGGATGCTGACGAGCGTCACTTGGCGCGATTCCTTGTTGAACGTCGCCACCATGAGCGAGTCGGTCCGTCCTTCCTCGAGCGAGGCACCGCCATCGACGCCGGCGAGTAGGACGGAGAAGTGATCTTTCGTCAGGTCGACCGTCTCTTCCCGACGGTCCGACTTGTCACCTCGTGTCAGCTCGCTGTTCGTGTTCTCCGCCGTCTCGTTCGCCTTAAAGACGAAGTAGCCGAAGGCCGACCCGCCAATCAACAGGACGAGGCCGAGCACGAGCAGGACAATCTTCCACACGGGGCGTTTCTTGCGGGAGTCTTGTTCCATGTCGTCTCCTCATTTCATTTGTTTCCTTTAGTATACGTGACCTACCGCACAAAATCACGTTCGATGATGCGTTGGTCCTGGGTCTCGAGTCCCCCTTGTCCGTTCGTCAAATCGACGAGCCATGCCATTGCGGCCTCGGTCTCTTCGACCGGCACCGAGATGTGGAACGTGACGGTGTCCGCGTAGACGATGTCGTCGAGGAGGTACGATGATTGCCGCAGTTCGTTCTCGACCTTGCCGATCCAGCCGTAATCGACCGTGAGCGTCAAGCGTTGCATCGGGATGCGCTCGACGATGCCGACCGCGTCGAGACCTTCGCTCACCGTGCCGCCGTATGCGCGGATCAGTCCGCCGCCGCCGAGCTTGATGCCGCCGAAGTAGCGGGTGACGACGACGACCGTGTCTTTCAACTCGCGTTTCCGGAGCACTTCGAGCATCGGCAGCCCGGCCGTCCCGCTCGGCTCGCCGTCATCGTTCGCTTTTTGGAACTCGTTCCGCTCGCCGATGATATAGGCGGAACAGTTGTGATTGGCGCTCCAATGCGCTTTTTTGATGGTTTGGATGAACGCCTGTGCCTCTGCTTCGGAGGTGACCCGTTTGAAGTGGGCGATAAATTTTGACTTTTGAATGACGACCTCGTATTCTCCGTCTTGTTTTATAGTATAATTTTGTTCAGTAGACATTTCTGAAAATTCTCCTTTCTATTTTTGAATATTTTTTTTAAAATTCAAGTAGGCGTCAACGCCTGGTGCGGCGAATGGGAAGGAGAGCCTCCATTTTTTACTGTAAACGAACGTTCCGCAGTCGATAATAGGAATAGATGAAGACTTACTACCGAATTATTAGGGGATGGCATCGTGAATCATATTACCGATCGTACAGCTTTAGAACATATCATAACAAATATGATTGATACGGTGACGGAAAGTAAAGAGGAGATCGTCCGGATTACCGAGAGTTCGGCCAACGAGTATTCGTTGATTCAAAACGAGCTGAAAGAGTTGACGCAAAAGATCGAGTTTTATATCGAGGAGTCGGAACGGCTCGACCTGCTCGTGAAAGCGGCGAAGAACAAACTCGTCCAAGTGAGCAAGAAGTTTCATATACATAGCGAGCAAGAGATCCGAGAGGCGTATGAACGCGCCAATCAAATGCAGCTCGAACGCTTTCTCATCCAAAAAGAAGAGATGGCCGGCCAACAGCGTCGCAACGACCTCGAACGCCGCCTGCTCGTCCTCGAGGACACGATCGAACGGGCCGACAAACTCGTCAGCCGCGTCTCCGTCGTGCTGAACTTTCTTCGGGACGATCTGCAGCAAGAGTACTCGGACATGATGAAGAAGCAAGAGATGGCGATCAGCGTCTTCGAGGCGGCCGAACGGGAACGGCGCCACCTCGCCCGTGAGATGCACGACGGACCGGCGCAATCGCTTGCTCATATTTTGATTCGAGCCGATTTGATCGAGAAGACGTTCGACAAGCGCGGGAAAGACGAGGCGTTCGCCGAACTGCACGAGCTGAAACGCCTCATCCGCGGCGCGCTCGTCGACGTCCGGCGGCTCATCTATGACCTTCGTCCGATGTCACTTGACGACCTCGGCTTCTTGCCGACGCTCGAACGATACCTCCATCAGACCGAAGAATATACGACCATCAAGACACGGCTCAACTACCGGGGGTCTCGGGCCCGATTGCCTGAGAAACTGGAAATCAACGTGTTCCGACTCGTCCAAGAGGCCGTCCAAAACGCGATCAAACATTCGAAGACGGCGGAGATCATCGTCAACGTCGAGCAAGCGCACGACGCGATACATATTCATGTACGGGACCATGGGGTCGGATTCGTGCCGAGCACGATTGGCGAGGAGTCGTTCGGGATCGTTGGGATGCGGGAACGGATCGAGCTGGTGAACGGAAGCATGACCATTGATTCGGAAGTCGGCAAAGGGACGGTCGTCCGCATGTCGATTCCAATCACGTAAGACAAGAACAAGGGGGAGTATCCAGATGGAACAATTACAAACACGCATCGCGATCGTGGATGACCATGAGCTGTTTCGAGAAGGGTTGAAACGGATCTTTGATTTAGAGGATGAATTCACGGTCGTCGCCGAAGGACGGACCGGCACCGAGGCGATTCGCATCGCCGCCGACCACAAACCAGAGATCTTGATTCTCGATATCAACATGCCTGAACTGAACGGGATCGAGGCGACGAAACAGTTGTCGGTGCTGTCACCGGAGACGCGTGTCCTCATCCTGTCGATTCATGACGACGAGTCGTACATCACGCACGCGCTCGAAGCGGGCGCATCGGGCTTCCTGCTCAAAGAAGTGGCTTCGACCGAGCTCATCTCGGCGGTCCGTTCGGTCGCGAAAGACGGGGCGTACCTGCACCCGAAAGTGACGACGAACGTCTTGAAGGAATACCGTCGCTTGCTCCAATTCAAAGGGGAGCAGGCCGGCCGTAACGTCGAGAACCGCACCGACGATCCTGTCTACCAATTGTTGTCGCGCCGTGAAGTCGAAGTGTTGCACTTGCTCGCCGAGGGCCGCTCGAACCGCGACATCAGCGACATGTTGTTCATCAGCGAGAAGACGGTCAAGAACCACGTCTCGTCGGTGCTTCGCAAGATGGAAGTGAACGACCGGACGCAAGCCGTCGTCGATGCCATCCGCCGCGGATGGGTTGAGATTTGACCTCTACCGATGCAATACATCGTTTTTATGCTACAATATGGAATGGAATCCACATTCAATTGGAAAACGAAACGATGTAAAGTGAGGATATAGCATGGGAAACATAGCCATTTTGACCGACAGTACTGCCTATTTGCCGGCCGAATTTTGTGAGCGGCACGACATCCACGTCGCCCCGCTCAGCGTGATCTTTGACGGGGAGTCATTCCGCGAAGCCGTCGACATCACGACCGAGGCGTTTTATGACCGGATCGAGGCAGGGAACTTGCCGACGACTTCCCAACCGAGCATCGGGGAAACGATCGAATTGATTGAACGTTTGCCGGACGAGGTGACGGATGTGATCGCGATCACCCTCTCGAGCGGGATCAGCGGCACGTACCAGTCGATGATCGCCTTGAACGGTATGGTCGACGTCAACGTCCACGCGTTCGATTCGGAGATCTCATGTATGCCTCAAGCGTTCCTCGTCGAAGAAGCGATTCATCTGCGTGACGCAGGCGCGTCGGCACAGGAGATCATGGCTCACCTTGAAAAGATGCGCGAGTTGATTCGCGCGTACTTTGTCGTCGATGACCTCGACCACCTCCAACGAGGCGGACGACTCAGCGCGGCACAGGCGCTCGTCGGATCGTTCCTTCAAATCAAGCCGGTGTTGCATTTCCAAGACCGGTTGATCGTCCCGTTCGAAAAGATTCGGACGTACAAGAAGGCGGTCCGCCGCATCGAAGAGATGATGGAACAATCGATCGAGGGCGACGGTGCAGGCTACTGTATCGGCATCATCCACGCCAATTGCCCGGACCGTCAGGCCGAGGAGATCGCATCGATGAAACAGAAGTTTCCACAGGCCCATGTCACGGGCGGTCATTTCGGACCGGTCATCGGGACACACCTTGGACCTGGTGCGATCGGCATCACGTGGTATCGCCGCGAGTGGTAAACAAAAGACGGCCATCCGGTCGTCTTTTTCGATAGAGAGGAGTGAGCCTGTGGCCAAATATCGTCAAATCTATGAGCGCCTCGCCGAGCGGATGAAGACCGGGGAATATGCGGCGGAGTCGAAGCTGCCATCCGAGACCGAGCTCATGCATGAGTATGAGGCGAGCCGAGGCACGGTCCGGAAAGCGCTCGACCTGCTCCAAGAGCACGGCTACGTCCGGAAGCATCACGGGAAAGGCGTCTTCGTGCTCCGGCGCGACCAAATCGAGTTCCAATTCAACGGCATCGTCAGCTTCTCGGAAGTGTACGCTTCCTTGCTCGGCCGCTCGATCCAGACGTCGGTCGCTTCGTTTGAGGACATCGAGGCGCCGACTTGGCTCGCCGACCGGATGAACCTGGAGCCGGGGACGCGGATATACCGGATCGAACGGGTCCGGAACTTCGACGGGGAGGACGTCATCCTAGACGTGAACTATTTCGTCAAAGACCTCGTTCCGGGACTGACGGAAGAGATCGCCGCCCGCTCGATCTATGAGTACGTCGAGCATGAGCTCGGGCTCCAGATCAGTTACGCCAAGCGGAAGATCGCGGCCGAGGATGTGACCGAGCTCGACCGGATGCGGCTCGACCTCCACGATTACGAGTACGTCATCGTCATCACGAACGACACGTTCCTCTATGAGGGCAGACAGTTCGAATATACCGAGTCCCGGCACCGGCTCGACAAGTTTCAGTTCAGTGACGTGGCTCGCCGCTAGCGCCCCTTCTTTCGAAGGGGTCTTTTTTTCGTTTTGAATCGAGGGGAGAGGGAACAAAAATAGTGAACGCCTGTCACGAATTTGTCACGCATAACTTATATAGATAAGTTGTTGACAGAACTCGTCTATATAAGTTAAACTTTGTTTGTACTCATAAGTAACCGTTTTCAACAAACGCTTTCAAACAAAGGAGGCCAACAAATATGAAGGCAGATTATCGTCAAATCGCCGCGGATATCCTTGAAGCCATCGGAGGCAAGGATAACGTCGACAAAGCGGCACACTGTGTCACGCGGCTCCGTCTTTCGTTGAAAGACCAATCGCTCGTCAATGAAGCAAAAGTGAAAGAAGCTGATCTCGTCAAAGGGGCATTCGAAAACTCGGGTGTCTATCAAGTCGTCATCGGGGCCGGTGACGTCGAACGCGTCTACGCCGAATTCATCAAACTCGCCGGGCTCGAAGCGGCGACGGTCGCCGAGGTCAAATCGGCCGGCGGCAAGAAGATGAACCCGCTCCAAAAACTCGTCAAAGTGTTCTCTGACGTGTTCATGCCGATCATCCCGGCCATCATCGTCGCCGGTCTATTGATGGGGATCAACAACTTGCTCGCGTCGGAAGGGCTGTTCGTCGATGATGCGACGCTGATCGAGGCGTACCCGAACCTACAAGGACTCTGGGACCTCATCAACATGATGGCGAACACGGCGTTCGTCTTCCTCCCGGCGCTCGTCGGTTGGTCGGCGACGAAACGGTTCGGCGGCAGCGAAGTGCTCGGGATTGTCATGGGTCTCTTGCTCGTCCACCCGGACCTCTTGAACGCCTGGGGTTATGGGCAGGCGGCGCTTGAAGGCGACGTCCCGACGTTCAACATCCTCGGCTTGTTCGAAATCGAGAAAGTCGGCTATCAAGGTCAGATCCTTCCGATTTTGGCCGCGGCCTTCATCTTGAGCCATATTGAGATGTTTTTGAAAAAACACGTCCCGAACGCGATTCAATTGCTCGTCGTACCGATCACGACCATCGTCGTCACCGGTTTCCTCGCGCTCGCGATCGTCGGACCGGTCACACGCGGAATCGGGAACGTCATCGCGACGAGCCTCGTCAACGTATTCGAAGTCGTACCGGTCGTCGGTGCGCTCTTGTTCGGATTGTTCTACGCACCGCTCGTCGTCACGGGGATGCACCACTTGTTCATCGCGATCGACCTTCAGCTCATCGCGGAAACGGGCGGTACGTTCATCTGGCCGATGCTCGCCTTGTCGAACATCGCCCAAGGCTCGGCTGCACTTGCCATGTTCTTCGTCTATAAGCACAACGCGAAACAAAAGAGTATGGCGTCGACATCAGCCATCTCGGCTTACTTCGGGATCACCGAGCCGGCCATGTTCGGGGTGAACTTGCCGAACAAGTTCCCGTTCTACTCGGCAATGATCGGGTCGGCGATTGCCGCCGTCTTCATCACCTTGAACGATGTTCAAGCGATTGGGATCGGGGTCGGGGGTCTACCTGGCTTCCTCTCCATCTTCACCGATAAGATCTTGCTCTTCATCGTCGGGATGATCATCGCGATCGTCGTGCCGTTCGCGCTCACATTCGTCTTGTCGAAGCGCTATATGAAGAAAGGTGAAATCGAAGAAAACAAAGTTGCATAAGAAGATGACTGACAAGGGGAGGGACGGAGGTTCTTCCCCTTTTCCCGTACAAATGAAAACTCTTACAAAAGGAGACTACACCTATGACACCATCAAACTGGCGCAAATCTGTCGTCTATCAAATCTACCCGAAAAGCTTCTATAGCCCGGAAGGCAATGCCACCGGCTCCATCAAAGGCGTGACGGCCAAGCTCGACTATTTGGCCGAGCTCGGCATCGAATACATCTGGATGACGCCGGTGTACAAGTCACCACAAAACGACAACGGCTATGACGTCAGCGACTATTACGCGATCGACCCCTCGTACGGGACGATGGATGACCTCGATGAGCTCGTCCGTGAGGCCGAGGCGCGTGGCATCGGGCTCATGATGGACATCGTCGTCAACCACTCGTCGACCGAGCATGAGTGGTTCCAGAAGTCGCTCGCCGGCGACGAGCGCTACCGCGACTATTACATCTGGCGCGACGAGCCGACGAACTGGGAGTCGAAGTTCGGCGGCAACGCCTGGAAGTATGATGAGAAGAGCGGCCAATATTATCTTCACTTGTTCGACGTGACCCAGGCCGACTTGAACTGGGAGAACGAGCAGATGCGCGAGGACGTCTATGAGATGATGCGCTTTTGGCGTGACAAGGGCATCAAAGGGTTCCGCCTCGACGTCATCAACTTGATCTCGAAGCAGCAGGACTTCCCGGAAGACGACTCGGACGGCCGCAAGTTCTATACGGACGGGCCGCGCATCCATGAATATTTGAAAGAGATGAACCGCGAGGTGTTCGACGGCCACGACGTCATCACGGTCGGCGAGATGTCATCGACGACGCTCGACCACTGCGTTCGCTACTCGAGCCCGGACGAGCGTGAGCTCAGCATGACGTTCAGCTTCCATCACTTGAAAGTCGACTATCCGAACGGTGAGAAGTTCGTCGCCGCCCCGTTCGACTTCATCCAACTGAAAGACATCATGTCGACGTGGCAGGAAGGGATGCACGGTAAGGGCTGGAACGCCATCTTCTGGTGCAACCATGACCAGCCGCGCGTCGTCAGCCGGTTCGGCAACGACACCGACCATCGCGTCGAGAGCGCGAAGATGCTCGCGACCGTGCTCCATGGCCTCCAAGGGACACCGTACATCTATCAAGGCGAGGAGATCGGCATGACGAACCCAGGCTTCGACTCGCTCGACGAGTATCGTGACATCGAGACGCTCAACGCCTATAACTTGAAACGCGAACAGGGCGTGTCGCACGAGGACATGATGGCCGCCATCAAACAGAAGTCGCGCGACAACTCGCGGACGCCGATGCAGTGGGACGCGACGCCGCACGCCGGCTTCACGAGCGGGACGCCGTGGATCAATGTGGCGCCGAACTATACGGACGTCAACGTCGAGACGGCGCTCGACGACCCGAACTCGGTGTTCTACCACTACAAAAACTTGATCTCGCTCCGCAAAGAGTTCGACGTGTTGACGGACGGGGACTATACGCTCCTGACACCGGACGCGCTCGACGTCTGGGCGTACACGCGGAAGACGGAAGACGAGGAAGTGCTCGTCGTCGCCAACTTCTACGGCCCTGAGACGACGTATGAGATCCCGGCAGGTTTCTCGCAGGCCGAGGTCGTCAGCCACAACTATGACGTGCCGCAGCTCGACGGGACGACGTTGTCGCTCCGGGCGTATGAGGCGATCATGTTCTACAAACGGAACGCATAACGAGAAAAACTCGCCAGACGAAAAATCGTCTGGCGAGTTTTTTGATTATAGGTGTTAGTCGAAGGCGTCGCGTCGGTCCAATGACCGTGAGACGTTCGCGACATCCCCGATATTGTCGTCCACGACGTCTCCGGCTCGAGTGACGCGCACCCACAACTCAGCTTCGGCATGGGACGGGGACGCGAACAAGACGTAATACTTCGCATCGTACAGGGATAAGTACGTCACGTCGGTCACGACGAGTTCCATCTCGGGATACGTCGTGTCGACATACGTTTCGGCTGCTCGGACGGCTCGTTGTTCGGCCGCCTCACTGCCGTTCAACACATACCACACCCACCAACCGAGACAGAACACGGCCATCATTCCGAGTACGGTCAAGACGTTATGAAGTGGTCGTTTGTGCATCGGACACCTGCTTTCCAATTATTGGACTACGCTTAGTATAAAAGAGATGTTGCACCGTTCGCCTCGGTCGTAAGTCGCAAATGGCTCAGGTTCCGTACGGGAATGGTGCCGCTACATGCTGACAACGCCTCATGTCCGACGGCTTCTCACATGATATCCTCATTCAAAAAGGACTGATTGTATTGGGACAACTCATCATCGCTCCGACCGGCACGCCCGCCATCCGCTTCGGCATCTGTCAACGCTGTCTGAGCGCGGACACCCGCTCGTTCACGTGCCACCACGGTGCGTGCCGCTATTGCCGGAATTGCCTCCATCTCGGCCGTGTCTGTCAGTGCGACCGTCTCGGGGAAGAAGACATCACGACACCGGTCGAACCGACGGAACTCGTCATGCCGTTCGAGCTGTCGACCGACCAGCAACACATCAGCCGGCAGTTGCTCACCTGGTGGGAATCTCGGACGAGCGGGCTCGTCCATGCCGTCTGCGGGGCCGGGAAGACGGAGATGACATTCCCGGTCATCGCGCGCGTCGTCAATGAAGGGAAGCGTGTCCTCATCGTCTCGCCGCGCCGTGACGTCGCCATCGAATGGGTCGACCGGCTCGAGGCCGCCTTCTCCGTCCCGGTCACCCGGCGCTACGGGGGCGGGGATAAGGACACGATTGGGATGATCACGGTCGCGACGGCGCCGCTGCTCGTGAACTTACGACATGTCTTCGATTACGTCCTCGTCGATGAGTCTGATGCCTTCCCGTTCGCCTTCGATTTGGCACTTTGGTGGACGCTCCGCCGAGCCGGGAAAGGCCTGTTCTTGTTCGTGACGGCGACGCCGACCGTCTGGCAGCGCCAGTTCCCGACCGTGCATCTATCGCGTCGCTATCACGGCCACGACTTGCCGGTGCCGCGACTCGTGCGTGAGACGGGGCAGGCCATCCTCGACTTCTGTCGGCAATACGAGGGGTCCCCACGTTTGCTGTTCGTCCCGACGAAGCCGGACCTCGTCCGTTATGGGGAACTGCTTGCGGCGAACGGGTTCGGCTACCAGGCCGTCTCGGCAGATACCAATGAGCGGACGGATACGCTCGAATGGCTCGAGGCGACGAACGGAATCGTGCTCGCGACGTCGATTTGGGAGCGGGGCATGACCGTGACCGGGGTCAACGTCGCCGTCCTCGACAGCAGCCACGCCTTGTTCTCGTCCCGCGCCCTCGTCCAGATGGCAGGGCGGGCCGGTCGGAAACCGACCGCGCCGACCGGGGATGTCGTCTTCTTCTACCACGAGCGCACGTTCCGGCAAGACCGGGCCATCCGCGAGATCGAGGAGGCGAACCGGAGATGAACTGTCTCGTCTGCCGAAAACCGTTCGCTATTCCCTGGAGCCCGGCGACGCTCTTAAAACGGGACTGGGTCTGCCCGGACTGCGAGGGGAGATTGACCCCGATCATCTCGGGCTGCCCGCGCTGCGGCCATCCGACCGAGGACGGGGCGACATGCGACGATTGCGTCCGGTGGCTTGCCCTCGGTCTCGATTTGACCGTGCGCTCGCTCTACCTATATGACGAGGCGGGTGTGAACTGGCTCCACCGCTACAAGTTCGGCGGTGACGTCGTCCTGGCCAATCAGATGCGTCCGGTACTAAGGCAGCTGCGAGAACCGGATTTCGTCTACGTGCCAATCCCACTCAGCGAGGAGCGGTTACGGACGCGGCGTTTCAATCAGGCCGAGGTGCTCGCCCGATTGATCGGACCGATGGAACGAACGCTCGTGAAAGCCGAGGTTTCAAGTCAGCGCGAACTTGGGAAAGAAGAAAGGCGGCACCGTGCGAACCCGTTCACTGTACAGCGGTTACCGCGCTGTGGCAAAATTGTCCTCGTCGATGACGTCTACACGACCGGGACGACGTTGCATCAAGCGGCGCTCACTTTACGTCGGGCCGGGGTGGAACAAGTTTCTGCCGTTTGCCTGTTCCGGACGCTAAACAAATTAAAAATGCGTCCGATATAAAGGGCAGAGGTGAATGACTGTGGAAGCAACAACTTGTCAAACGTGCGGACGGCTGTTCATGAAACAAAGCCGCTCGCCTTACTGCCCATCCTGCGCGGAAGTCGATTTCCAAAACTTCTTGAAAGTCCGGGACTTCATCCGCGAACCCGCTAACAAACAGACGACGATCGGGGCCCTTGTCGAAGCGACAGGCGTCTCCGAACTTGATATCACGCGATATATCCATGAAGGACGCTTGATCATCAAGGACAACCCGTCCCTGAACATCGCCTGCGTGCGCTGCGGCAATCCGACGAACCAAGGAAAGGTATGCGCGGACTGTCAGACCGACATGCAGCAAGAACTGAAAGGGCTACAAGCCACCGTCACGAAACAAAGCGTTCGCGCTTATCGTTTGGACTAACAACTGAGAAGAGGGGGGACACGTATGCGCATCGATTCTGCAAAGTGGGTACACTTACCGAACACTTATGAGAAGAAAACGCAACCTGAGACGAAGCCCGAGCTGACACGCCAAACGGACCAACTATCGATATCGGCCGAAGCCCGCGCCCGGTTTGAAGAACCGGTGAAACATCCGGAGCGCCTGGAGAAGATTAACGCCTTGAAGGCGGAAATCAACGCCGGGACGTATTCACGGGACGCGCGCGAAATCGCCAAACGCTTTCTACAAGGATGAATGAAAGCGAGGTCCGAGGGAGACCTTCGCATAAATATGATGGCACGGAAGCTGACTAAACAAGGGACACCCTTTCTTTAGTCGGCTCTTTTTTTGGAAAAAGGAGAGACTTATGCTCACATTACATACACGTTTGCTCGAAATCGCTTATGAAAAAGAACGACTGCTCGTCAATGGCGATATGCCCGCTTTTAGCGCGCTCGTCAAGGAAGAAGCGACGCTCGTCCGACAAATCAAACAAAAAGAGGCGGAACGACTTCAAGGAACGCTCGTTTTGGACGATGAAGAGAAAGAAGCGTTACGACTGGTCGTCCTCGAGCTGAAACGGCAGAATGAATTGAACGCCGTCTTGCTCGAACAGTCGCTCCGGTATATCGAATGGCATTTGGATATGCTCCTGCCAGAGGCAGATGATTTCACGTACGGTCAACAGGCGCTCGAGACGCGCTCGTTCAGCCGGGATGTATAAGGAGGAAGTTTAATGGGCTCAACATTTATGGGATTAGAGACGGCGCGTCGAAGTTTGACGACGCACCAGTGGGCGCTCCAGGCGACAGGGAACAACGTCGCCAACGCCTCGAACCCGGGTTACTCACGCCAGCGCCTATCGCTCGGCATGACCGAACAGCTCAGCGTCAACTTCGGCGGAACGAAGGCCGGGCAGTTCGGGACGGGTGTCCGCGGGGAGACGCTCGCTCGGATCCGTGACTTGATGATCGACCAGCAATATCGTGACGAATCGGTCAAGAACGCCTACTACGCCACGAAAGAGGCGGCGTTCGGCCGGATGGAGGACATCGTCAATGAGCCGTCCGAGACGGGCCTCGCCAAATCACTCGACTTGTTCTGGGCCTCGCTCCAAGACTTGTCGGTCAACCCGGACGACGCCGGCGCGCGGAGCGTCGTGCGCCAACGGGCGATGACGCTCACGGAGACGTTCAACTACATGTCGTCCTCGCTCCAAAAAGTGCAGGCCGACTTGGCGTCCGAGGCGGACGTCGTCGTCAAGAAAGTGAACGACTTGATGACGAAGATCAGTGAGGTCAACCGTCAAATCGGTGACGCGGAGCCGCTCGGTGTGCTCCCGAACGAATTGTATGACGAGCGTGACCGCTACATGGACGAGCTTGCCCAATATATGGACTTCAAACGTGTCCCGGTCGACTATACGAACGGGGAATCGCGCGGGAACTCACAGAAAGTCGCCGAGGGCCGGATCGACATCGTCGTCACGGTCGGTGGCGTCGACCATAAGCTCGTCGATGGGATCAACGGCACGGTCGGCTCGTTCGACGGTCTCGACATGACCGATGCGAGCGGAGCGGATGTGGCCCTCACGCACGCATCGATGCCAAACGGTAAATGGAAAGCGCTCGTCGAGATGTACGGTACGGACACGCCCGAATCAGGCAGCGTGAACGGCGCGTACGCGACGATGTTGAAAGACTTGGACGAGATGGCGGGCCAGTTCGCCTCGGCCTTCAACACGGCCCACAGCAACAACATGGACGCCAAAGGCAACGCCGGGACGGCGAACTTCTTCGAAGGGACGGCGAGCGCCGCGACGATCAAAGTGAGCGACGCCGTCATGAACAACCTCGATTTGATCGCCGCGTCTCAAGACGGCAACATCGGGGACGGCAGCGGGGCACTTGCGTTGGCGAACTTGAAGTCGGCCACGCTCAGCTTCGACGGATCGGTCCAGACAGAGACGTCGATCGGGAAGTACTATCAAAACGTCATCGGGAACATGGCTGTCGCCGCCGACCAGAGCGGACGACTCGCGACCAGCACGTTCGCCCTCATGGCGAGCTCTGACCAGCGCCGCCAGGCAGTGAGCGCCGTCTCGCTCGACGAAGAGATGACGATGATGATTCAATATCAACACGCTTATAACGCGGCGGCCCGAAACATCACGGCCGTCGATGAGATGCTCGACAAAATCATCAACGGCATGGGTGTCGTAGGGAGGTAATGCTTGATGCGAGTCACACAGACGATGCTCACACAGACGAACTTGAAACACTTATCGAGCAGCTATAACAAGCTCGCCCAAGTGCAAGAACAACTCATCAGCGGGAAACGGATTCAACGGGCTTCGGAAGACCCGGTCGTCGCCATGCAAGGCATGCGCTATCGGACCGAGGTGCGCGAGGTCGATCAGTTCCGCCGCAACGTCAGCGAAGCGACGAGCTGGATGGACTTGACCGACTCGACGTTGAACGAAGTGACGGAAGCCGTCAAACGGATTCGCGAACTGACGACGCAGGCGGCGAACGACACGTACGAGTCGTCGCAACGTCAAATCATCCAAAGTGAGGTCAATCAGTTGATTGAACATATCGGCTCACTCGCGAACGCGAAGTCGGGTGAGAAATATATTTACAACGGCACGAAGACGGACCAACCGCTCGTCGACATGGACGCCTTGAAGGCGTTCCTTGCCGACCCGAACGGAGACGTCAACAGCATCTATCCGGACGGGGCGCCGGCAGCGAGCGGGAAAGTCGCCTTTGAAGTATCGAAAGGCATCACCGTCCAAGTGAACATGCAACCGGAGACGGTGTTCGGGAGCGACGTGTTCGCCGGACTCCACGACCTCGTCTCGAAACTGGCCGACCCGAACACGACCGGTGAAGTGCTCTCGAACGAGCTCGCCGACCTCGACGTCATCGCTCAAAACTTGATCACGGAACGGGCCGAGCTCGGGGCGCGCGCCAATCGGCTAGAACTCGTCGACAACCGCCTGCAAGAACATGAGATCATCGCCAAGACGATTATGTCCGATAACGAAGACATCGACATCGAAAAAGTCATCATGGAGCTCAAGTCTCACGAGACGGTGCACCGGGCCGCGCTATCGGCCGGCGCCCGGATCATTCAACCGACGCTCCTCGACTTCCTCCGGTAAGCGATGAACATCGCCCGGCTGGAGATGCGGCAGACGCAGGCCGCGATTCAAATCACGTCGAACCGGCCCCACCTCGAGATGAGGCAAGGCCGGGCCGATGTGTCGATGACGCAAGGCAAGGTCGAGATGACCCAACAGACGACAGGCGGTACGCTCGAGGTCGACTCGTCGGTCGCGCGCAGTGAGAGCAACTTGAAGGCGGCGCTCGAGCTCGGGCGCCATTTCGGTCAGCTCGGGGAACAGGCGGCCCGGGAAGCGACATCGACCACGGCCCGGGACGGGGACCGGCTCATGCGCATCGAGAACGGCAACCCGATCGCCGCGATGGCCGCTGAGAAGACGAGCGCCCCGTACCCGGTCGTCGACATGGACTTCATGCCGAAATCGCTCGACCGCGTGAAGTTGACGTATACGCCGGCGGATGTCAAAATCGAGTGGAACCTGACGCCGGCACAGATTGATGTATCACTCACCCCGGCCGACATCTCGTTCACGCCATGGACGACGGACATCTCGCTCCGTCAGCAGGCGTCGCTCGAAATGTGGCCGGTCGGTGGCATGTATGATGAGACGCGTTGAAAGTGAGGACAACCCATGTTCATTGAGACAGACTATTTTGGCAAAATCGAAGTAAATGAAGAAGAGACGATCTCGTTCGTCAGCGAGATTCCCGGATTCCCGGACTCGAAGACGTTCACCCTCATCCCGTATGGGGACGAGCTCCCGTTTTGGTCGCTCCAGTCGCTCGAGGACCCGGCCTGCGCCTTCGTCGTGACGAACCCGTTCTGGCACAAGCCGGACTATGCGTTCGAATTGACCGACGGCGCGAAAGAACAGCTCGGCATCGACGAGGCGGAGCACGTCTCGGTATATGCCATCGTGACGCTCCGTGAGCCGTTCGACGCCTCGACGCTCAACTTGAAGGCACCGATCGTCATCGAGACGAAAGAGCGCCGCGGGAAGCAAGTCATCTTGGATGACGTTTACCCGGCCCGGTTCCCGCTCGGCGGTCAGAAAGAAGAGGTGCGCTGATGCTCGTATTGAAACGAAAACAAGGCGAGGCGATCCATATCGGGGACGATGTGACGCTCACCGTGCTCGCCATCGAAGGCGACCAGGTCAAGCTCGGCATCGACGCCCCGCGCCATATTGATATCCATCGCCATGAGGTGTACGTCCAGATGCAAGCCGAGAACGAATCGGCTCGGGACAGCGCCAACTTGATGAAACAGATGATGCAAAACAAGTCGGAGGCGTGAGCTTCCGGCTTTTTTAGCTGTCCTAAAATTTGGATAGGGTGACATGTGTCACTTTTGTACGATAGGATAGGGAGAAAGAAACGGCGGGAAAGGACGAGGTAGTTTGGGTCAAGTCATCAATATCTTTTTTATCAATATCAGTATCATCTATCTCGTCTTGTCGCTGACGTTGTACCTCATGCGCCAATTGTTGCCGATCCAGACGGGTTCTCCTTACGCGGTCCGCATCTGGTTCGGTCTCGCCATGGGGCTCGCGGCCGTGCTGTTGACGGTCAACTCGTTCCAAGTCGGGGAAGCACGAGTCGATTTACGAATCATCCCGCTCGCGCTTTCAGCGGCCTATGCCGGACCGATCGGTGTCACTGTCACGACGGGTTTGACGCTCCTCGGTCGCTTCGCCCTCGATGGCATGACGGAGCAGTTCGTCAGCTCGTTCGGTACGCTCGGCCTGTTTCTCGTCTTGTCGCTCGTGTTGAATCGAATGATGCTGCGGCGCGGCCACTTATACTCGGCCTATCTCGTCTTCGGGACGGTGCTCGTCTTGTTCCGCATCGCCGGCAACGTCCCGATGCATGCGTTCACGACCGTGTTCTTGCCGTATTTTGCGATCACGTTCCTTGGCGGGTGGATGTGCTACTGGGTCGCGAAACAAATCGAGACGCATCTGCGCATGTTCCGGCTCCATACGCAGCGGGCGACGATTGACGAGCTGACCGGGCTTCCGAACCGATACATGACGCTCGAGCGGTTGAACGAGGTCGAGATGTCGGGTCTCCCTTGGGCGCTGTTCGTCATCGACGTCGATCGCTTCAAGCAGTTGAACGATACATATGGGCACCGGGCCGGTGACGCGGCGCTTCACCACATCGCCCAAACGTTACAGGCGAACTGTCCGGAGGGCTGCTTCGTCGGCCGTTACGGCGGGGAAGAGTTCTTGATGGTACTCGAGGACGTCGGAGACGTGAGGTCGATCGCCGACGACATCGTCACCGTCGTCCGGGATACACCATTCTCGTTCGAAGGGACAACAATCCCGATGACGGTGTCAATCGGGGCCTCGCTCGCCGGGGCCGAACCGGGCACGCTCGTGTTCGAACGGGCCGATGCCGCCCTTTATCACGCCAAGACGAGCGGGCGTGACCAAGCTAAAATCGGATAAACAAAAGGGGATGAAGCTCTATGCTTCGTCCCCTCTTTATTTAAGTGAACCTCAATTGATTAATATCTATAACCGTACAAGGGTTAGAAGTACTGTAATGCACGTTTTTTCCAACGAGCGGGCTTGACTTTTCACTTAAGACAAAAGCGACTCTGTTCGGCTCTAGCTCATCTTGTTTAATGCCTAGGATAGTGAACACTCCGACAATTTTTCCTTTATACAACGTAATAAGCTCAGTTTCATTTGTAAGTGTCCGAATATTTCTTTTCCACGCACGTCTAGTTCGTTCTTTCAATTCTTCTTTCGATGTTGGCAATTTATTAATTTTAATTACAATCATCCGATTATCCCCTTATCCCAATCAATACACATATTATCCTTTTTATTATTATCTAAGTAAATA
This sequence comes from Exiguobacterium sp. s7, assembly GCF_018618195.1. NCBI lineage: Bacteria > Bacillati > Bacillota > Bacilli > Caryophanales > Exiguobacterium > Exiguobacterium sp. s7. Next base: position 3,594 of record NZ_JACSLO010000006.1, on the reverse strand, counting down.
TAAACCAAAAATAAAACACCAATTGAAAAGTTGGTGTTTTAGTGAATATTTTTCTTTTTGAACTGGCCGCCCCGGACGTCATGGATGTTGCCGATGGCGAGGAACGCCTTCTCGTCATAGTCGTCGAGGATGTCCTTCAGTTTCGTCTCTTCGAGTCGGCTGATGACGGTGAAGACGACTTTCTTGCCGTCGCCCGTATAGGCCCCTTCACCGTGTAGATACGTCACGCCGCGGCCGAGCCGGTCCATGATGGCCTGACCGATGTCGTCCGGCGCCGTCGTGATGATCCACGCCGCCTTCGACTGGTCGAGCCCCTCGAGCACGATATCGATCGTCTTGAAGGCGACGAAGTACGTGATGAGCGAGTACATGGCCCGGTCCCAGCTGAAGACGAAACCGGCCGTCCCGAGGATGAAGATGTTGAAGAACATGACGATCTCACCGACGGAGAACGGCAAGCGGTCCGTGAACGACACGGCCAAAATCTCGGTCCCGTCGAGTGACCCGCCGGCCCGGATGACGAGACCGATGCCGGCCCCGAGCAAGAAGCCGCCGAACACGGTCGACAACAGCAGGTCGTCGGTGAACGGTTCGATCGAGTGGAGCAAAATCGTGAAACCGGACATGAGCATGATGGCGATCAACGTGACGACGGCGAACGTCTTCCCGATTTGGCGATAGCCGAAGAAGATGAACGGCAAGTTAAACATGACGAGCCAGATGGCGAGCTTCGTCTCTGTCAAATAAGACGTAATGATCGAGACGCCGACGATGCCGCCGTCGATGATTTGGTTCGGGACGAGGAACGCCTCGAGCCCGATGGCGAAGATGAAGGCACCGATCAACAGGAGCAGCCCCTTGGCGAGGAGTTCGGTCGGTTTGATCGGATTGTGGACACGTTTCAAACGGAGCACTTCCTCCGGGGTCGGGGAAGGCATCGGTGGACGCTGCATCGGGGTTCACTCCTTTTTCTTTTTAGTATAGCAAACCTCACACAGAATTTAGTGGATGAGGCAGGAAATCTGACACAAGTTATGGAACACATGGGGATTCGGAAAGGAGAGTACGTATGCGTCCGCTTCTGTTAGGTGTACTCGCCGCCTTGTTTTTTGCGAGCACGTTCGTGTTGAACGAATCGATGCAAGTCGGAGGTGGTCACTGGGCGTACAGCGCCTCGCTCCGCTTCCTGTTCATGATCCCGCTCCTCGTTTTCGTCGTCTACGTCAGGGGCGGGATGACCCGGGTGCACCAGGCGCTCGTCGAACAGCCGTGGCCGTGGCTCGTCTGGGGAACGGTCGGCTTTGGTCTGTTTTACGTCCCGATTTGTCTCGCCGCCGAGGTCGCCCCGCCTTGGCTCATTGCCGGCACTTGGCAAGTGACGATTATCGCCGGGGCGCTGTTGTCGCCCCTCTTCCGTCGTGGTGACGGGACGCGGGAACAGATTCCGTGGACGGCGCTCCGCTTCTCTGGACTCATCCTGTTCGGCGTCGTCTTGATGCAAGTCGAGTTCCTCGCCGACTTCGAGCCACGTTTCTTGGTGGTGGGTGTGCTCCCGGTACTGATTGCCGCGTTCGCCTATCCGCTCGGAAACCGGAAGATGATGGCCCACACCGACCTCGACGTGTTCGAGCGTATCCTCGGGATGTGTATCGGTTCGCTCCCGGTCTGGCTCCTCTTGTTCGGTTACGGGTTGACGACGGGGGCGCCCACGGGTTCGCAACTGACGCAGACGCTCCTCGTCGCGCTCTTGTCCGGTGTCGTCGCGACGGTGCTGTTCTTCAAGGCGACCGACCTCGTCAAACACGACATGGGGAGACTGGCGACGGTCGAGGCGACGCAGGCACTCGAGGTGCTGTTCGCGCTCATCGGGGAGCTGATTTTCCTTCAGGCGCATCTGCCGTCCGGGCTGTCGCTCGTCGGCATCTCGCTCGTCATGATTGGGGTCGTCTTCCACAGCCGTAGCCAGTTCCGTGTAAAGGAGAAGACGATGCCGGCGGCGAATCGATACGACAAGGAGGGATGAAGATGAAACCGTATGGATTGTTCGGCAAATTGACGGCCGTCCCGGGCGAGCGCGAGATGCTGCTCGCCATCTTGCTCGAGGCGGCCGAGGCGATGGAACGAGAGGCGACGTGTTGCGTGTATCAAGTCGCGGCGTCGCTCGACGACGAGTCGATCGTCGTCTATGAGGTATGGGAGAGCGTCGAGGCGCATCAACAGTCGCTGTCGCTTGAGACGACACAGACGTTGATTGGACGGGCGAAGCCGATTTTGGCTAACATCGAACGCTTGGCCGTGTTCGAGCCGAGAAGCAAAAATTAAAAAATCCACGTCCGAGGACGTGGATGGCGGGTCAAGCTTTCGTCAAGCTGCCTTTGACTTTCTCATAAAACTCGTCCATCATCCCGGTACGGCTACCGAGCTGGCAGATGAGTTCGAGTGTCTCTTTATAGAACTTTTTGACGAGTCCTTTGTTTTTGATTCCGTCCATCGACGCGAGCGTCTTGTCGAGGTTTTGAAGGATCTCTTCGATTTGGTCGTCCGAGTCCGGTTTCACGACCGTCATGTTGTCCGGGATTTTGACGACTTTGTCTTGTTCCTGGTGACGGAACGAGGCGCCGAAGCCGAGGTTCTCGATGAACAAGTGCGGCATCACTTTTTGGCCGAAGAACTGTTTATGCCACTCCGTCGCTTTCATCGTGTCCATGTCCTGCTTGAACGTGGACGCCGTCGAGACGTACTTTTTAAATAGGTCGGTCATGAACTTCTCGATGACCGGGATTTGAAGGGCGAAGACGTTCTTTAAGAGCGCGTCGAGCTGTGCGCGTGACAATTGTTGTTCGTTTGACATGTCGGTTCCTCTTTTCTATAATGCGATACTTTTATCGTATGGGATTGCGGAACGTGCGTCAACGCATCGCTAAACATTTTTTCAGAATATTTAATGATTTAAGGACATTTTGTGCGATAATCGTCTCATGGCAAGACTAAAGAGGAGTGAATCCACATGAACAAAACAATGAAATGGGCCGTCGCGCTCGGCGTGACGGGTGCCCTCGTCGCAACGGTCGGTGTCGTCTCGTCCCGGGGGCGGACTGACGATACGACGCAGACGATCCGTGACCGTGAGCTCGGTTATGAGATCATTCTCCCGTCGAAAATCGTCGCGGCGATTGAGCGTGGGGACGTCTATATCGAGAAGGCGCAGGACGTCGTCGATGTCGGCGATCAGAACAGCTACGGCACGTTCGACCTCTACTATAACGTCGAGGACGGCGACGACCAGTTGTTGTTTCATTTGGACTTGATTGACCGTGAACTATCGGAAGCGGCGTTCGCAGAGGAAGTCGGCTACGGCAACTACCTCGGAGCGAGCGACAAGACGTTCTTCTGGGTCGAACCGACCGAGGCCGTCCCGGGTGCCGAGGCGCACACGGATGAGATCGCGGAGCTGCTTGAGACGCTTCCGGAGCTCGAGTTCCGTACGTTATGAGCCTGCCCGCTATGAACTGCTCCCCGTCAAGTAGACAGGGCAAATAATGAAAACCATCCTAGGCGGCTTGAGCCCTGTATTCGACAGGGCTCAAGCCGCCT